>NZ_JNIV01000122.1 GCF_000701405.1 Deinococcus marmoris DSM 12784
AGTTCCGGTACGCTCCATTGGAGCGTATTCCACGGGAGGGCCTTTTGAAACCATCGGCGGAAGGTACGTTCGTGGAGTCCGCTGTAACGGCTGAGATTCAGGGCATTGATTCGGCCAGGAATGGCCTGCCACACCGGCATCAGGTGGAGGAAAAAACGCTGTTGGGCAGCGGGGAGATTGAGCAGGGTGAGCAGCACAGGTAAAATAGTCATTGGGTCTCCTTGGGTGTGGGCTTGAGAACCTCACCCTACCGGAGACCCGTTTTTTGGGCCACCCCTACTTTTCGTCAAAACTGTCCGAACCATTGATTGATACGGACTCCGATTGAAAGGTGTTGGAAACACCTGGAAATCCGAACGGAGTGAGCAGGAGAAAAACGGGTTCCGGGCGTGGAGCGGAGGAATCGGCGCTGTCCCGATTTCTACGCGAAACAGACGGAATCCGTATGAGCTGCAAATAGAGGAGCCAGTTGGAAGAATCGAGCTTCCAACTGGCTCCCACGATGACGCTGCAATTTATCTCAGGTCCAGAACTTATTTCAGGTCAAGAATTTATTTCAGGGCCAGGGCCGCGTCCAGCGCCACCTCGATCATCTGATCGAAGGTCTGCTGGCGCTCTTCAGACGTGGTCACCTCGTGCGTGACCAGATGATCGCTGATGGTCAGGATGGTCAGGGCGCGGACGCCGTGCTTGGCAGCCAGGGTGTACAGCCCGGCGGCCTCCATCTCCACGGCCAGGATGCCGTAGTCGGCCCAGATCTTGTACTGGTCAAAATCGTCGTGATAGAAGGTGTCGCTGCTCATGATGTTGCCGACGTGGGTGGTGAACCCGCGTTCCTGGGCGATTCTGTAGGCGTGCATCAGCAACTCGAAATCTGCGATGGGGGCAAAGGTCTTCTCGCCGAAGCGGATGCGGTTGATGTTGCTGTCGGTGCTGGCGGCCTGGGCCAGCACGATGTCGCGCACATGCACGTTTTCCTGGTAGCTGCCCGCCGTGCCGACGCGAATCAGGTTCTTGCAGCCGTAGTCGGTGATCAGTTCACTGACGTAGATCATCGAGCTGGCGATGCCCATGCCCGTGCCCTGCACGCTGACTTTCTGGCCCTTGTAGGTGCCGGTGAAGCCCAGCATACCGCGCACGTTGTTGTGCTGGACGGGGTTCTCGAAGAACGTATCGGCGATGTGCTGGGCACGGAGTGGATCGCCGGGGAGAAGCACGGTTTCGGCGATCTGGCCTTTTTCTGCGTTGAGGTGAATGCTCATGGGGACACAGGTTAGCAGGGTCAGCAGGTCTGGGTGGAGGTCAGCGCCGCCCGAACAGCGGCCAGAAATCCCCCTGGCTCCAGCGTGCTGCCCTGGGCCAGTTCAGGCCGCCCGCCGCCCTTGCCGCCCGTGACGGCCAGCGCCGCCCGCAGCAGCTCGCCCGCATGAACCTCAGGCCGTGCGCTGGCGATGCCGCAGCGTCCACCCTCACTCAAGGCCACACGCACCTCTCCGGTGGGAACGCCACTCAGAACGGGCAGAAGAAGGGCCGGATCGTCCAGCTCCAGCCAGCGCAGACCCTGGATGTCGGGCGGCGTAGCTTCTACCAGCACGCGGCCCAACTTTTCTCTCAGTTGAGTCGCCTCCGCTTTCGAGTCTGCAAGGTCCGCGCGCAACGCCTCCACCCGTTCCGTCAGCCGATCTGGCGGCACGCTGAAGGTCTGGGCCAGCGCACGGGAGTCGCGGTAGATGCCGCCCAGATATTCCCCCGCCTCTTCGCCTGCCATGAAGACCACGCGGGTCACGCCGCCCCGGATGCGCTCGGCTCGCAGAATCACCACCGGGGCCGCCAGACTGGCCTGCGGAACGTGGGTGCCGCCGCAGGCGCTGACGTCGAAGGACTGGTCGTTCTCGCCTCTGAAGATGACCAGCCGCACCTGCCCACGCACCTTCGTTTCGCGGCGCAACGGGTAATCTGCCAGCTCTGCTTCAGAAACGGTGGGCGTGTCCAGCGTCAGGGTTTGGCGGGCCAGCGTTTCCCGCAGCAGTGTCTCGGCGGCGCGCACGTCGGTCTCCGTGGGATCGCCACGTAAATCGAGGGTGCATTCGGGGTGGGTCATGTTGACTGCGTCCACCGCGAAGGCCGGATTGATCCGCACGAAGCACTGCGCCAGCAGGTGTTCGCCGCTGTGCCGCGCCATGTGCCGCCAGCGCCGCGCAGCGTCCACCTCGCCCGTGATCGGCGTGCCGACTGCCGGAGGGGTGCCGTCCAGTTTGTGCCAGATCAACCCCGTCGCCTTGTCCTTGCGGGTGTCCACGACGCCCGCTTCTCCCCCGTCCCAGCGCAGCAGGCCGTGATCGGCGCTCTGCCCGCCGCCCGCCGGGTAAAAGGCGGTGGCGTCCAGCGCGACTTCCGAAGCACTGACGGCCTGAACGCTGGCCGTAAACGAGAGTGCCGCCGAATCCTGATGGTAAAGGGGCCGGGTCAAGGCTTACTCACCTCTACCGCGCGGGTGAATTTGATCAGTTCCAGCAGGGCCGCTGCGTCGTAGGGGTCCCCCGCCTGATATGGGCCGACAAAGACGCTGGGGGTGCTGTTCAGGCCCAGCCGCCGCGCCTCGGCCAGTCCGGCGTCCACCGCTGCCTTGCCGCCGCGCCTGGACAGGCAGCTTTTGAAGGTGTCGGCCCTCAGCCGTGTGTCTGCCGCCAGGGCGGTGAAGACCGGGGCCGGATCGCCCCCCGCCAGCCACGACTGATCGCGGAACAGCGCGTCCTTGTAGGCCCAGAATTTGCCCTGCTGGGCGGCGCATTCGCTGGCCTCGGCGGCGGGGCGGGCAAAGGGATGAATGGATTCGAGGGGAAACTGATGGAACTCCACGCGCACGTCGTCGGGCAGGGCGCGCAGCAGCGCGGGCAGGGTCTGGCTCTCGAACTGGCGGCAGTAGGGGCACTGAAAGTCGCTGTAGACGCGCAGCACCACGCTCCCCTTCCCAGACTTTTTAGCGGGCAGGGCGTTGGTGGTGGGCGCAAACGTTCCGTCGGCCACGCGGTCCAGGCTCAGGTTCACGGTCAACCGTTTGCCGTCGGTTTTCAGGCCAATGGCGAAGGGGTCTGCGCTGATAGTCAGGCCCTTCGGAAGCTGCCCCACCACGTCCTCCCGCTTCAGAAACTCCAGCATCGGCCCGGCCAGCCCGGACCCGAAGCCGCTCAGCACACCCGTCAGTTCTGCCGCTCTTGCCACCGCCCCGTCCGAATTGACCACCATGATCTTCGCCGCCGTCAGGTAGCCGCCCTTGCTCTGAAGCACGGCGCTGGAGCCGTCGGCAAAGGTCAGCAGGCCCGCCGCACCCTGCTTTGCAGTGACCAGGGCCGGACTTCTCAGGAACGGGGCGAGGGGCTGGCCCACCTGCGCCCCGGCGCTGCCCAGGACGCCTCCCAGCAACAGCGAGGCCAGCAGCGTTGAAGACTTGATTTGGACGGTCATGCCGACATGGTAGGGGACAGAAGCGGGGCGCGTCGTCCAGATTCGTCAGGTTGAAGGCGGGAGACATGCAGTCCCGGCGGCTCAGGCGCTCACTCAGGCGGGCAACAGGGCCGACCACGCTCCAGGATTCAGCGGCTGAGAGGCCACCGCGCGGTTGCGGCCCTGACGTTTGGCGCTGTACAGGGCCTCGTCGGCGGCGCGGACCAGCGCGCCAGGGGTGGACAGCGGGGCAACGTACCCGGCCACGCCCAGCGACACCGTGATTTGCCCCAGCGAGATGCCCGCATAGTTCAGGGTCCAGCCCGCGATCTCGGCGCGCAAGCGTTCGGCCAGGGCGGTGGCCGCCGCCAGATCGTAACCGGGCAGCAGCAGCGAGAATTCCTCGCCGCCGGGCCGGGCCGGGGTGCTGCCGGGGGGGGCCAGGTCACGCAGCAGGGTGCTCAGGCGCACCAGGGCAGCGTCCCCGGCGTCGTGGCCAAAGGTGTCATTCAGGCGCTTGAAGTGATCCACGTCCAGCGCGATCAACGACAGGGGCTGAGCGCTGGCGGTGGCGTGGGCGGTCTGGGTGTCCAGCTCGTCTTCCAGGCGGCGGCGGTTGAACAGGCCAGTCAGCGGATCGCGGATTGCTTGCTGAAGCAGGCGGTCTTGCAACCTCAGTCCGGCCAGCGCCAGCGACACCTGCCGCACGATACCGGGCAACAGGGCGAGCAGATCGGCGGGCAACTCCGCACCCTCAATCTCCGGGCGCAGCCGCATGATGCCCAGCGTATCGCCGTGCGAGAACAGCGGCACGCAGGTGTAGGTGCCCCCTGGGCCGCCCAGGCAGGCCGGAGCCAAACGGTCCGTCCCCGGCGTCACGGCCTCGCCCCGGCGCAGCGCCCAGCAGCCGTCCGGCGGGGTGGCCGCTCCTGTCTCGCCGCCCCAGACCGCCAGCGGCAGCAGCAGATTGCGCGAGGCGTTGTGCTGGAGCAGCGTGCCGCGCGTGCCAGGGAGCAGTTCCGGCAAAGCGCATTCCAGAATCCGCGCGCCTTCCTCCAGGCTGCGGGCGGCCTGCATCCAGTCTCCGAAGTCGCCCAGGCGGCGCATCCACTCGTTGCGGGCGGCCAGGGTGTCGGCGTGGGTCAGGGCCAGCCCCTGCGCCAGTTCCATTCCCTCACTCATGTGATTGAAGGCCCCCGACAGCGTCTGAATCTCGGTGGGGCCGCGCGTTTCCACCCGCACCCCGGATTCGCCGTCGGTCAGGCGCTGGGCGGCGGCGGTGAAACGGCCAAAACTGCTGGAAATCCTCCGCGCGCTGACCAGCGTGGAGACAATGCTGGCCAGCAGCGCAACGCCCCCCACGCCGTACAGCGTCAGCCGCAGCCGCCGCAACTGCGCCGAGGCCGCCGCGTCCAGTTCCATGAGCCGCGCTGTTTTCTCGGCGCGGTAGGCCGCCACCTCTGTGCGGATCGCGTCCAGAATCTTCTTGCCCGCGCCCGTCCTGACCAGTGCGCCCGCCTCGGCCTCGCTGCGCTGGCGGGCGGCGATTTCAGGCAGGGCCACCTCGGTCTGCCAGCGGTCAATCAGGGTACGGACGCGGCCCAGGTGCTGACCCCCACCGCTTGTCCCGCCCAGGATGGCCAGTTCGGTGGGCAGGGCCGTGCGGGCGGCCTGATAGGGTTCCAGAAAGGCGGGCTGCCCGGCGATGACATAGCCCCGCAAACCTGTTTCCATATCCACCACATGCTGCATGACCTGGCCGATGCCCGTCAGGCTGGCGCGGGTCTGGGCCGCCTGTTCAGTGGCCTGCACGCGGGCGTCCAGTGTCCCCGAGAGCAGCACGAAGGCGGCCACCAGCAAGATCCAGAAGGGGAGCTGGGACAGCAGGAGCAGGCGGCGCAGGGTCATTCTGCCGCCTACTTTAAAAAGGTGGAACGTGCGGTGTTCTTACAGCCTCAGAAGATTGAGACTCAGCGCATGCAGCCGTCTGCCAGACTCTTTGCCAGCGCTGGCACATCCTGGCCCTCGCGCACCGCGTTGATGAAGGCGCTGCCCACCACCACGCCGTCGGCCAGATTCGCGACCTGATGCGCGGTCTGCGCGTCCTTGACGCCGAAGCCCACGGCAATCGGCACATCGGTGTGCTGCCGGGCCAGTTCCAGCATGGCGGGAACCTCGCCCAGCGCCGTGCCTTCCCGCGCCCCGGTCACGCCGGTCACACTGACGGCATACAGAAAGCCCGTGCAGGCTTCGGCCACCAGCTTGATGCGCTCCGGCGTGCTGGTGGGCGCGATCAGAAAGGTGACGGCAATGCCGTGTTCAGCGGCCAGATCAGCGATTTCCAGGTCCTGATCCGGCGGCAGGTCCGGGAGGATCAGCCCGTCCACCCCGGCCTCCTGCGCCAGCTCCATGAATTTGCGCGGGCCGACGGCGTAGATGGGATTCACATAGGTCATGATCACGATGGGCTTGTCATGACGGGTCCGCAGTTCCTTGACCAGTTCAATGGTGCGGCGCGTGCTGGTGCCGTCTGCCAGCGCCTGCTCACTGGCCCGCTGGATGGTGGGGCCGTCACCCAGCGGATCGCTGTAGGGCAGCCCCACTTCCAGCAGATCAGCGCGGGCCAGCAGATCGTCGGCCAGCGCAGGAAAGGCGGCGGCGCTGGGATACCCGGCGGTCATGAAGGGGATGAAGGCGGCACGGCCCTCGGCTTTCGCCTTCTCAAACGCGGCACGAATCCGGGCCACACCCTTAGATTGAACAGCGGTCATGCCAGCACCTCCTGACGCTCGGCATTGATCGGGGCATCCTCCGCCTTCGCCAGCAGACGCATCACCTCGGCCACATCCTTGTCGCCGCGCCCGGACAGGTTGATCACGATGATCTGATCCGGGGACATGGTGGGGGCCAACTGGACAGCGTGATAGATGGCGTGCGCGCTTTCCAATGCAGGAATGATGCCTTCCAGACGGGTCAGCAGTTGCAGTCCTTCCATCGCCTGCGCGTCGGTCACAGGGACGTATTCGGCCACGCCCGTCTCGCTGTACAGGCAGTGTTCGGGGCCGATGCCGGGGTAATCCAGGCCCGCGCTGATGCTGTGTGGCGGGGTGATCTGGCCCTCGTGGTCATGCAGCAGGTACATCATCGCGCCGTGCAACACGCCGACCCGGCCCCCGGCCACAGAAGCGGCGTGGCGGCCCGTCTCCACACCCTCGCCTGCCGCCTCGGTGCCGATCAGGCGGGGGCGCTGGTCTTCGGGCAGATACGCATAGGGCGCGAAGATGCCGATGGCGTTGCTGCCGCCGCCCACGCAGGCGATGATGACGTCGGGCACTTCACGGCCCTCCAGTTCCTTGAGCTGCCACTTGGTTTCCTCGCCGATCACGGACTGGAAATCGCGCACCATCGCCGGGTAGGGGTGCGGTCCCACCACGCTGCCCAGAATGTAAAAGGTGTCGCGCACGTTGGTCACCCAGTCGCGGATGGCCTCGTTGGTGGCGTCCTTGAGGGTGCCGGTGCCGCTGGTCACGGGAATGACCTCCGCGCCCAGCAGCTTCATGCGGAACACGTTCAGTTCCTGGCGGCGAATGTCTTCCTCGCCCATGTAGACCACACAGTCCAGGCCCAGCAGGGCGGCAGCAGTGGCACTGGCGACGCCGTGCTGTCCGGCCCCGGTTTCGGCGATCACGCGCTTCTTGCCCATCCGCACGGCCAGCAGCGCCTGCGCCAGACAGTTGTTGATCTTGTGCGCCCCGGTATAGTTCTGGTCCTCACGCTTCAGGTAAATCTTCGCGCCGCCCGCGTGTTCGGTCAGGCGCGAGGCCAGATACAGCCCGCTGGGACGGCCCACGAAATCGCGCAGCAGGCGTTCCAGCTCATTCAGAAAGGCAGGATCGGTCTTGGCCTCGCGGTAGGCGGCTTCCAGGTTGTCCAGGGCGGGAATCAGGGTTTCGGGAACGTAGCGCCCGCCGAAGCGGCCAAAGCGCCCGCGCTCGTCCGGCTGTGGATAGCTGGGGAGGGTCAAGGTCATGGCATCAGCGTAGGATTCTGCCAACGGGACAATGACGAGAAACTTAGACAACCTGTCTAAGTTTGTGACAACGATTTCATTGGGTGAAAAAGACCAGACTCGCGCCAGAGCGGAATGAGGTCTGCCGCGCCGATCTCGTCTGGGACGGCGTTAAAGGGTAGCCAGTCCAGGCTCCGCACCAGCTCGGAGAGGACTTTTTCCGGCGATTCGCCCGCTTCTCGCAGGGCCATCACAGGGGGCGCACCGTCCCGCTTGGCTAGACGCTCGCCCCGGAAATCCGTCATCAGCGGGACATGCAGATAACGCGGCGTCGGAACTCCCAGCGCCCCCTGCAAGGCCACCTGTCGCGGCGTGGCCGTCCACAGGTCTATGCCGCGCAGAATGTCGGTCACGCCCATGTCGGCGTCATCCACCACCACGGCCAGGTGATAGGCAAATACACCGTCGTTGCGCTGCAAAACGAAGTCACCCACCTCCGAGTGCAGATGCTGGCAGAGGGTTTCCCCAGTCAACCCATCGGAGACGCAGACCACTTCATCGGGTACGCGCCAGCGCCGGGCAGCGGGACGGCCAGTATTACTTCCAGAGCGGCAGATGCCCGGATATACGTCCTCCTCCCCGTGCGGCGCTCCGGCGCTGGCCTGGATGACGGCGGCAATTTCCTTGCGGGTACAGGTGCATGGGTAGATGTCTAGGCGGGCCAGCGCCCCGGCGTACAGTTCCAGCCGCTCGGATTGCAGGTATTCCGCGTCCCAGTTCAGTCCCAGCCATTCCAGATCGCGACGCGTGGCGTCGTAGGCCCAGTTTCGCACGCGGCCCTTATCCAGGTCTTCAAAGCGCAGGATGTGGCGTCCCCCATAGGCTCGGGTATGCAGCCACGCCAGCAGCGCCGTGCGGGCGTTGCCCAGATGCATGGCCCCGGTGGGACTGGGGGCGAAGCGGCCCACCATCGGCGGGGCGGAGGCGGTCATGGGCTTGAGGCTAGCGCAGGCCACAGAAGAATGTCATTCCTGAACGGACTTTTCCCGCGCCCGGTAGTGCAACAACACCACGCCCCCCGGAAGCGGCTGGGCCTTCAGCAGATCAAAACGGTTCAGGCCAGTGCTGCGGCCCGCTGGACTGCGGCCAAATAGAGAGATCCCCTGACCAATCACCACCGGATTGAGTTTGAGAATCACCTCGTCAATCTCCGGCAGCAGTTGGGCGGCCAGCTCTCCCCCGCCGCAGAGCCAGATGTCACGTCCAGTCTGCTCGGCTTTCAGGGACTGCACCGCAGCGATGGGAGAACCCGGAAGCACTGTCACCGCCGGGTCATCCGAGGGCGGCAACTGGCGACTGAACACGTACTGCCGCAGATGGGCGTAGGGGCTGACGATGCCCAGCCGCAGGGCCGGGTCATAGGTTCTGCGGCCCATGATCACGGTGTTAAAATGCTGACCCGCCGCGTAAATTCCCAGCGCCGTTCGGGCATGGGTAGGGAAGGCTTCGGGAAACGTTGCCGCCAGTTCGGCCAGATATGCCCCGCCCGTTTCAAAAAAATCGGTGTTGCCGTCGCCCCTGGCGATACAGCCGTCCAGCGTGCAGGCGATGAAATACACCAGTTTGCGCTTTGCCTCCAGCACCTCAACCTCCCTAACCACTACAGATGTAGTTCTAAAGTACCACAGGCGTAGTGGTCAGTGCTAGCCTGCGGGTATGGCTCAGAATCTGGCGCGGCGGGAGAATCTGGCAGACGCGGGGCTGCGGGTGCTGGCAGCCCTCGGCGCACGTGGCCTGACCCACCGGGCAGTAGACCGGGAAGCAGGCGTGCCGCTGGGAACCACTGCCAATTACTTCAACAGCCGCGACGCCCTGCTGGGGGCGCTGGGAGGGCGCATCTTTGAGCGGCTGGCCCCCGCTCCAGAAGTCTTCCAGAACGTCGGCACCGCGCCGCCCACGCTGAAGCTGGCCATGACATACATCCAGGACATCGTGGCCCGCACCACCCGCCACCCGGAACTGACGCTGGCCCTGTTTGAGCTGCGCCTGGAAGCCGCACGCCGCCCGGAACTAGCGCAACTCATGACCGCCACGCTGGAGCGCAACTTTGCACTGGACACGCAGTTTTACCTTCAGGCCCGCTTGCCCGGCGGCGCACGCGAGGTGACGCTCCTGCACTACGCCATTGACGGTCTGCTGCTGGACCTGCTGACCGTTTCCATCAATGGCCGCCGCGACACGGACGAAATGGTGCAGGAACTGGTTCACCGGATTCTGGGAACAGCGGAGGCAGATCAACCCGCTTCCTGATCCTGGACATTTCTACCTGCTACATTTCCCCTCGTGCCCGGTCCTGAAGTCCTCCTGTACGGCCTCCCGCTGGCCTTTCTGGCCGGATTCATAGACGCGGTGGCCGGGGGCGGCGGCACCATCACGCTGCCCACGCTGTTTTTCATGGGGCTTTCGCCCGCGCAGGTGGTGGCGACCAACAAACTGATGGCGATTTTCGGGTCCGCCAGCGCCACTGTGCAGTACTGGCGCAAGGGCCATGTGGATCTGGCGCTGATCGTGCGCCTCGTGCCGCTGGCCCTGATCGGCAGCGCGTTTGGCGCGTATCTGGTGCGCTTCGTCAACCCGGACGCCTTCCGCACGCTGATCGGCGTGGTCATTCTGGCGGTGGGCGCACTGGTGCTGGTCAACAAGCGCTTTGGCCTGGAGGACCATTACCCCGGCCTGACCGCCCGCACGCTGGCCCTGACGCTGCCCGGCGCATTCATCATCGGCATCTACGACGGCTTCCTCGGCCCCGGCACTGGCACGTTTCTGATGTTTCTGTTCGCACTGACGGGCTTCAATCTGGTAGGGGCGAGTGGCAATGCGCGGGCCATCAATTTCGCCACCAATCTGGGCGCGTTCATCTTCTTTTTCATCGGCGGGAAAATGGTGTTCTGGATCGGCCTGCCGATGGGCATCGCCAACGCACTGGGCGCAACCGTGGGCGCACGCATGGCGATGTTGCGCGGCAGCGCCTTCGTGAAGTGGATTTACGGCGGCATCGTGCTGGTGGTGGCGGCGCGGCTGTTTCTGGGAAGCTGAAAAGAGGCCCACGCGCATCGCCTTCTCCTTATCAACATTCCTACAGCATCAACGTTCCCTAAACACTCAACCGTGCCTTGTGGCGCGCTTCGGGTGTATGCGCCGCGCCAGAATGGAAGCATGACTGACGCCACCCAGACCCCAACCAGTGAAATTCCATCCCCCGCCACCTCTAGTCCGCAGCAGGCCATCCTGGCGGGCGGCTGCTTCTGGTGTACCGAGGCCGTGATGCAGATGGTGCGCGGCGTGACCAAGATTGAGAGCGGCTACATCGGCGGCGACACCCCGCACCCCGACTACCGCAGCGTGTGCAGCGGCACCACCGGCCACGCCGAGGCCGTGCGCGTGACCTTTGACCCGCAGGTGGTGAGCTACAAGGACCTGCTGGGCCTGTTCTTCGCCACCCACGATCCCACCTCGCTGAACCGCCAGGGCGCGGACGCCGGAACCCAGTACCGCAGCGCCGTGTTTCCCCATACCCCCGAGCAGGAGCGACAGACCCGCGAGGTCATGGCCGATCTGGACGCGCAGGACGTGTTCGGCAAGCCCATCGTGACCAGCGTGGAACCCGCCACCGAATTCCATGTGGCCGAGGACTACCACCAGAACTACTACGCCGACAACTCGCGCCAGCCGTACTGCGTGGCCGTGATCGCCCCCAAGGTGGCCAAACTCCGCAAGCACTACGCCGAGAAGCTGAACGCCTGAGCCTCGGCAGGACAGAACTCCAGCATTAAAGAAGGCTGAGGCACGCATGGACGCGCCTCAGCCTTCTTTTTGAAAGCTGCCTAAACTGTTCCGCATGGAATCCATCTGGACAATGGTTCGGACAGTTTTGACCACCCTCAAGCCGCTTTGACCCCCAAATCCAGCGGCCTGGACGGATGTTTTCCTAATTCGGCAAATCGTGCCTGGAGACCTAGATTGCTCAGTATTCGCCACGCAAAGAGCCGGTTGAAGGCCCGCCGCTTGATGTCTTCGTAGGAAAACACCAGTGAAGTGGCCGGGCGACCCTGGAGGCCAGCGGCCTCCAGCAGCACTTCTGCCCGTCCCAGACTGAGCGCGAAGAACGCAGTATTCCAATGGTTCTCCAGAGCCTGCGTCTGACGAAGCTGGCAGGTGGTCAGCCCTGCAAACTGTTTTGCATCGCGGAACACGAACTCCAACT
>NZ_JNIV01000123.1 GCF_000701405.1 Deinococcus marmoris DSM 12784
AGGACAGGAAGAAATCGCTGTCCAGTTGCGGATCCTGTATACACCGTCCCAGACGCTTTTTCTTGGCTTCTGGGGAGCCAGTCCCAGGCATGGCCTGGGACCACTGCTGCTGATTGGTGGAGCGCTGCTCAATCAGCGCACATATCGCATCCTGGGCACGTTGCAGGGTATCGCGGCGCAAGAAGGGGAAGCGCTCTTTCAGGAGCTGGACGAACTTGATAGCGTCGATCTGGGCGGCTTCTTCTTGTTTCACAGCTTCAGGAAGCCGCCTACTGCCGTTTCAGACTACGATCAAATGCCCAAACGGCAAAAATGCCGTTCAGAACACTGTCAACATCAAGTTGTCCAGTACTGAAATCGAAGACATTGGCGGTCCCCTGAGGGCTGGCCGCGTACTGACCGCCAGCCACGGCGTTCGCGGGCACTTCAATGACCTGGATAATGCTGACGATGCCCTCGTCCTGCCCGGTCTCCAGTTTGTCGACGGGGACGGTGACCTGCGTGATCGCTCCGGCGGCAAGCTCGACGGCACCCAGCAGGCCGTTGTTGTCGGCGTCCAGGTAATACTTGACGCTGGTCGGCGCGTTGGGGCTGCCATTGGTGTTGGCGGCCAGTTGAACGACGTAGTTGTCGACGTTCCCGAGGTTGACCACTTTATAGGGCGTTTCAAGCAACCCGCCGGGCAGAACCTGTCCCTGATAATTGCCGGGCAGTGTCCCGGTGGCCGTGGTGCCGTCGGCTCCAGCGGTGTACACGATATCGAAATCCGGCTTGGGCAGGACAGTGGTGCTGACCGTGTTGGAGCTGACCGGCGCAGCCGCCGCGTTGGTGGTGGGGTCGGTGAAGGTGGCGGTCGCGGTGTTGGTGATCACGGTGCCGGAGGGCGTTCCAGCGGCGGCGGCGGTTCCGGCGGCCAGGGCCACCATCAGGGTCAGGAATTTAGGATTCACTTTCACGGGTACTCTCCTTGGTTGCTTCGGCCTTCGGCGGCCAGTGGACATTCAGATAAAATTCAGAGACTGCTGGGAGGGGCGGGGGCTTACCTGACCTGGACGCGGTACCCGAGCTTGAGCTGCGCGCCGGGGCTGAGTTCCGCCACGATCCAGCGCACGGCGTTGTATTCGCTGGGCAGGACCTCCACCTCCTTTTGAACAGACTTGCCGTTCTCGGTCACGGTGATGGTCTTTTTCAGGGGCGCGGCGGCAAACGTCTTGCCACCGTCGATGGAGTACAGGGTTCGGGCGCTGTTCAGGCTCTTTTCAGGAGCCAGGTACACGGTGTTTCTGGGCACGGGCAGTTGCACGGGCAGATCGCGCACGACTTTGGCGGTGACGTTTTGCACGCTGACCACCTGGCTGATCACGTCGCCGGGGTTGACGCTGCCGGGGTTGGGCAGCAGTTGTTCGGTGGGCTTGCCAGCCACCTTGACGGTCTTGACCAGCAGCATGCTCAGCTTCAGGCTGATGGCTTCACCGCCCTGAGCCGCCGCGCCCACAGCTCCGCAGAGCAGCAGCGTGATCAGCAGTGTGGGCATGTGACGTTTCATGGGGATCTCCTATAAAAATGAATGCAAGGTGAAGAATCAGATGGAGTGGCAGCAGGGCTTGTTTTCCTGAACTGAGGTTAAAAACCTTGCTCTTACGCATTACTTACATGGCCGACTGGAATTTGCATATGCTCTGATCGTTGACACATAGAATGAGAAAAATGAGATTATAAAGATGACGCTGGAACCCATTCCAGACAGGATTTTTCACAACATCAGAATTCATGTTCGGCTGGGAAGACCAGAAAATACCCCCGCCGGGGGGACCCAGGGGGATAGCTTTTTAATGTGTGGGTTGCCTTCCGGTTTTGCAGGAAGAATTACAAAGTCAAGTCGCGTCCCACACGATGTTCAACTGGGAGCGCGGTCAGCAGAACCTCATATTGACCCGTCACGAAGACCTGAAAGCCGCGCTTTTGCAGATCGCGGCGGGTATCGGTCACGTCGGCGCACAGCAGGCTGAGGTCCGGGCGCGCAAAATTCCTCATGCGTGCGCCGTAACTGAGCAGGCCGTCGCGGTAACGGGCATTCGGAAAGCCCAGCACCAGTCCGCCTGTTTCGCTCAGATGTTGCCTGCACAGCGCTTTGAGCAGCACGTCGCGCCGCACCCCCGGACTCTGGAGCAGGCTCAGGGCCAGGATCAGATCGAAGCGGCCCAGTGCTGGAACTGGCAATCCAACCACGTCCAGTTCCAGAAATTCGGCACGCGGAAATCTGCCGCGTGCTACAGCCAGCGCCGAGGCATCGGTGTCCAGACCCACAACTGTAAAGGGCCGCCCAGGAAAGGCCAGCGCCAGCGCGTCCAGCTCGCGCCCGCTGTTCACGCCCAGCGCCAGCACGCGCCCTCCCGCCGGGGGATCAATCCGGCGCAGCGCCTCTACCAGCGTCAGCAGCAGCACCGGGTCTTCCAGCTTGTCCACCCGCGCCCAGTCGCCGTCTGTGCCGTAGCCCCCTGCATCGGGGGCAGGTGCGGCAGCGTAACGGCGCAGGCCGAAGCGTGCGCGGCCCGGCCCGGATGGCTGCGGCGTCAACAGGTGCGCCCCCAGCGCGTCGGCCAGATCGGCCCAGGCACTCCAGGGCCGGTGCCGCCCGGCGGGGCCAGCCGCGCCCGTGTACAGCTCACCCGCGTAAAGGCCCAGCCCCGCGTCGGGATCGGGCACTTCAAGGGTGACCTCTTCCCCACTCTCCAGCGCCGCACGCACAGCGGGAAGGATTTCCGACAACGGTTCCACGGTAAACGAGAGGTGGGGCATCGGGGTCAGCATACGGGGCAGGGGCGTTTTGGAACCAAAAAATCCCCACCCGCAGGCAGGGAAAGGAAAAAAGAAGAAGGGGAGCCAGCAACGGCCCCCCTTCTAATGAGCTGAGTCCTGCTCTGGCTTACTTGCCGCCCAGAGCGGAGCCGAGTTGACGCAGACCTTCCTGATCCTCTGCGGGTGCGGCGGAGGCCAGCTTGCTGGTTTCGCTGCCCAGATCGGGCAACAGTGCGGCTGCGCCTTCGAGGTCGCCGCCTTCCAGCGCGCTCTTGAGCTGCGCCAGCATGCTGGTAACGCTTTCCGCTCCGGGAACGCCGTCCAGCGTGCCGTGCCAGCTCGTCACGTTGCTGACTGCCGTCTGAGCGTCCACGCCCGCTACACCGCCCGAAAGGGCCTGGATGGTCTGCTGTAATTGCTGATTCATTCTTGTACCTCCTTGAATTGATCTTGCCTGCTTATGTAACGCCGGATAGGCGGCGCAATATGTATGCGGGGCCGCCCTGTGAAAGTCAGCTCAAGGCTGTGCCACACGCGCGATTGCCGCAAATCATACGGTTGCCGTGCGGCATCTGGGCTGGGCTGGGAAGCGTGACCCCTCTGCCCTTTCAGACCGGTGAAGAACTCGAGGACCTGCTGCTCCGGGTCTTCCAGAAAGCTGCCGATCCCGGCCCCACGCAGGGGCGGCTGGCCCTGACCTTCGCCATTCACGCTCCCGGTGCATGGCTGCGGGTAGATGGTAGGGACGGACAGACCGCCGCGCTGAGCCGGGGGCAGGCCGCCCGCGAAGCAGAGAGTGACCTGACCTTTGCCATGAGCGGCGAGACGGCGCACGCTTTCTGGCGCGGCGACCTGAATGCGGTGGCCGCCATTACCGCCGGAAAATTAAAGATCAGTGGGCCGCTGCTGCGCGCCCTGGCCCTCGCACCGGGACTGGCAAAAGTTCAGGCGGCCTACCGGGCAGAAACCGGCGGGTAAGCGTCTTTTGCAGGGGCTACTGCCAGCGCTCGCGGTCCTCGCCCGCCGTGCCCAGCAGCAACGGGCGCAGTTCACCGATCAGGTACAGGCTGCCGCAGGCCAGTGCCAGCGGGGCCTTCAGGGCAGTCAGCACGGCCAGCGCTTCTCCCGGCGATTCGGTCAGCGTGACGGGCAATCCCGCGAACAGCGGGGCGAGGTCTGCCGCCGCCGCCGCACGCGGGCTGAGGGTGGCCCGCGTCAGGACCGCGTGCGAGACGTGTGGACGCAAAGCCTGCACCACGCCGCCCACGTCCTTGTCTCCTGCCGCGCCAAAGATGACCGGCACGGGCGGGACGCCCAGTTCGAGCAGGGTGGCGGCCAGTGCCCGCGCGCCGTCGGGGTTGTGCGCGCCGTCCAGCAACAGGCGGGCACCCAGGCCACCTGAAGGCAGGACTTCCAGCCGTCCGGGCCAGCGGGCCGCCGCCGCACCTGCCCGGATCGCTGCCCCACCCACGCCCAGCCGCCAAGCCGCCGCCGCCGCCAGCGCTGCATTCCGCGCCCCGTGTGCGCCCAGCAGTGGGGTCTGAAATTCCAGGGCAGTGTCCGGCAGCTTCAGGGCCACCTCTGCGCCCTGCCAGCCCAGGGAATGGGTCTGAACCCGCATCTCTTGGCCCAGCGCCCACAGGTCCGCCCCGGTGGCCCGCAACAGGGGCAGAAGGTCTGCCGACACACCCGTCACGGCAGAGCGGCCTGCACGCAGAATCCCGGCCTTCTCGGCGGCAATGGCCTCCAGCGTATTTCCCAGAATCTCGGTGTGGTCCAGCGCCACGTTGGTGATCACGCTCAGCGCGGGGTCCAGGGCGTTGGTGGAATCCAGGCGTCCGCCCAGGCCCACCTCCATCACGGCAGTCTGAATCCCGGCCTCCGCGAACAGCAATGCCCCCAGCGCCGTGACGATCTCGAAGAACGTCGCGCCCGTGTCTTCGGCGTGGGGACGCAGGCGCTCCAGCGCGGTATCGACAGTTCCAGACGGCAATTCCTGGCCGTCCACCTGAAAACGCTCGGTGAAGCGGGTCAGGTGCGGGCTGGTAAAGAGGCCGGTGCGCCGCCCCTGTGCGTGCAACATGGAGGCCAGCACGGCGGCAGTGCTGCCCTTGCCGTTGGTCCCGCCCACCAGCACGGTCTGAAAAGCGTGTTGCGGGCTGCCCACACGGGACAGCAGCTCCTGCACCCGCCCCAGCCCCGGATGCACGCCGAAGCGCTGGCGGGCGAACAGCCAGTCCAGGTGTTCATCAGGGTTCTGAACTGTGGAATTCAGGATTGCGTCTCGAAATACTTTTCCAGTGCAGGCACAATCTGCTTCTTGCGGCTGATGCGCCCTCCCAGATCGGCCACACCGTCCAGCGTGGGGGCACCGAAAACCTGTTGCACCACCGCCGCCTCGGCCTCACCCGCCACCAGCATACGGTTGGTCTCGTTCAGAATGTCCACCACGCCCAGCAGCACGCCGTCCAGGCCATCGGCAGCCCGCGCGGCCCGCATGGCGTCCAGCAACTCGGCCTGCCGCCCGAACACGTAGCCAGGGTTGGTGGTTTCGATCACGCCCAGGCCCCAGCGCTGGACAGGATGCTGC
Source organism: Deinococcus marmoris DSM 12784 (assembly GCF_000701405.1). Classification (GTDB taxonomy): domain Bacteria; phylum Deinococcota; class Deinococci; order Deinococcales; family Deinococcaceae; genus Deinococcus; species Deinococcus marmoris. The sequence continues at coordinate 5,390 of NZ_JNIV01000123.1, forward strand.
GCGGCGGGGTCGCCAAAGGGAAAGACCTTGTAGTCCATCTTCAGCAACTCGGCGGCGGGCGTGTCGCCCAGATCGCTCTTGGCGGCAAACATCTCCAGGGCGTAAGCCGTCACATCGCGCAGTCCGGCAATCGGGGCCAGGAATGCCACCGCCTCACGGTCATTCGGGGTGGTGGTGGGGCTGCGGAAGTGCAGGGTGTCGCTCAGAATGGCCGACAGCATCAGCCAGGCGTCGGCCTGTTCCACTTGCAGGCGGGCTTCACGGTGCAGCTTGAGCAGCAGCGTGGCCGTGCAGCCGACGGGTTCAAAGCGCAGAAAGGCGGGCTGCATGGTGGTCAGGTCTCCCAGCTTGTGGTGATCGACCACGTGCGTCACCTGAAGGTCCGCCAGATTGGGCGCGGACTGGGCGCGCTCGTTGTGGTCCACCAGCGCCACCGCCGTACCGGCCTCCAGTACGGGCAGCAGTGGCGGGGCCTCCACACCGGCCTTTTGCAGCACGAACGGGGTCTCGAAGTTCAGGTCGCCCAGGCGGTAAGCCTGAGCGTCTATGCCCTGCCGCGACAGCAGGTGGGCGTACACCAGCGCGGAGGCGATGGCGTCGGTATCTGGGTTGAGGTGTCCGAACACGGGAAGCATACAGGCAGTCTAGCGGCTGGGCTGTCCACACCACTCAGCACACCCAAACAACAAAAAAACCCCCGCGCTGGGCGGGGGCCTTTAGGAAACAGGGCGGAGGGTGGAGTTACTCGGTCAACCGGATGGGGCTTAGAAGTTGACCTTGTAGGCGATCTTGAAGACCTGGCCGCGTGCGTCGGCAGGAGCCGTGGCGTTACCGCCGCGCATGCGCAAGTTGCCCACGCCGTAGCCGAAGGACAGATCGTAGTAGTTGCCTTCCACATACAGCAGGTCCTGGCTCACACGCGCGCCGCCGGTGTTGACGTCGGAGTACTTGCCTGCCGTGCCGTCCACGAAGGAGGTGTAGGCGCGGTTGGTGCCCTGGTAACCGGCGTAGTACACGGCCAGCTTGGTGTTGGGCAGCAGGAACTCGTTGAGCTTGACGCCCACCGAGTACTTGACGGCGTTGGAGGTGTAGTCGGCAGGCTTGGCAACAGGACCCGTGGCGTCAGCGTTGGCGATCGTCGGGGTAGCGCCGACATACGTGCCGGTGCCGTAGTCGTGGCTGCGGGTGTAGTAGCCGACCTGACCCTCGAAGCTGGGCTTGAAGATCACGTTCAGCGCGTCGGTGGTGACCTTGACGCCGATAGCGGCGGCATTGCTGTTGTTCACGACGCCGCTCAGGCTACCCACGTTGGCATCCAGCTCGGTGGCCGAGTAGCGGTCCAGACCGAAGGCGGCCTTGACGTCCACCTGGGCGATCCCGATCTTCTTGCCGTACAGCACGTCGCCGTAGGTGAAGCCGTTGCTGTAGCTGTTGGTGGCGTTGCGGAAGCGCGAGGCGTAGCCCACACGGAAGGTCAGGTCCTTGACCAGCGCGCTGGCATCCTTGCCGTTGTGGGTCAGTTCTGCGCCGAATTCGGTGTAGCAGTTCTTGTCGGTGAAGTTGGCCAGCGAGAAGCTCAGCGCGCCGCCCACACCGTCGGTGTCGGAGGAGGCGATACCGGGGTGATCGGCACCGCAGCCGTCGGAGTTCAGGAACTCGTTGTTGGCCAGACCGAAGTAGCTGTTGTACTTGCTGTTGCGGAAGAGCTGGTTGTCGCTCTGGGTACGCACGTTGTTCAGCGAGAAGTGGTTGTAGTACCCGCCGATGGCCAGACCGAAGCCTGGGGTCACGTCGGCGCGCACGCTGTAGCGGCGGCCTTCGCCCGACAGGGCATTGGACTTCTTGAACGCGGCTGCGCCCTTATCGAGCTGGTAGTAACCGCCGCGAACCGTGACCAGGTTGAACAGGTTGGCCTTGGCCGCCACACCGAAGTCGGTGATCAGGGTGCCCGCCGTGTTGAGATTGTCGGTCTCGCGGTCGAAGTAAGCGCCCACGGCCACGGGGCCGAGCGTGCCAGCAACCTTGACGCCAAAACCGTTCTGGTTGTTGTGGTAAGGCGCGGTGCTGCCGTTGTCGCCGTCGGCAGGATCGGCTTCCATGATCCCGGCCTGGGCGTTGTAGCCGGCGGTGATGTTGCGGTAGTTGACGTCATAAATCTTGACGGGTCCCAGGGTGCCTGCAATCTTGCCGTAGAAGGCGCGCTGCGTGGAAGACGCATTGGTCCGCACACCCGTTACTGCCGCAAAGGTGCTGTTGGTCACGCGGCTCTGGGCGTATTCGCTGTCGATCTGCCAGCCCGCGACCGTGCCGTGCAGGTCTGCGCCGAAGGCGACGACGTCGCTTCCGGTCACGATAACCGTGCCCGCGCTCGTCACCGGGTTGCTGGTGGTGCTGCCGTTGGCCGCGTAGTTGGCAGCAGCCGTCGCGCCGGTGGCGTCCAGGCTTTCCTGGGCGTAGTTCAGACCCGCCTTCAGGGTGCCGATAGGGGTGATTTCCGCACGCACGCCACGGTAGTACTTGTACGCGCCGTTCGACAGGCCGGAAGCCGTGCGGCTGACCAGGACGTTGGCTGCGTTGAAGGTGTCCGTGAAGTTCAGTGCAGCGTCTGCGCCGCCACGGCTGCCGTAGACCACCGTGATCACGGGCTTGTAAGCGCCGATCACAGGAACATTCTTGCCGTCCACGCTGACGACGTAGCCGTCACCGCGCCCGGTGCTGTCGTTGTCGAACAGGTAATCGCTGAACTTGAACTTCAGCGCCTTGCCGAAGGTCACCGTGACGGGGGCGTTGCCCACGGTGAAGGCTGCCGTACCCTGCTTGAAGAAGAAGAACAGGGGGCGGTAGGTCACGCTGTCCTGGGTGACATCAGGGTAACGGGCATCGGCGCTGGGCAGACCGGCACGCACGCCGAAGGTCACGTCGACCTTGTTGACGTTCAGGGCACCGGCGCTCGGGGTGAACTTACCAGTGGTTGCGCTGGTCGCGGTGTCGATCTTGCCGGCGTTGTCGAAGGTGATGCCGAAGGACAGGGTGGTCTGGCCTTCCTTGTTCACTGGGGTGACGGCGGCGGTGCTGAAGCCGTAGAAGCTCTGGGCGGTGGCGTTGCGTGCTGCCGCCTGCTCCTGAGCAATACGGGCTTCGAACTGGGCCTGGGTCTCACCCACGGCTGCAACGGGCTTGGCCGGGGTCACAGGCGCGCCGATGGCCACACGGCCACCCGTCAGGTCGGCCCAGTCCACGGCGGTGTCGGCGGTATCGCCGTTGCCGTCATCACCGGTGCTGAAAACCGTACCGGGGATCAGGCGGTCGAAGTCCATGTCGCGCGTGCCACGGGCCACGTAGTAGGTGGCGCTCAGGCTGGGGCGCAGGCTGAAGGCGTACTTCTCGAGCTGCTTGACGCGGTTATCCAGGTCGCCCACCGAGGTTTCCACCTTGGTGACGCGGCCCTCGACGGTGCCCACGCGGCCCGACAGGGTGTCGAAATCGGCTTTCTGGACCAGATCGGCCTGGGCCGCTTCAATGGCGCTGGTGCGGTCCTGAAGGTTCAGGATGTCCTGGTTCAGCAGCACGGTCAGGTCGTTCAGGGCGGCGATGCTGCTGGCGTTGTCGTCGACATCGGCACGCAGGGTGTCGTAGTCGTCGGCGCGGGCCGTCAGGTCGTCGATCTGGGCCTGGATGTTGGCCACGGCTTCGGCGTCGCCGGTGCTGCCAGCCAGCGCTTCCACGCGGTCTTCCAGACGGGTGAAGTCGTCGCGGCTGACCGCGTTTTCTTCTAGGTCGCTGACGCGCACGCCCAGGGCGGCGAGGTCGGCGGCCAGTTCCTGAATCGCGTTCTGAAGCGCGGTCAGGGTTTCGGCGTCCATGCCGCTGGCAGGAACTTCACCGGTGCGCACCTGATCGAGCAGGCGGGCGATGATCACAGCGGCCTCGTAGCGCGTCAGGTTCTGCGTGCCACGGTAGGTGCCGTCGGGGTAGCCCAGGATGATGCCCTGGCTGACCAGACGGTCGATGGCGTCCTTGGCCCAGTGACCGGCGGGTACGTCGGTCAGCGCAGGCACCTGAGGTGCGCTGGCGGGTGCCTCCGTCTGGGCAGCGGCCATGCCGAATGCCAGAGCGGCGGTGAGGACGAGCAAGCTTTTCTTCATATTGAACCCCCAAAGGTTGTCGCGCGTCGGAAGCGAGTGAATACGGCTTCTGAAGGTGACGGTGGGGCGAGTTACCGAGTTTCCTCTCCCGGAGTAATTCACCGCTTCGTTCTCTCCCGCTTAACGCAACTGTGTGCTGCAACCTGAGCGCCTCCCCCGAAATGGGTGTACAGGTGTCAGATCAAAACGGATGATACAAGCATGAAGAGAGATGGGTCAACCCTGAGAGGGAGATAAATTCGGCATTCTGGGATGCCGGGGCCATTTCTGACCAACTCATGAAGGGATGAGCAACTCATGACACGCACAGTGGTTCACTGTTGACGACTGATATCGGCGGCCACAGGAGCGGGTTGAACGGCTGAAGCCTCAAGTGCAGCGGCGAACCACTGCGGCAGCTCTCCGCCAAAGTAGCGCGCACCCCAGGCCCTCGCCCAGACGTCAAATTCACCCGCCGCAATAGCCGCCCTGATGCGTTCCACCAGACGGTGCAGATAGCGCAGGTTGTGCAGTGAGAGCATGCGCGGTGCCAGCAGTTCCTCCGCGCGGACCAGATGGGCCAGATAAGCGCGGGTGTAGTGTCGACAGGCGTAGCAGTCGCAGTCCTCGTCAATGGGTTTCAGCTCCCGGCGCGGCGCACTGGAGTTCATGTTCAGCCGTCCGTCGTCGGTCAGCGCGTAGCCAAAACGCCCGGTGCGGGTGGGATACACGCAGTCGAACATGTCCACTCCCAGCGCAATGCCCGCCACCAGATCTTCCGGATGGCCCACGCCCATCAGATAGCGCGGCTTTTCGGCAGGCAGGCGGGCGGTGGTGAAGTCCACGGCGGGATACATCTCGGCCTTGCTCTCTCCCACGGCCAGACCGCCGATGGCAAATCCAGGGGTGTTGAAAGGGAGGGTCAGGTCCAGACTGAGCTGCCGCAAGTCCGAATGAATCCCCCCCTGCACGATGGCAAACAGGGCCTGATCGTCCCGTGTCTTGAAGGTCAGACAACGCTCCAGCCAGCGCACCGTGCGTTCCAGACTGCGCGTGATGTACTCACGCTCTGCCGGAAAGGGTGGGCACTCGTCAAAGGCCATGATCACATCGGCCCCCAGCGCCTGCTGCACTTCAATGCTCCGCTCTGGCGTCAATTCCACCAGACTGCCGTCTAGGTGGCTCTTGAATATCACGCCTTCCTCGGCAATCTTGCGGAGGTGGCCCAGACTCATGACCTGAAAGCCGCCGGAATCGGTCAGAAATGGGCCGGGATAAGCAGTGAAGCCGGGCAGTCCGCCGTGCGCTGCCACTAACTCCTCGCCGGGCCGCAGCATCAGATGATAGGTGTTGCCCAGAATCATCTGCGATCCGATGTCCAGCAGTTCCTGTGGGCTGATGCCCTTGACCGTGCCCTGTGTGCCCACCGGCATGAACATTGGAGTCGTGACCGTGCCGTGTGGAGTCGTAAAACGCGCCACCCTCGCCCGACCGTCCTGGTGCTGAACTTCAAACTCGAACATCCCTGTATTGTGGCGTATCGGGCGGCCTCTGCGGCACGCTTTGAGCATTTGAATAGCATGAATAGCAAAGGTGGAGCCAATAAAACAGCCCCCTCCAGATCGGAGGGGGCTACTTGGATAAAACTGTGGAGCGAGAGACGAGATTCGAACTCGCGACATCTACCTTGGCAAGGTAGTGCTCTACCAGCTGAGCTACTCTCGCAAAAAACGCGCTGTTGGGGCGCGTTGAGGAAAGAAAAGAAAAAACCCCCGCACTGACCGACTTTTCCGGGATGCTGCCATCCGAGTATCATTGGCGCGGCTGTGTTTCACGGCCCAGTTCGGCATGGGATGGGGTGGTTCCACAGCGCTGTGGGCACGGGGGTGTCTGCATTTGGGGTTCCAACAAAATGATGGATGCAAGACCAGAGCGTGAAAGGGTGCGAGAGGGGTGGT
>NZ_JNIV01000124.1 GCF_000701405.1 Deinococcus marmoris DSM 12784
TCCGTCATGTCTGGGCCGATGGTGGTTATCTGGGCAAGCTGGTCACCTGGACGCTGGAAACACTGGGCTGGACATTGGAAATCATCAAACGCAGTGACAGGGCCACAGGGTTTCAGGTGCTGCCCCGTCGCTGGGTGGTGGAACGCTCATTGGCGTGGTTGACGCGCTCACGTCGGCTGAGCCGGGACTATGAAGGCCGCTGCCATACTTCCGCTTCCTGGTGCTATCTCGCCAACATTCGCCTGATGCTCCGTCGCCTCGACCCATCCGTCGAACCTTTATAAACACGCTCTTAGCCGAACTGGCAGCGCCGCGCTTCTGTTGACTATTAGACCGCTGGACTGTTAGACGGTTTGACCGCCCCTCACCCCCAGCGCCGTCCCATGAGTTCCCACTTGCCTTCCCAGACATGCGCCGGAATAGTCTGCGGGTCCAGCAGGCCCTGCAAGTCGCGCTCGCTCAGTTCGCCGTATTCGCCCACATCCATGTCGCCCAGCCAGTAGCCGCCCACGCGGTAACGCATCAGGCGGCCCACCGGGTGGCCGATGGCTTCCAGCATCCGGCGCACCTGACGCTTACGGCCCTCGCCCAGCGTGATGAACGCGCCGTCGCTGGCCGGGGTGGCGGTGATGGCGGTGGCCAGACCGTCTTCCAGCATTACGCCCGCCACCAGTTGGTCCAGCTCGTCCTGGGTGGGAGGCTCCTCGCCGTGGGTCCAGGCACGGTACGCCTTCTCGTGGCCGTAGCGCGGGTGGGTCAGGTTCAGGGTCAGATCGCCGTCGGTGGTCAGCAGGAGCAACCCTTCCGAATCCCGGTCCAGCCGCCCGATGGGATGCAGGCCAGGAATATTCGGCATGGCGTCCAGCACGTTCTTGCGCCCGTACTCGTCGCTGGCGGTGGTCACGTAGCCGCGCGGCTTGTACAGCGCATAGGTGACCTTCTGCACCGCCCCGGTGTCCAGCAACTGGCCGTCCAGGCGAATATCGTCGGCGTCCGTGACGGTTTGCCCCAGCGTTGCGACGACGCCGTTAACCTGCACGCGCCCGGCCTTGATCAGTTCCTCGGCGGCGCGGCGGGAGGCGACTCCGGCACGGGCCAGCCGCTTTTGCAATCTCTCAGCGCTCATTGCTCCACCTTAACGGACGGGCTGCGGCGGGACGGTACGGCCAGCAGGGCCACCACCGCCAGCAGCAGCAGCAGCGCCGACAGCGCCAGCATCAGCGTCCTCATGGCGGGGGGCAAGGCGTCGCCGCGCACGGCAGCGGGCAGCAGGGCGGCCACGGTCAGCAGGTTGCCCCCGGCCAGCCCACCCACCCTGACTGCATCTGGCGCGAAACCTGCGGCCACCTGAAACGCGCCCCAGGCCAGCAGCAACCCGCCCGCCACACGCGGCAGCCACAGCGGTGAAACCCCCAGCGTGGCCGCCAGAGACGGCGGCAGAAAATACAACAGCAGCCCCAGCGGAATGAACAGCAGGGCGGTCAACCAGAACGAGGCACGCAGCACGCCCGCCAGTTTAGGGGTTGGGTACGGCAGGATGTGGGTGAGAGGCGGCGTTTCTCACGCGTGCGACGTATGGATAGCGCATGGGACGAATGGAACGCTTCGCGCAGTCCACCTTTGCGCCGTGGCCGGATGGGAAGGCAGGAGTCAGGGCATACCCTTTCCAAGAGACATAAGATCAGGCCATGAGACAGGTCAAGTCTATGGGCGGTTTGGTCTGGAGCGCCGTGCTGCTCACGGCCACGGTGGGCTGCGGACCGGCTCCGGTCACGCTGGACCGCCTACCGCTGCCGCCCTTCGCCGTGGAGGGCAAATACAACGGCAGCTATGAAACCCGCGTTGGTCTGGCAATCATGGGCGCACGCAACCAGCTTGAGCCGAGTTACGGACCGCTGGATGTCGGGGATTTTGCGCTGATGGATGAAGGGAAAGGGTGGAACGATATTGAAGTGTTCTATTCGCAGCCCGCTTTGCAGAAAGCGCTGGCCGATGCTGGTTTCGTGCGTCAGAACCTCACTTCTGGCCGTCCGGGGCGCTCTCAACTGGCGGTTTGGACGCGGAAACGCACCTTCGGCAAGGATGAGCTGCTGGCGGCCCTGTACGTTCCGGGAAATCCTGACGATCCTCTGAATTTCATGTTGCGAATTCACGCCCCGGCCCCAAAACGCTGACGGCGCACGCTCTATAGGGTGGCCCCACGCTCTACCATCTGCCCCATGCCCGTGATTGCCGTTGACAAACCCCTGCACCTGACCTCGCACGACGTGGTGAACCGCGCCCGCCGCGCCCGCAAGACCAAGCGGGTGGGCCACACTGGGACGCTGGACCCGCTGGCAACGGGGGTGCTGGTGCTGGCGGTGGAGGGCAGCACCAAGGTGGTGCAGTTCATGGAGGCCGACAGCAAGGACTATCTGGCGTGGATCAGTCTGAGCGCGGGAACGCCGACGCTGGATGCCGAGGGACCAGTGGACGAGACGGAAGACGTTCCACCGCTGGACGAAGCCGAGATACGCGCCGTCCTCGCCACCTTCACTGGCGCACAGAAACAGATTCCCCCGCAGTACAGCGCCATTCAGGTGGGCGGCGTGCGGGCCTACGCCGTGGCGCGGGCCGGGGGAGAACTGGACCTGCCTGCGCGGGATGTGATGATCCACTCGCTGGAACTGCTGGGCGTCTATGACCGCGTGCAGGACGCGCCGCGTACCTTTCACCCGCAAGGCTGGAATCCTGCCGCAACGGGGCTGACCTTTCCCCTACCGGAAGCGCTGGGCGAGTTTCCCACCCTGCTGGTGCGCGCCAGCGTGGGCAGCGGCACCTACCTGCGCTCGCTGGCGCGGGATGTGGGCGCATCTCTGGGCCTGCCCGCCCACCTCTCGGGTCTGGTGCGGACGCGGGTGGGACGCTACAGCCTCGCGGACGCCGTGCAACTTGAGAATTTAGAGGCAGCTACTGGCCTGAGCGATCTGAACGCACTGGACTTTCCGTGCATTGAAGCCGACGAGGGGATGGCCCGCGAACTGCGCCAGGGCAAACGCCCCCAGCGCCCGGAAGTCGGGCGGCATGTGGTCACGCTGGGGGGCGAACTGGTGGCCGTGGTGGACGGGGACGGGGAACAGTTGAAGGTGGTGCGGGTGTGGGCATAAGCAGGGTTCAGAAACAGCCTGAGCAACTTATTTGAGGCTTGGCCTGCCCGGTGGCCCCCTCACCCTCCGCCGCTACGCGGCTCCTCCCTCCCTCGTGCCGAGCTGTGCCAGTCCCACAAGGGGCGAGGGGAAACATCACAGGCTATAGACCCGGAGCCACTTCCGCCCGCACCGCACCAATCCCTTCCAGTCCACCCGCGAACCTGACCAGCAACTCGTCCTGCAAGGCGGGAGCGATGAACTGAATACCCACGGGCAACCGCTTACCGTCCACGTCCTCAAATCCGGCGGGGACACTCAGGGCAGGCAGGCCCGCGAGGTTGACCGCCACGGTGTCCACGTCGGCAGCGTACATGGTCAGCGGATCGTTCATCTTCTCACCCAGGCGGAAGGCTGGGAATGGACTGGTGGGCGTGACCAGCACGTCAAAGTCCGCAAAAGCGGCGCTGAATTCATCGGCGATCAACCTGCGTACACGGGTGGCCTTGCTGTAATAGGCGTCGTAGTAGCCGCTGCTGAGGGCGTAGGTGCCGATCATGATGCGGCGCTGGACCTCGCGCCCGAAACCGCGTTCACGGGTGCGGGTCATGCTGCCCAGCACGTCGCCCCCTGGTTCGCGGCTGCCGTAGACCATGCCGTCGTAGCGGGCCAGATTGCTGCTGGCCTCGGGCATGGAGATCAGGTAATAGGTGGCGATGGCGTGCCTCAATGCGGGCAGGCTGACCTCGCCCACGCTTGCGCCCGCACTGCGCAGGGCGTCCAGGGTGGCGTTCAGCACGGCGCTGACCCCAGTCGTATTGCCGCCCAGACTCTCGGTGATCACGCCCACGCGCAGGCCGCGCAGGTCTTCGGGCGTTCCGGCGGCGAAGGCGGGCGGCGCGTCCAGACTGGTGGCGTCGCGTCCATCGTGTCCGACGATGACGTTCATCAGCAGGGCCAGATCGGCGGCGCTGCGGGCCAGCGGGCCGATCTGGTCCAGACTGCTGGCGTGGGCCACCAGGCCGTAGCGGCTGACCCGCCCGTAGGTGGGCTTGAGACCGTACACCCCGCACAGCGCCGCAGGCTGGCGCACCGAGCCGCCCGTGTCGCTGCCCAGACTGACCGGCACCAGACCCGCTGCCACCACTGCCGCGCTACCGCTGCTGGTGCCACCGGTCACGCGCGAGGTGTCCCAGGGATTCAGCGTCGGGCCAAACGCGCTGCTCTCGCCGGAGCTGCCCATCGCAAATTCGTCCATGTTGGCCTTGCCCACGACTACCGCGCCCGCGTCCAGCAGGCGCTGCACGGCAGTGGCGGTGTACGGGCTGACGTACTGTTCCAGCATCCGGCTGCCGCAGGTGGTGCGCGTGCCCGTCAGGTTGAGGTTGTCCTTGACGATGACTGGCAGGCCAGCCAGCGGCAGGATTTCGCCCGCTGACACACGCGCCTGCACTGCCGCCGCCTGTTCACCCGCGTGGTCATTCAGACTGATCAGGGCGTTCAGCCCACTGGCCGCCTCAGTACGGGCAAGTGCAGCGTCCAGCAGGGCGGCAACGGTGGTTTCACCCGCCTGCACGGTGCGGACGAGTTCGGCGGCGGAGTGGGGATCAGTGGACGGCAGCGGCATACCGCGCCAGTGTACCGGGCCGGGGTCACGGGAAAGTGCCGTCACCGGGAGTTTTGCCCCGCCGCAGACCTCTGCAAACGTGGCTGCCCAGCCGTGACCGGGGCAGGGGCGATCCGGCATGTCGCTGCGGGCCAGAGGGCCGACACATCAGCACGCCACCGACGCTCATGAGCCTGTGTCTTCCTCTGTCAGAGGGAACCAGAATGATCTTTTCCCCCGGCAATATTCGTTAAAGATCCAGTGTCTGGACCTGGAAAACTGCTGGAAACAGCATTTCACCAGCAACATGAGATGTTTTATAGAGTTACGTAAGTGTGGGTGACATATAGTGTCCGCATGCAGGCTGCGGGAGCGCCCAACTGGTCATACGGCCTGCTGACGGATGTGGGTCGTCAGCGGCGCGGTGGGGTCAATCAGGACGCCGCCCTGGCGCTCGATCTACCCCAGGGCGGCCTTTTTGCGGTGGCCGACGGCATGGGGGGACACGCCGCCGGGGAACTCGCGGCCACGCTGGCGCTGGAGGCCCTGAGCAGCCATTACCTGACCAGCCGCGTCTCGCCGCCCGCAAGACTGGCCGAAGCCGTGCAGGCGGCCAACGTGTCCGTGCTGCGCCACGCCGTCGGCGAGTATATGGGCATGGGCACCACCCTGATTGCCGCGCTGATCGACCGGGGCGCGCTGATGATCGCCCACGTCGGCGATTCACGCGCCTACCTGCTGCGCGGCAGCGAACTGCACCGCCTGACCGAGGACCATTCCTGGGTCAGCGAACAGGTGCGGCTGGGCCACCTGACCGAGGAAGAGGCCAGGGACCACCAGTGGCGCAGCGTGGTCAGCAACGCGCTGGGCGGCGAGGAACGGGTGCGGCTGGAACTGTTCGGGCTGCGGCTGTGCGCCGGGGACCGGGTGCTGCTGTGCAGCGACGGCCTGAGCAGCGTGGTGGCCGACAACGAACTGCTGGAACTGCTGGCCCGTCCACTGGTGCCAGAGTCCGTGGTGCGCTGCCTGATCGACGCCGCCAACGACGCGGGCGGCCCGGACAACATCACGGCGCTGGTAATCGACATCCAGCAGGACCAGCACCTGCCCAGCTACGACCTCCCTGTCCCCCAGAACAGCGGTCCCGATTACGTGGACGCGCTTCTCGGCGCGCAGCGGGGCAACAGCCTCAACACCTACCTGCTGCTGATGCTGGCCTATTTCACGCTGCTGGGCGTGATCCTGCTGCCCGGCCAGCGCATGTTGATCGCCGTCTTCGGCACCGCGCTGCTGGCCGGGATTCTGCTGGTTCAGCGGCTGGCCCTGATCCGCCGGGCCAGCGGTCAGTTGGGCCGCCCCAGCGCCGTCCTTGAACCTGCCAGGAGCGTGCCTGCCCGGCCCCCGTCCACACCCAAGTCCCAGCATTCCACCCAGGACACCTGAATACGGAATCGGCCCCCGCACACCTGATACGGACTGCCGGCTGTAACGCCCTCAAACTGGGAAAGCATTAGTTTGCCAACTCCACGCCCGGAACCCGCTTCCCTCATTCTCGCTCTCGTCATGAACAGACGCCCATGACTGGCACAGCCCGAAGGGAGGACGCTATTCCTCCCGCTCGGATTTCCATCGTTTTTGCAAACGATTCAATTAGATTCCGTATGACACTGCGACGGCTTCAGCAAAAGGTCTCGCGCCCTGACCCACGGACCGCTATGCTCGGGGCATGAAAGACATTGTCCAGACCGCCGACGCCCCCGCCGCCATCGGCCCCTACAGCCAGGCCGTCGTTTTCGGCAATCTGGTGGTCACCAGCGGTCAGATTCCGCTGACCCCCGGCGGCCAACTGGTGGAGGGCGGCATCACCGAGCAGACCGAGCAGGTCATGCAGAACCTGCGCGCTGTGCTGCGGGCTGCGGGCACCGATCTGGAGCGGGTGGTCAAGACCACCGTGTTCCTGGCCGATATGAACGAATTCGCCGACATGAACGCCGTTTACGAGCGCCATTTCACGGCCCCCGCCCCGGCCCGCAGCACCGTCCAGGTGGCCCGGCTGCCCCGCGACGTGCGCGTGGAAATCGAGGTTCTGGCCGAACTGCACTGATACCAATCAGAAATAGAGATCCAAACCTCCTGCGACAGAAAATAGCCCCTCTCCTGTGAAGGCAGAGGGGGCTTTGTGTGACCCTGTAGGCGGGGGCGACGGGAAGGCCGCACCCCCGATCCAACTCATGCTACTCCAGCGTCTGAACACCGCCACCATTGACGAATAGCGTCTGCCCACTGACCCAGCCCGAAATCGGCGCGGCAAAATACAGCACCGCCCCAGCGATGTCCTCCGGCTCGCCCAGGCGCTTGATGGGCGTGTGGGCCAGCATCTGCGCCTCAATCTCGGGGGTCAGGACGGTGGACAGGGCGTGGGTGCGCGTCGCGCCGGGGCCGACAGCATTGACGCGCACTTCCGGGCCAAAGTCCATCGCCAGATTGGCCGTCATATGGTTCAGCGCCGCCTTGGAGGACGCGTAGGCGCTGATGCTAGGGCTGCGGTTGATGCTGGCCATCGAGGTGATGTTGATGACCGAGCCGTAGCCCGCGTCCTTCATCTGCGGCACGCACAGTTGGCACAGCCGCCACGCGCTGAAGACGTTGAGTTCAAAGACCCGCGCGAAGTCTTCCACGCTGATCTTGAAGGGGTTTTCGCGTCCCGCACCGCCGCCCCCGGCGTTATTCACCAGGATATGCAGGCCGCCCAGTTCGGCCACCGTGCGCTCCACCAGATTCACCAGGTCCGCGTCCACGGTCACGTTGCAGGCCACGGCGATGGCGCGGCCACCCGCCGCCGTGATCTCATCGGCCACCGCCTGCGCGTCGTCTGGCTTCAGGTCACTCACGGCCACTGCCGCACCCGCACCCGCCAGCATCAGCGCGGAGGCGCGGCCAATGCCGTTGCCGCCGCCGGTTACCACAGCCACCTTGCCGCCCAGCTCAAAAAGATTCGTTATGTCCTGTCCGTTCATCTTGCCTCCCACTGGCAGAACCAGTGTGTCCCGACTGTAACGGAAGGTTTTCCAGAAACCGGAATGGGCAAGGGAGCATCAAGACTGGAGATGACACGCGCTGAAACTGAATGGGAAGGGTGAGAAACGGCGTCCAGCCCCGTGCGAGGCGCAGGGCGCGAACACGCGACGCGGCGCTGTTCGCAGCGCGGGTATACTGACGCGCCCCGACAGTCCATCTGCTCTGGCCCCCACCACGGAGATTTTTCCCATGCCCGATGATCTGTCCTCCCCCACCACGGAACCGTCCACCCCCAGCGCCCCGCTGTACTCCCCCGCACGGGTGCGGGAACTGCTGACCCAGCACGGGTTGAAACCCACCAAGAGCCTGGGCCAGAATTTCCTGATCGACGGCAACATCCTGCGCGCCATTGCCGAGGCCGGACTGGCGGGCGGCCCGGCCCAGGGCACACCCGTGCTGGAGGTCGGCCCCGGCCTGGGCGTCCTGACCCGCGAGATGGCCACGCGCGGCGCACAGGTCACGGCGCTGGAAAAAGACCAGAAACTGCGCCCGGTGTTGGCCGAGACGCTGGCAGGGTTGGACGTGAAGGTGGTCTGGGGCGACGCGCTGGAGTTCGACTATTCCTCGCTGCACCCCGGCACGCGCGTGATCGCCAACCTGCCGTATTACATCACCGGGGTGCTGCTGTCGCGCTTCATGCACGCGCCCGCCATCGTGTCGGCCACCGTGCTGGTGCAGAAGGAAGTGGGGCAGCGGCTGGCCTCCCGGCCCGGCGAGGACAACTACGGCTTTCTCACGGCTCTGGCCTCGCTGTACGGCACGGTCAAGCATGTGCGCGACGTGCCGAAAGGGGCGTTCTTTCCGGCCCCGGACGTGACCAGCAGCGTGATCCGACTGGACTTTGACCGCTCGCGGCCACCGCCGCCGCCCGCACTGCTGAAATTTGTGGAGGCAGCCCTGGCCCACCGCCGCAAAACGCTGCGGAACAACCTGCGGATGATCGGCCAGGACGGGGTGGCCATCGACGCAGCGTTGGAAGCAGGAAACCTGCGCCCGGACGTGCGTGCCGAGGACGTACCGCTGGACGCCCTGCGGGAATTGGCGCAGCGGCTGGGCGTGCTAGGGTAACAGGTACGCTTCCACGCCCGTGAACAGTCTGCCTGACCCCCTCCGTGACGGGGCCGCCCGCCTCTCATGTCCCGGTCTTTTAATGGCCCTGTGACCATCACCCCGCTCCACCACCGACCTATTCTCAATACGGGGTCCGCCCCGGAGGTTTCCCCTTGAAGTTCTACGTAATCGGCGACGTGACCGTTGACCACCTGTACCACCTGAACAAGCTGCCCAGACCCGGCGAGGAGGTCACGCCCCTGCGCGCCAGCATGAAGCCCGGCGGCGCGGGCGGCACCATTGCCGTCACACTGGCCCGGCTGGGCCACACCGTGACGCTGGCCGCGTGTGTGGGCGACGATCCCTTTGCCGAATACGCCCTGAGCCGCGTGCGCGAGAGCGGCGTGAATGAGGCCGCCATCCAGCGCAGCGCCAGTCACCTGACCAGCACCATCACCCTGATGCAGACGGCAGACGGCCAGCGCACCATGATCAGCGACGGCGCGGCCAACCGCCAGCTCGATCCCTCCAAATTGAAGAAAAAGGATGTGGAGGCGTGCGACGCCCTGATCGTCAACGCCTACAGCCTGATCGAGGGGCCGCAGCGCGAGTTCACCTTGCAGGCCGTCGAGTACGCCCGCAGCGCCAAGAAACCTGTGCCCGTCTTTACCGATCTGGGCACGGGGGCGGTCAACAAGGTGGGCACCGGACTGCGTGAAGAGGCGCTGAATTCGGATTACCTGACCCTCAACCAGCACGAGTTGCAGGCGCTGACGGGCACCCGTTCGATCAGCGCGGCCCTCAAGCAACTGGGCGAGGCCGGGGCGCAGAAGGTGGTGGTCAAGGTGGGCAAGATGGGCAGCATCATCTGGACCCCCACCGAGACCGAACTGGTGGACGCCGTGCCGCCCGAGGGCGCGGTGGTGGATTCCACTGGCGCGGGCGACACCTTCACCGCCACCTTTGCCCACGCGATCCTGTCCGGGGGCAGCATGGCCGAGAGTGCCCGCGCCGCGAACGCCGCCGGAGCGCTGGCCGCCACCGGCTTCGGCGCGCAGGAACATCCGATCACTGCCGCCGATCTGGCTGTGGCCGTTCCAAAGGCCAAGAAAAAATAGTTGTTCCCCTCACAAGCATTAAAAAAAGAGGCACCGACATCTTCTCGGTGCCTCCCTTCTCTCTCAGCTCAGGCCCGCAGCGCTGGGAGGTCCGGCAGCACGCGCGTGATATACGGCTTCCAGCTCCCCGAAGGCTGGTTGCGCGGAATCGGCTGCCCGGCGTCGTTGACATAGACCATGCGGAAGCGCCAGCGCTTGACCTCCAGTTCCCCGGCCTCGCGGTAGTGCATTTCCACGTCCAGGTTGGTGGCGGCGGGGTCCGTATCGCGGGCGGCCAGCAGATTGAAATCGGTCAGTTTCTGGGTGCCGTACAGCTCTTTGGTGGCCTTGACGGTCTGCTTCCTGGGCGGCGTGCCGTGGACGGGCAGCAGCCGCGACATGCTGGAATAGTCCCGCTTCTGCCAGCAGGACAGGAATTCGGTCAGTGCCTGTTGCGGAGTGGGAGTATTCATACCGCCATTATCTCAAATCCGGCCTCACGTTGCCTTGAGCGTTGTGGCGTATTCGGGGGGGTCGGCAAAATGGCTCGGGGTGGGCCGATCTGGTCCCGCTAGATTGCAGCGATGCTGCGTCCCCTTGACCTGACCGTCTGGCCCCGCCGCCAGATTTACCAGCACTTCCGGCAGAACCCCTGTACCTTCAACGTCACCGTTTCCGTGGACGTGACGGCGTTCAAGAGCAGTCTGAAAGAGGCGGGACTGCCCTTCGTCCCCGCCCTGATCTACTGCATCTGCGCGGTGGTCAACCGGCTGCCCGCCCTGCGGATGGGCTTGATCGAGGGAGAACAGCCCGGCGTCTGGGACAGCGTTTTGCCCCTCTACACGGTCTTTCACCCGGAGACAGAGACTTTCTCGGCCCTGTGGACCAAGAGTTTCCAGTCCTGCGCCACACTGCGTCTCAAACAGCCTCCAACAGTGGTGAACCAGGAAAAAGTGCGGTCAGGACGAACTTACGGTGTTCTTGGGCCGCCAGATGCTGTGCAGCACGCCATGTGAGTTCGGGATCTCGTTTTCTGACCTCCAGGACGGCATGAAAGGCTTGAACCACCAGAAAGGCCCAGTTTCGGTGTGCCTGGATGTCACGGTAACGGCACTGGCCGAAACTCAAGTTCTGTTTAACAAGGCGGTGAATGACTTCGATCCCCCAGCGGGCTTTCCAAGCCCG
>NZ_JNIV01000125.1 GCF_000701405.1 Deinococcus marmoris DSM 12784
CTGTGAGGTTTGGGAATCACACAGTCATCGACACTCAGCGTTCCGTCCTCCTGCTCGATCTGCCTGACCAACGGCTTTGCCAGTTTCCAGAGCGTACGGGAAAAAGCCTCTTCCTGACGCAAAAAACGAGTGACCTGATCGTGACTGACTTCCCCCAGCAGCAACTGGGCGAGCATGGTGGCACTCGTTTGACCGAACGAGGAGATCAAGAAATCGCTGTACAGTTCCATCATCCGGCGAGTCACCTCCCCAGTTTGCGTCGCCGCAGTGCGAAGCAAGAAATCCTGATGATTTCATGGAGTCTTCAAATCGTAGCGCGTAAGGTCAGTGATAATCAGATGTGCTGTAACCGCTAGAATTGTCACTTCTTCTCCTGGGAGGGAAGGTCATGCTGAGAAACACTTTTATAATTTATATTGTAGCAATCTCCTCGTATTATTTGATACTAATCGTTATCGCTGCACTAGGCTATAGCTTTAAGCCAGAAGAATGGCAAACGGCAACAAAGTTCATTAAAGACTTCTTGGCATTATTAACCGCGCTTCCGACAGCAGCTCTGGCATTTGCTGTTCAGCAACGCCTGACATTTATTAAAGAATTGCGCGATGGGTATGGAAAATGTGTTGATGCGGTAGAGGAAGCTATATTCTATTGTAAGTCTAGCCAAATAGACTTGAAAGAAAAACTAAGAGTATTGAAGGGATTAAGCATTGCGATTGAAAAAGTTAGGGGTATTTACGATGACAAAGGGTCTACAGCTTATCCTGTAGATGATCTTAAAAAGATATATGACATTATCGCCTATGACAATAGTGGAAATCTTGCCGAAATGGGAAAAAAAATTGAAATAACTTGGAAAAGTGCGAGACAAGTATTTTTAACTGAGATAGATAGAGGTGGTAGAAAAATAAACTGATGTAACTCAAATGCTAGGTAAACAATGCTAGTAATATCCTTACAGTATGTATGCTTTTAGAATGATGCATTTGAGATACTTGCGTGATCTCGCTTAACTCACTGAGGAACTGATTTTACCTTTCTGGAGTTATTTGTAACGAAAGCAGTCAGCGCCTCTAAGTATTGTGCCTCTAGTTCCATTTCCTGCACTAGCAACCCGTCTGGAAGCCGGGCGGCGGGCGTGATGGTTCCATCGTCGTTGAGCAACGCTTGTATACGGGCGGCACGGGCTTTGGCTCGGCTGGTCATGGCTCCTCCGGCATCAAATGGTTGCGAATCAGCAAAATCTGTCCACGGTGGCTGACTTCATCCTCAACGACGTGGAACCAAGCCCAGTAGTTGTTCACGAGCGAGCCGTCAGTGAGCGTGAATTCCCTGTTCAGCCAGTCGTCGTCACATCGGGCAAGTCCGGTGAGCGTGCGCTGGCGAACGCCTTCCAGCAGTTCTTGATAATAGGCGACTGGAAGGCCATTGTATTTTTCGCGTGCCACTTTTCCCAGTCTTATGGACGCGTCCCACTCGGCTTTCTCGTCGGCGCTTGGCAACCGCTCCTCAAGCGTGCGGATGCTGTAAATCAGTTTCAGAGAGACAATATGGGCCAGAAGCGCCCCTATAGAATTTCCATTCTCGCCGTGAAAGAAATCAAGCTGCGCCACCGAAAGTCCGGCCACGGCGTCTAGCGTCGTCTGGCGCGAGTAATTCAGCATCCCTATCAGATCACTGATGCGCGGCGTGTAGCCTTGAATAGGTTGAATTCGGTAGTCGGCTCCGGGAGGCACGAATCCAGATTATCCAACCTGCTGGCCCGGCGTAAACTACCTCCCATGACCACCGCGCCCCCGTCCCTTCAGGCTGCCCAGGCTCCGGCCCCGGCTGCCGCCTACCGCGCCACGCCCACGCAGAATCTGGTGACCATCGCGCTGGCGTGGTGGCTGCTGGCGGGGCTGTTTCTGGACGGCTGGGCGCACAACAACCTGGGCGAGTCGCTGGAAACCTTCTTCACGCCCTGGCACGCGGTCTTTTACAGCGGTTTCCTGGCGGTGGCGGGCTGGTGCCTGTTCCTGGCCTGGGGCGGCTGGCGCATGGGGCGGCGCGGGCTGGCGGCCTTCCCCGACGGCTACAGCCTGGCGGCGCTGGGCGTGCCACTGTTCGGGCTGGGCGGCCTGGGCGATCTGACCTGGCACACGGTTTTCGGCATAGAGGTGGGCATTGAGGCGCTGCTCTCGCCCACGCACCTGCTGCTGTTCGCGGGCGGCTCGCTGATTGCCGCCTCGCCGCTGAACGCTGCGTGGCAATCGCCCACGGGCCGCCGTGCGCCGCTGCTCCTGCGCTGGGCGGCGGTGCTGTCGGCCACGTCGCTGCTGGCGTTCACGGCCTTTATGCACATGTACATGTGGGGCCTGCTGAGCGTCCCGCAGGGCCTGGGCTGGGTGCAGACGCGCGGCGAACTCAGCGCCGTGCTTCTCACCGCCCTGATGCTGGCCGCGCCCGTGCTGCTGCTGCTGCGCCGCTTCGCCCTGCCCTTCGGCGCAATCACGGTGATGTACACCCTGACGAATCTGGGGATGGCCCTGATGCTCGCCCCCGGCGACTGGCGCTTGCCCGCCGTGGCGCTGGGCTGTGGCCTGCTGGCGGATGTGCTGTGTGTGCTGCTGCGGCCCTCGCCGTCGCGGCCCCTGGCGTTCCGGGCCTTTGCTGTGCTGCTGCCGCTGGCGGTGTGGGTGCCGTATCTGGGCGGTGCGGTGCGGCTGGGCCTCAGCAACCTGAGCCTGGAGCTGTGGCTGGGCGTGGCGGTCATGACCGGGCTGGGCGGGCTGGCTTTGTCGGCGCTGGTGCTGCCGCCTGCTTTGCCTGCTGGGGCTTTGGGGGAAGAGGGTTAATTTTTTGGGGGGCTGTCTGCGGTTTAACCCCTCCGCCCCTTCGGGGCACCTCCCCTTAGAAGGGAGGCAAGGAGATTGCTGTGCTGCACGGTCTTCTGCGCTTTTTTGGCTCCCTTTTGAGGGGAGCTGGCTGCGAAGCAGACTGAGGGGTCAAACCGTGGGGCCATCCCCTTAACCCCCACCCTCAATGCCCCATCCCCGGCATCCCCATGTCCATCTCTGGAAACGGCAACACTTCCGCCCCTCGCGCCCGCAACAGCGAGGTCATAAACCGAATCTCGCCGCCCTGAACGGCTTGCATCTGCCGGGCCAGATGGCGCACCTGGGGCAGCACGCCCGGCTCCAGTGCGGGCGGGATCATCCGCAGTGCGCCCTGGTGGTGGCGGGTCATCAGTTGCAGGGAGGCGGTTTCGGCCTGCGCGATGGGCAGCGTTTTCAGCGACAGCAACTCCGCACCCGACGCCATGCCCATGCTGCGGGCGTGATCGGCGGACATGGTGAAGGTATCCGGCTGCCTCCACAGCGTCAGAAAGCCGCGCATCTGGCGAATCTGTTCCTCCTGCGACAGTTGAATGTCCAGCGCCGCCGAGCGGATGGTGCGGTCTGCGCTGCGCCGCCGGATCAGAATTGCCATCGTAATCGCCTGATCGTGGTGGGCGATCATGCCGCGCGTGAAGGCGACTTCGGGACTGTCGGCGGCGGGCATGGGCTTGCGCGGCGTCAGGAGCAAGAAGATGCCGATGCCCACGGCAAACAGCAGCAGAGCCAACGCGGCCAGTTTCTGAGAATTACGGCTGGCGCGCGTCATACATCCGCTGACGATCCCTGAATGCCGCTTTCTGCGCGTCCGTCGTCGCCTCCACGCAATTCGGGCAGCTCACGCCTTCCTCGTAGGCCGAATGCGCCCGCTCATCCGCGCCCAGTGGCCAGCCGCACGAGTGGCACATGGCGGCCCCACCTTCGCGCAGGCCGTGGCCCACGGTCACGCGGCCATCGAAGACGAAGCATTCGCCGTGCCAGCGGCTGTCCTCTTCCGACACATCTTCCAGATACTTCAGGATGCCGCCGCGCAGGTGCAGCACATCTGTGAAGCCGCGCTCACGTAGCAGGCTGGTGCTTTTCTCGCAGCGGATACCCCCGGTGCAGAACATGGCGACGCGTTTACCTGCCAGTTCCCCGGCGTGTGCGTCCAGCCACGCGGGAAACTCGCGGAAGCTGTCGATTTCGGGGTTGACCGCGCCCTCAAAGGTTCCGGCGCTGACCTCGTAGCGGTTGCGGGTGTCCACCACCACCACATCAGGATCAGCGATCAGGGCGTTCCAGTCGCCTGCCTCCACGTACTGCCCGGCCTGGGAGGTGGGTTCCACAGGAAGGCCCAGCGTCACGATCTCGGATTTCAGGCGCACCTTGAAGCGTTTGAAGGGCTGTTCGGTGCTATATGACTCTTTGGCTTCCAGTCGGTCAAAACCCGCTGATTGGAGGAAGTTGGTCAGCCCGTCAATCGCCGCGCGTGAACCAGCCACCGTGCCGTTGATTCCCTCCGAGGCGACGATCAGCGTGCCGCAAAGGCCGGAGCTTTGGCCCAGTTCCAGCAACTCGGCACGCAGGGCGGCGGGGTCTGGCAGGGTGCGAAACTGGTATAGGGCCAGAACGGTGAAGGGAGCAGGGGAGGGTGGAACACTCGGCATGGCCCCATAGAATAGCGGCCCCGCCCTCGCCTCAGCGTCAGTTCAGATAGTCTCCGTCCAGCACTCCATCCTTCCCACTCTGGCGGGCGTAGTCGCGGCGGACCATAGCGTTGCCGCGCATCATGCCGAAGCGTTCGTAGAAGGGCACCAGATCGTCGTCGCAGGCGGTGTCGATCATGTACAGACCGTCCAGTTGGGCCAGCAGGTTTTCCACCAGTTGCGAGGCGACGCCCTGCCCCCGCCACTGCGCCCTAACCTCCAGCAGCGGAATGTAGGCGCTCAGCACGCCGTCGCTGATGGCGTAGGCAAAGCCGATTACCTGCCCGTCCTCCACCGCCAGCGCCCTGTGGGACGCCCCGGAGAGAATGCGCCACAGCGTTTCCGGTGTCGGTGGATTGGGCCAGCCTTCAAAAAAACCGGTCAGGGCGGCGGGCGTGATTCCTTCCAGCGTGGTCTGAATCTGCATTTTTACCACTCTGAAGCATGGGCAGAGGCTAAGCATCGGCCATCTGGCGGACCCTTCACCGCACCAGTACATTGTCCAGATGCCCGACAACGCCCCAAAGCTGTTCCAGCCGCTCAAGCTTCAACGTCTCACTCTGCCCAACCGTATCGTCGTCTCGCCCATGTGCATGTACAGCGCGCATGACGGGCTGGCCAACGATTTTCATCTGGTCCACCTGGGTCAGTTTGCGCTGGCCGGGGCGGGCCTGATCTTCACCGAGGCCGCCGCCGTCTCGCCGGAAGGCCGGATCAGTCCCGAGGACCTGGGGCTGTGGTCCGACGATCATATCGTGCCGCTGGGCCGCGTGACCGACTTTATCCACGCCCACGGCAGTCTGGTGGGGATTCAACTGGCGCACGCGGGGCGCAAGGCCAGCACCTACGCCCCGTGGCGCGGCAAGGGCGCGGTGACGCCTGAACACGGCGGCTGGGGCGTGATCGGGCCAGATACCCAGTCCTTCGCGCCGATTTTCCCCACCCCCAGCGCCATGACTTCTGTTGACATCAAGCGCGTGATCCAGGATTTCGTGTCCGCTGCCCAACGTGCAGAAATGGCAGGCTTTGACGCCGTGGAGGTCCACGCGGCGCACGGTTACCTGCTGCACCAGTTCCTCTCGCCGCTGTCCAACTCGCGCACCGACGAGTACGGCGGCTCCTTTGAAAACCGCACGCGCTTCGTCATGGACGTGGTGCGGGCCGTGCGTGGCGGCTGGCCCATGCACAAGCCGCTGTTCGTGCGCCTGAGCGCTACCGACTGGGCCGAGGGCGGCTGGGATCTGGAGCAGACCGTGAAACTGGCGGGCCTGCTCAGCCGCGAGGGCGTGGACGTGCTGGACGTCAGCAGCGGCGGCCTGACCACGGCGCAGCAGATCACCCCCGGACCCGGCTATCAGGTGCCTTTCGCCTCCGCCGTCAAGGTGGCCGTGTCCGGGCTGGACGTGATGGCCGTGGGCATGATCGAGTCGCCGGAACAGGCCGAAGCGATCCTGCAAAACGGCGAGGCCGATCTGATCGCGCTGGGCCGTCCTTTTCTGGGCGATCCCCACTGGTCCCAGTTCGCCGCGCAGAAACTGGGGGCCGATCTGGAGATGGTGCCGCAGTACCAGCGCGGCCACCGTCTGGACTAGCGGACTGGGGGCATGGGACGGGTTCGCTGCTCGTCCCGCCCCGCAATCTCAGGCCTCGCAGAAAAGGCAACGGGCAGGGCGTCCGAGTGCGTGAACATCACGCTGTGTAGATGATTGCCGCACAGAAGCCGGGAACGGTGGATGGGTGAGGGGTCACTGGGCAGGCCGTCATCTGAATGGAGAAAACGGCCCTGCTCAACGGCCCTGATCCAGATTTCTACACCTTCACCAGATAGGCGCTGTCGATCACGTCCAGATCGCGCACCGCCCGCAACTGCTCGGCGCTCAGGCCCTCATCCAGCGTCAGCGTGAACAGGGCCTCTCCGCCGCGCTGGGCGCGCCCCAGTGCCATCCCGGCGATGTTCACGCCCCAGGTTCCCAGCAGGGTGCTGAGCTGCGCCACCGCCCCTGGCTTGTCCTGATTACTGGCGATCAGAATGTAGCCCTCCGGCTCCAGTTCCACGCGGTAGTCGCGCAGGCGGGTCAGGCGCGGGCTGCGGCCAAAGACCGTGCCGCCCACCGTGCGCGTGCGGGCCTTGTCCGGCCCCTGGGTGCTGACCTTCACGATCACTTCCGTCTGGTAGTCCGGGCTGTCGGTCTGCTCGCGCACGGCCAGATTCAGGCCGCGTTCCTTTGCCAGAGCGCGGGCGTTGATCATGTTGGGCCGCTCGTCGGTGCTGCCCGACAGGTAGCCCACCAGCACGCTGGAGACCACCGGGGCCGGGTCCACCGGGAACTCGCCCCGGAAGGTCACTTCGATGTCATACGCGCCGGGCAGCAGTTGCGCCTGAATGCGGCCCAGTTTCTCGCCCAGATCCAGGTAGCCGCCCAATGCCTCCAGGGTTTTGGGGTCCAGCGCCGGGGCGTTCACCGCGCCCTTGCTCACGTCGCCGTGCAGGGCGGCTAGCACGCGGGCCACGATCTCCGCGCCCACGCGTTCCTGCGCCTCGCGGGTGTTCGCGCCCAGGTGGGCGGTGATGCCCAGATTCGGCGCACCCAGGAAGATGTGATCGGCGGTGGGCGGCTCGTCCACGAACACGTCCACCCCGGCCCCGAACAGATGTCCGCTGTGCAGGGCGTCCACCAGCGCCTGTTCCTCGATGATGCCGCCGCGCGCCGCGTTGACCACGATTGCGTCGGGTTTCATCAGCGCCAGCTCGCGTGCGCCCACCATGCCGGTGGTTTCCTCGGTCAGCGGGGTGTGGACGGTCAGAAATTCCACCTGGGCCAGCAGCTCGTCCAGCGAGGCGGCGCGGGTCACGCCCAGACGCTCGAATTTGCTGTCGGGCACGTAGGGATCGTAGGCCACCACGTTCATCCGCAGGCCCTGCGCGCGGTCCGCCACCATGCTGCCAATCCGGCCCAGCCCGACGATACCCAGCGTGCGGTCCTTCAGCTCCAGGCCCAGGAATTTGCGGTCCCACTCGCCCGCCCGCGTCTTGCGGTCACTGCGAGTCAGGCCGCGCGCCGCCGCCATCAGGTGCATTACGGCCAGTTCCGCCGCCGACACGTTGTTGCTTTCTGGCGCGTTCAGCACCAGCAATCCACGCAGGCTGGCGTAGTCCAGATCGATGTTGTCCACGCCCACGCCGCCGCGCCCGATGACCTTGAGGCGTGACCCGGCGGCGTCAATCAGTTCACGGTCCACCTTGGTGCGGCTCCTCGTGATCAGCGCGTCGTATTCGGGCAGGCGGCGCAGCGTTTCACTGCGCTCCATGTTGCCCTCGTAGTCGATCTGAAAGCCGTCGTGGTCCAGATTGCCGGGGTTCATCTCGTCGCAGATCAGCACGCGCAGCACTTGCGCTTGTGGATTCTGGTCAGTCGGGGCGGAGGCAGGGGCGCTCATGCCCGCAGGGTAAGCCGCGCGGGCCGGGCGGGGGCATTTTTATCTAGCCCGTTGGCAAGGAGAGCGAGGCGTTGACCTTCAGCGCCGCCGCCAGCAATGGCGCGTATTCCGCGTCGCTCACCTCGTAAACCCCCAGCGTTTCCAGATGCGGATTCTGAATCTGCGCGTCCAGCAGAATGAAACCTCTGGCCCGCACATACCCGGCCAGACGGATCACGGCCACCTTGCTGGCGTTGGTGACCCGGTGAAACTTGCTTTCGGCAATGAACGCACCGCCCAGCGCGAGGCCCAGGATGCCCCCGGCCAGCTCGCCGCCTTGCCAGACCTCAAAGGAATGGGCCAGCCCGGTCTCATGCAGATGCCCGTACAGGTCCGTCAGTTCCGGGCTGATCCACTCGCCGTCCCGCTCCGGCGTTCCGTGTAGATGGCCCCGGCAGCCTTCCAGCACGTCCTCAAACGCAGTGTCCACGCGGACCTCGAAACGCGGCAGCTCGCGGCGCAGTCTCCGCGCCACATGCAGGCCCGCCTCTTCCGTCAGCGGCACCAGGGCGCGGCCCGGCACGCTGTACCACTGCACGCCGTCGCCGTTGTCCATCAGGAATCCGCCTTCCGCGTAGCCCTGCGCGACTTCGCGGGTCAGGGGGTCCGGGTGTTTCAGGAAATGGGCTGCGGTGGGCATGTCAGCGTGTGGGCGAGACGGGGCGAAGGGCTGCCACCACATCCCGCCTATTTTGCATACAGCACCGCCTGCGTGCAGCGGAACAGCGCCATCACTTTGCCCTGCGGCCCGCGTACCTCGGCGTCCCAGACCTGGGTGGTGCGCCCGGCGTGGACACTGCGGGCCTCGCAGGTAATCGTGCCCTCGCGCGCCGTGCCCAGATGGTTGCTCTTGAGTTCGATGGTGGTAAAGCCATTGGCCCCCTCGGGCAGCAGCAGGCGCGTGCCGTAGCCGCAACTGGTGTCCGCCAGTGCCACCACACTCGCGGCATGCAGAAAGCCGTTGGGGGCCAGCAGTTCATCCCGCAGCGTCAGCTCGGAGCGGATTAACCCGCGCTCGGCGTGCGTGAAGCGGATGCCGATCAGGCCGGGCAGCTTGCCCTCTCCCTGCCGGTTCAGCTCGTCCAGTGTGGGGATGGGGCGCGAAGTGGGGTCAGACATGGGGATTAAAGTAGCAGTTCATTTTCCCGCACCGTTCATCTGGGCCACAGGCGGTCCACCCAGTTTGTCGGATGCGTTCCCTCGCCGCGCACCCGCATTTCCAGGTGCAGGTGTGGCCCTGCGCTGAGGCCCGTGGTGCCCACCTCTCCCAGTTTCTGGCCGCGCCTGACGGTCTGCCCGGCCTTGACCACGATCTTGCTCTGGTGGAAATACAGGCTGGTCACGCCCGCGCCGTGGTCGATCAGGACCAGACCGCCGCGCACCGGGTATTTGCCTGCCAGGATGACCTTGCCGTCGTTGACTGCCAGCACTGCTGTTCCCACCGGGGCCGGGTAATCGGTGCCGAAGTGGTAGGCCACCTCGCCGCCTGCCACGTAGGTGCGCGGCTGCCCGAAGCTGCTGCTGGTGGCCTTGGCCTTGGCCAGTGCCGGGGCAAAAGGCCGGGTCCAGACCTGCGGGGTCCGCAACATGTACGCCTTATTCACGGCGGCGTCCTCGGCGGCCTTGCCGGGGTCCTGCAACACGCCGCTGACGCGCGCGGGCAGGTTCAGGTGCTGGATCGGCTGGTCCAGGCCCACCACCGGAATGCGCCCCCGGATCAGCTCGCCGCCCAGATTAACTTCATAGACCACGGGGGTGGTCTTGCCCAGCACCACGCGACCCAGCACGACGTACTCGCCCGCCGCGCCAATAGGTTTCAGGACCTCGTTGGGCATCCGCACGTCCTCGCCTACCTCGCTGGGAAAACGCACTGTGGCCTGGGCCGCCCGCGCCCCGGACAGTTGCACGGTGAACGCCTCGCCCATCCGCAGGCTCTGCGGCACGCGCACGGTCACGCCCGCGATGCTGGAGGTGGGGGCCGTGGGGGTGAGCTGTTCGGCGGGCAGCGGCGCGGGCAGGGCAGGCTTGCTGGTGGCCGGAGCGCTGGACGTGGCCGCGCGAGGTGTGGGGGCCACGCCGGGAATCCGCAACTCCTGCCCGACTTCCAGCGTCGTGCCTTTCAGGGTGTTCAAGCGGACGATGGAATTGACGCTGGTGTTGTTGGCCCGCGCAATCGAGTACAGGGTGTCGCCCTTCTTCACGGTGTAGGCCCCGGCCACACTGAACAGCAGGGAAAAGGCAAGCAGCAGGGCGGCGCGGTCTTTCATGCCCGGCAGAATAAGGGGCAGATGTGAGAAAGCTGACACGGTGGCCCAGACTGGCCGTGGGGGCCGCCCCCGGTTCGCGCCTGTACGGCTTTTCAGTGCCGGATCACCGAAGCTGGCGGCTTCATGTGCGGCCCAGTCGGCCACAAAAAAGGGAACCGTCGAATCTGACGGTTCCCTTCTTCTGGTCCTCTGTTAAAGCTGATTCAGAGGGGGGCGCACAGCGGCACGGTGGCCAGCGAGGCCGCTTCGTGAATGTTGATGTACTTGGCGTCCTTGAGGGCGTCGGTGGTCTGGAAGCCCTTGAGGATCAGTGCGCCGTTGGCGTCGCTGGTCATGGTGGCGATGACGCCGCCCACAACGTCGCCGCTGGACTTGCAAGGATCGGTGGCGTCAGCCGTGCCCATCTTGTGGTAGTGGGCCAGGTAGCTGGTGCTGGGCTTCAGGCCGCCAGCCGTCAGGGTGGTGCGGCGGTCGCCGCCGGTCAGGTCGACGTACTTGCCCGTGCCGGTCGAGGACTTGTAGACCGCGTCGTTGGGCAGCATGGCTTTGAAGGTGACCGACTTGGTAGAGCCGCTCACGTCGGGGGCGGTGGTCCTGTTACAGGACGCGAGGGCGAGGGAGCCGATCAGGGCCAGCAATGCAACTTTATTCGTAACTACTCAGCGCGAGAAGTCGGGCATGAGGATGTCACCGCGAAATACACTCACGAGGCCCTGCCAGACATGTATGCCCTGCTTGCGAAGTGTGGAGATATAGCTGCGAATCCGGCAGAACGCCGCTCCACCAGTCAGAGACCGAAACCCACCTGACACTTTGC
>NZ_JNIV01000126.1 GCF_000701405.1 Deinococcus marmoris DSM 12784
TGCTGGTGGACCACGCCCGCAAAGGCGTCGAGGACGAAGTCCAGGATCGCCAGATCGAGTGGCGGGTGGAGTCACTGCCGCAGGTGATGGGGGACCCGGCCACCTTGCAGCAGGTGCTGACCAACCTGCTGAGCAACGCGGTGAAGTTCACGCGCCCCCGGGAGCAGGCGGTCATCGAGATCGGCACGCAGGCGGGGGAGGAGGCGTGGACGGTGTGGGTGCGGGACAACGGGGTGGGTTTTGATCCGGCGTACGCGGACAGGCTGTTCGGTCCCTTTCAGCGCCTGCACCGTCACAGCGAGTTTGAGGGCACCGGCATCGGCCTGGCGACGGTGCGCCGGATCATCCTGCGCCACGGGGGCCGCATCTGGGCGGACAGTGTGTTGGGAGAAGGCACCACGTTCTCGTTCACGCTGCCGCACGTCCGCCCGCTCGACCTGGACGGCAACTAGGCGAGGGTCTCCTCAGCGGCGCGGTCTTCCTCGGCCTGCCGCTGGCCTTCCACGGCTTCCGCGTTATGCTCGCGCAGCTTGACCCGGCTGGTCTTCCCGCGCAGAACCTCAAGTGTGTACTCGCCTTCCCCGAACAGCGCTCCGTCCAGGGCCTTGGGCAGCGCTGTGCACCTCGGACGCCTCAAGTCAACTGCGCGACAATGTGGCCTGACCTGAGAATCGGAACCGAAACCTGCGCTAAGCGAACTCCCCAGTAAAGATTCACCGTTCCAGACGACTATTTTCAAGAATTGGGATTGGGCTGGTGCTACACAGATTGGTGGTGCGAAGCTTTTCCTGTGATAAGTGCCAGAAACTGGCGAAATCCTGTTCCAGTCGTTGTCCTTTTTGTCGGGCGATACACTCAGGAATCCTGCGATAATAACAATTACAGCAGGAATATTCCCTTAGCGCAGGTTTCGGTTCCGACTCTCAGGTCAGGCCAATGTCGTGCAGATGTTCAGCGGCCTCCAGGTCCTTGAGTACATAGCCTCTGGCCCCCAACTGGACGGCCTGCGCGGCCAGCCTGGGGTTCTCATTGCCACTCATCGCCACCACGGGTACGCCCGACGCCAGTTCCAGCGCGCGGGTCAGCAGCTCCAGGCCCTGCCCATCCGGCAGATTCAGATCCACCACCAGCAGGTCAAACGCTCCGCCGGGCCAGCGCCCCACCGCCTCTGCGAACGTCGGCACATCTTCCAGCGCCCACTCCACGGCCATCAAAGACAGCAGTTCGCGCAACAACACCACGTCCGTCAGGTGGTCCTCGACCAGCAGCACCCGGGTCATGCCCTGCCCTGGGAGGGGTGGTTCCGTCGACTCATCCATGCTCCCTGAAGGGGGCGGCCAAGGGCTGAACCCGGCCCATCCGGGCGTCGCGCAATACCTGACATTCCATCTCCCGGGCGGTCCAGTTCGAAACGGCGGCGCATGGCCTGTTCGGACCAGACGCGCAACTGCTCGACGCGAGCCGCAGAGACGCTGCACATGCCCGAGTCTACCCACTGATCGTCGTCCATACCCCAGCGTAGAGAACCTCTGCCTCACCGACGCAAAGCCGTGTGAATGGGCCTTCAGCGTCATCTCAACTGTGTAGCGGTTCATTCCGCAGCGGGGTGGTGTGCTGGCTGGGCGGACAGGTCTTCAAGCAACGGTTCCGCGTCGGGGTGGACGGCCCGGACGGCCAGGATGTACAGGCGGTTGACCAGGCCCTCGAGCCGCTCGTCGCGCAGATGGTTGGCCTCGAGATGTTCTAGGAGGAGATCGGCCATCAGCCGGTATTCGTCGGGGGTGAGGGACAAGTCACAGGTGGGGGGGGAAGGCAGCAAGCTCCCTTGGTCTGTCATGTCTTAATTTTAAGCTCATGAAGATGGCTGAACTGTGGGGCATCGCGCGGTAGCAGCAGGCAGTTGCGAAAAACGCTGTTCTGCGAAACCGTCAGCAGACTTCGCCACCAACATCAAGAGATGACGTGGCTTCCCCATACTCCAGGCAGGGTCACCCGGCCAACCGGCCCTCGCTCTGGCCAAACAGCTCCACGAACACCTGCGTCAACACCGGATCAAAATGCCGTCCCGCCTGCGCCCCGATCTCAGCCAGAGCCGCCTCATGCGTCCACGCCACCTTGTAAGGCCGCTCGCTCACCAGTGCCTCGTAGACATCACACAGCGCGAACACACGGCCTTCCAGACTGATCTCGTTGCCCCCCTTGCCCGCCGGGTAACCCTGGCCATCCCAGCGCTCATGGTGATCTCGCACCACCCGCAGCGACGCTTCTGGCAAAGCGTCCAGCCCCGCCGCAAAGCGCAACCCGGCCTCAACGTGTGAACGCATGACCGTCCACTCGGCGGCGTCCAGCGGGCCAGGCTTGAGCAGGACCGCGTCCGGGACATCAAGTTTGCCGATGTCGTGCAGGTACGCCCCCCAGCGCAGCGCCCGCGTCTGGGACGGTGACCAGCACAGCGCTCCAGCCATGCGCAGGGCCAGTTCGGTCACCCGGTCTGTATGACCTCTGGTCTCGCTGTCCCGGGCCTCCAGGATCAGGGCCAGCGAGCGCAACGCAGCGTCACACGCCGCGTCGGCCTGCCGGTCCGCCGCCAACCGCCGCTGGAAGGCCATCTGGACAGCGTCCAGATCAGCGTCAGCCAGAACGCACCGCTTGCCACTCCACATGGCATCAGGATAGCCTTTCGGACCTCACCTGCATCTCACCCGTCCAGTCCCAGAGGAGGCCAGTCCGGCGTCAGCGGGGCGCAGAGCGTATGGCCGGGGTGAGCTGATCCTGGCCTGGCCCCAAAGTTTGGAGGTTTCGAGTAGAGACTCTGGGCTGGCCCCAAAAGTTGGACGGTTTCGAGTAGAGACTCGGCTCAGGTCAAGGGTACAACATCAGCTTTCCCTGCTCGCCCAGGGGACGGGCTGACGGGCACCTTTGCGGTGTTGTCTCCGCAAAGGGGGGCGTCAGCCCGTCCCCTGGCCTGCTCAGCAAACTCGTCTGGGGTCCGGTAGCCGAGTGACGAGTGGGGTCTGCGGGCGTTGTAGAACGTCCGCCAATCATCCAGCAGCACCTGGGCGTGTTTAGCGGAATAGAAGACTTCCTGATTGAGACATTCGGCCCGCAGACGGGCGTGGAAGCTCTCCGCGAAGCCGTTCTGCCATGGTTTCCCTGGTTCGATAAATCGGGTGCCGATGTCCTGGACCGTCAGCCAGATTCCGAGATCACGGGCAATGAATTCGGAACCGTTGTCGCTGCGAAGAAAGGCTGGGGAACCGCGCCCCGCAATCACGTCCCGGAGTACGTCCTTCACCTCCTTGGAGGTGAAGGACGTCGCCACCTGCAAGGCCAGGGACTGTCGGGTGAATTCGTCGGTCAGGGTCAGGATTTTCAGGGTGGTCCCTTCCAGGGTCTGGTCAAAGATGAAATCGTACGTCCAGACGTGATCCGCGTACTCGGCCTGCATAGGAATCGTCGCCCCAGTGCGAATTTTTTGGGATACTTTGGGTTTGATGGCAAGTCCCTCTTCGCGCCAGATTCGCCGAACGCGCTTCTTGTTGATGTTGATCCCTGCTCGAACGAGCAGGGCATGGATGAAGCGGTATCCCCGACGGGGATACTGCCGGGCCAGGTCATGGATGCGCTGCCGAAGTTCGCTGTCCTGACGCGGCTTTGCCTGATAGTGCCAGGAAGATTTGGAGAGGCCCACCGGAACACAGGCCCGTTCGGGCCTGAGGTGCGCCGTAATCAGTTGCTTGACCACGGCGCGTTTCTCGGTGGGCGTTACCGCTTTTTCCCAATCACCTCTGTCATGGCATCAATCTCGAGGCGCTGCTGGCCGACGATCCGAAGGAGACGGGCGTTTTCCTTCTCCAGCCGACGAAGCCGTTTGGCTTCGTCGACATTGGTGTCGCCGTATTTCTTCTTCCAGGCGTAATACGACGCGGTGCTACACCCGAAGTCGCGGCAGAGATCTTCAATAGGCTTTTCGCCCTTTTTGCCGTCCTGGAGGAGCTTGATGATCTGATCTTCGGTGAACTGACGGGTTTTCATAGGGTGGCCTCGCTTTCCAGCCTAAGGCTGGGGGCGAGCCTGAGTCTCTAGTTCATACCGTCCAGTTCTCAGGGAGCAGACCAACTCGGCTCAGGCGAGCCTGCGTGTCTACTTCATGCCGTCCAGTTCTCGGGGAGCAGACCACCTGTTGTGTGCCGGGCCAAACTCCGGGTCCTCCCTGACATGAAAAACGGGGCAGCTCTATGCTGCCCCGACTTTTCAAGCTCCGTTGACTTCAGCGCCCTCTACTTCAGTGTTTTCGCCCAGTCCAGGATGGCGCGGTTGGCAAAGGGGGCGTTCTCGTAGATGGCGGCGTGGGCTGCTCCAGGAATCAGCACCAGCCTGCTGCCCGCGATGTTCTGCTGCATCTTCATGGCGAAGGGCGGCGGGTACACGGTGTCCTCCACGCCCACCAGAATCAGCGTCGGCACGGTGATGGTCCCCAGTGTGGGCAAGGAGTCGGGCCGCTCGGACAGCGCCACGGCTCCCGCCACATCCCCGGCGACGCTGGCCTGCTTCACGATGTCTCCGAGGAACTTCGCGTCACCGGGCTTGCCCAGGCGGGTCACGCCGGTCAGCATGTCCTTGAGCAGTTCACCCACCAGCGACTGCGGCCCGTAAGTCACGGCCTTCTGCGCCATGCCGCCCCACAGTGCCTTCTCCACCACGTTGGCGGGGTTGGCGATGGTGTCGATCAGCAGCATGCCTTTGAAGCGTTCGGGGGCGGTGCGGTACATCTCGAACACGATGGGACCGCCCATCGACATGCCGCCGATGATGGCGCTGGGAACATTGAGCTGATCCATGACGGCCAGTGCGTCTTTGGCATAGGTCTGGATGGAGCCGGTGTCACTCTCGGGGGCCACGCTTTTGCCGTAACCCCGGTGATCAAGGGTGATGACCCGGTAGCCTGCATTCGCCAGCGCGTCCCGGTTGCGCGAGAACAGTTCGCCGCTCAGCGGATAGCCGTGCAGGAGCAGCATGGGCGTGCCACTGCCCTGCGAGACGTAGTGAATCTGCGCTCCATTCACGTCAAGCATGCCTTCCTGCCGCGAGCCGTCGCTGCCACCGGCCAGCGCTGCGCCGGAAAGAAGGGCGAGACCCAGGGCCAGTTTGTTCTTGTGTCCTTGCTTCATGAAATACCTCTGTGACGGGGCCGCGTGCCTGGGGTCAG
Organism: Deinococcus marmoris DSM 12784; assembly: GCF_000701405.1. Lineage (GTDB taxonomy): Bacteria > Deinococcota > Deinococci > Deinococcales > Deinococcaceae > Deinococcus > Deinococcus marmoris. The sequence goes on from NZ_JNIV01000126.1 coordinate 5,210, forward strand.
ACGTCCACATCGTTTTGACTGCCCGCACAGCCTAGGGAACCCTGGGCAGGAGCGGAGACGATGGCCTTTAGAGGCTCTTTGAAGTCGGCAAGAATTAAAGAAGCAGAGTACGTTCGAGGAGGACTGGCGTCGTCATTTCACGGGTAAGGTTCTGCTCCGACGCATTCACATCCCGCCTGCCGAAGGCCCGCACCAACGCGGCTCGAGGTGGGCACGCCTTTACGCGGCAATATGAAACCAGACGGCGCTCTGGAGAAAACAAATAGCAGCTTCCAAAGCCATTTTCTTCATTATCGCAAACTCTTGCGTTGGAGCGCGAGAAAACTCTCATGTGATTTGACAAAATTTGGGCTTCGTCAGATTCCGCCTCTCAGGAACTGCCACCGACTTTGCCAACAGAATCCAGGTCTCAGGTCACCCCTTCACACAGTCCAAAGGAGGGCCGCTCAGGACAGCGCCGCCATTTTCCTGAGCGGCCCTCACCTCTGCCAGTCCATGACCAGTCGGCCAAGATCGCTTTCAATTTTTGCAATTGCAGCAGAGTTAGAGTAATGATGTCGAGTCAATAGACGATCTGCTCTACCAAGCAGACAAAATCTTACAGGGCCGCGATAGGTCGATTAAGGGTTGTCAAGATGCTCTGGACAAATACAATGCAGCCGGAGAAATGGGTTCTGGAATTGCTTATAAAAAAATAGGCGATTTATATAGTGATGGAAAATATATAAAAGCTGATCTGGAGAAAGCACTCCTCAATTATGATAAAAGTGTCTACAATGGCTATACAGTTGCCCTATCAGATATAGCGGTCATCTACACTCTCATTAAAGATTACGGTAATATCATTCATAGCTGGGAAAAATATTTCGAATATCTTGATAAGCACAGTAATCACGATGCTGACTTACCGACAAAAGCTATATTTTATATCCTTCTAAAGATTAGAAATAATGAGGGATTCAACTTCTATATGTGCTTCCTTGTGAATCCATCCGAGATTTTTCTTCAAATAGACGAAGATATAAAATATCTTATCAGATCGATAAATAAAGACGTACAATGCATAAAGTTTTCAGACGAAAGAAACAACAGTAGGGAAACTGAAGAAATTCAATTAGAACTGGTAGAAAAAATAGCTGACGTAAAAGATTTGAAAGAGTGTCATAGTGTCTTCACGCGCCTGATAGACAGTCTCTGATGTTCCCTTCCCCACACGAACTGCCGCTAAACTGTAACACACGACTGGAATACCGAAAGAACGTAGACATATAGATCCTCTCCGTTTCTGACCCAAATCAGGCCGCTCATCAGATACGAATGTATACAGTTACTTTATGGAGATCACATACCCTTATCCAGGTGGGTGGGAATTCAAATAAGATGAGTGGATGTGGAGCCAAGCAGACCATGAAAGGCTGCTGTTGACTCTGGCGGTTGCCGAGTCCCAGCAGCAGCTCCTGGATCAGTTGGTGCAGGGTTCTGTCAAGACACTCACGGGGGTCACGCTGTGGCGTCAGGAGGACGGAACCCTGGCGTTGCAGGGGTGGTCCGGCACGGCGCACGAAGAGGGCAAGCCCATTCCCTTGCCGGGTGCGCCGAACTATCTGTTGGGATGGACACCGGAAGCACCCTTGCCAGCTTCGGCTCAGGCCGTGCTGGGGTTGAGACTGCTGTACCTGGACGCCCTTCACGAGAAGCTCCAGTTGAGTGATCGGCTGTCGATGCTCCATCACGCGGCCCTCACCGATCCACTGACAGGACTGGACAATCGACGTGCTTTTGACGCAGATGTGGAAGCTGCGGAGGGGGCGCACAACGACTTCGCTGTGGTATTTATTGATCTGAATGGGTTCAAAGCGCTGAATGACAAGTTCGGGCACGCGCTGGGGGACTCGCTTCTGCGGGGCTATGGGGTCTGGCTCTCGCGCGTGACGCATCAACGCGCGCAGGTCTACCGCCTGGGAGGCGATGAGTTCGTTGTCCTGGTGCGTGACACCGTGCTGTCGCCGGAAGCATTCTCCGTCTGGGCGATGGACCGGCTGCAAATTCCTTTTGTCGACGGCGTGAGCGCAGCAATCGGGATTGCGTGGCGGCATGAGTGTGAGAATGTTCGGGCGGTGTTGAGCCTGGCAGATGAGCGGATGTACTTTGCTAAGAAAATGTACGCTGCCCAGAAAGCAGAGCGTTCTACGATTGCCCTTCAGGAACGTCGGCGCTTCCGCACTTGAACCCGTGCAGCAAGACAGCAACCTCCTCCTGAAGGAGCAGGAGAAGGCGGAGGCGTGAGCCACGGCTGTTGCGACATGTGTTGGAGATGGGGTCAGGACACGATTGATACTGGTGGCGAAGTCTGGTGACGGTCTCGCAGAACAGTGTTTTTCGTGACTTCGCCACCGGCGTCTACCGATGAAGAGGTGAGATTTTGACTTCGCCACCAGTATCACGATTGAGCAATTTTTGTACGCTAAGCAAAAGCAACACCTGAGTAGGGCGGTCTAGGAGATCCCTCAGCGGAAGGTGCCAGCTCACTTTCAGCCAAACTTGACCAGGATGCGAGTCCGTGCGGAGCAACGCATCCCACGATGCCCTGCCCGCAAAATTGCGACACTCGGAACATGACCCTTCAATCCGCGCCACTTTCCATCGGACACCTGGCCGCCGAGACCGGTGAAAGGGTCAAGGCTCTGCGCTACTGGACGGACCTCGGTCTCCTTGAGCACCGACGCAAAGAAAGCGGCTACCGGACGTACACCGCTGAGAGTGTGGCGCGCGTGCAGTTCATCCGCTCCGCCCAGCACGTTGGGTTTACCCTCAGTGAGATCGCCGGCATCCTCCGCCTTCGGGCGGAGGGCTACAAGCCGTGCGCGGAGGTCCGAGAAGAGCTGCAAGTGCATCTCCAGGCCGTGCGCCAGCACCTGACCCAGCTCCAGGCGTTGGAGGCCGAACTCGCCGGGCGGCTGGCGTATGCCCAGATGCACCCTGATCCCGAGTGCGATACGGCAGGCTGCGTGTACCTGAATCCACCGGCCCCTTGACTCTCCCTCTGAGGGGAGACTCTAGTTTTGGACATGGAACTCAACTGCTGCGCCTCCAGCGCCCCCGGGCAGGACGTAACGTCCTGCCCGGTGAGTGGCACCCGTGGAAAAGCGGTGCCCCTGATCACCCTCAAGGCCCTGCTGACCCCGCTCGCCCTGGCCCGACTGACGCCGGAAGACACTTTCCGGTTCTGCCCGGACCCCACCTGCGACGTCGTGTACTTCAACGCGGCCCAGATCTGCCGCACGGAAGACCTCAAAGTGCTGGTCTTCCAGAAGGATCAAGCTCCTGGGGTTCCGGTCTGTTATTGCTTCGGTCACACGCGGGCTGACCTCAGCGCGGCAGCGGCCTCGGGGACGGGTCAGGCCCTGGAAACGTCCATCCGCGCCCATATCCAGGCCGGGCGCTGCGGGTGTGAGGTCAACAACCCGCAGGGCAGGTGCTGCCTGGGCAATGTCGTGGCCTTGCTGCGAACCCTGGACCGCCAGGAGCAGGCGTGACCCGCTACGACGCCGTGGTGATCGGCGGGGGGATGGCGGGTCTGCCGCTGGCGCTCAAACTGGGCTTCAAGGGACGCTCCGTCGCACTGATCGAGCGGGGGCAGCTCAGCTCGGCTGAGACCTGCGCACATGCCGGGCATCCTCCACTGGACAGGCCGTTTGCACGGCTTACATTGTCTCACTGCGAACCTGCTACCGTCACCGTGGCCCACTCTCGGGTGGGCCGCTTCCTTCGGGGCAGGGCGAAACTCCCTACCGGCGGTGATGGCCCCAGGCCTCAGCCCGCGAAGCCCGCGCAAACTGCACCACGCGCCGGCCCGATCCCGTTCAATTCGGGAGCCGACGGTCACAGTCCGGATGAGAGAAGGAGGAACGTCACCCCGCCCACCCCGGTGGGTGACGACAACCCATGTATACAGTGAATGCGCCGCCTGAAAGGGTGGCAGCGGCCCTGCCCACAGACGAGCGCTGGATGACGCTCGCGCTGGACCTGGCCGCCAGAGGACTCGGCCGAACAACTCCCAACCCACCTGTGGGCTGCGTCATCGTTCAGGAAGACGAGGCGGTGGGCCTGGGCTTTCATCCCAGAGCCGGTGAGCCGCACGCGGAAGTGTTCGCCCTGCGCGGCGCTGGAGCGGGGGCACACGGCGCAACTGCCTACGTCACCCTGGAACCCTGCCACCACCACGGGCGCACCCCGCCCTGCACGGACGCCCTGATCACGTCAGGAGTCCGCCGGGTGGTGGTGGCGGCGCTCGATCCGAATCCCAGAGTGGCCGGGTGCGGCGTGCAGGCGCTGCGCGACGCGGGAATCGACGTGACCGTGGGCGTGTTGGAAATCCAGGCGACGCGGCAGCAGGTAGGCTTCCGCAGCCTGATTGTCCGGGGCCGTCCCTGGGTGGTGGCCAAGTACGCCATGACCCTGGACGGCAAGGTGGCCGCACATGACGAGGGCAACGGCGCGGTCAGCGGCGAGGCGGCGCGGGCGCGGGCCATGACCTGGCGCGACACGCTGGACGCCGTCGCTGTCGGTAGCGGAACCCTGCACAGCGACGATCCCGCCCTGACCACGCGGGGCCTCTCCGGGGGCCGGGACGCGCGCACCGTTGTGTTTGATCGCCGCGCCCAGTCCAGTCTCCAGGCCCGTGCGTGGCGTCCGGGCAGCGTGCTCGTGACGGCTCCCGACGCCGCAACATTGGCCTTTGAGGCGGCGAGCATCACCGTCGTGCGTGCCGAAACGCCCCAGAGTGCCCTGACCCAACTGGGCCGCTTGGACATCTCCAGCCTGCTGCTCGAGGGCGGCCCTGGCCTGCTCAGCGCCTTTCTGGACGCCAGCCTGGTGGACGAGGTGCGGGTCTTCATCGCCCCAAAACTGCTGGGCCGTGGCCTGTCGCCGCTCACGTTGCCCGCCCGCCGCATGCATGAAGCTCAGGAGTTGCGCGACGTGACCGTGGAAACGCTCGGCCCAGATGTGCTGGTCACGGGCCTGCTGGGCGACATTCCCTGCCTTTGACGCATTTTCTCCTCTCCTCTGGAGAGCGAGGTGGCGGGCAGGCTTGCCACCATCACCACTGAGGTCAACTATGTTTACTGGAATCATTGAGCAGCTTGGGCGAATCGCCCACACCATGGACACCACGGGCAACCTGACGGTCACCATCGAACCGAACGAGATGTGGGGGGACCTCTCCCTGGGCGAGAGCATTGCCGTGAACGGCACCTGCCTGACCGTCACCACCTGGGACGGCGCGGGCTTCACGGTGGACCTCAGCCGCGAAACCCTGGCGAAGACCGCCCCCCACTGGCAGGGGGGTCACAAGGTCAATCTGGAACGGGCCATGACCGCGCAGGCCCGCTTCGGCGGCCACGTGGTCAGCGGACATGTCGATGGTGTGGGCGAGATTCTGGGCGTTGAGGCCCAGCCCGGCGCGTACACCATGACGGTGCGCGCCCCCGCCGCGCTGGCCCGTTACCTGGTGCCCAAAGGCAGCGTCACGGTGGACGGCGTGAGCCTGACCGTGGTGGATGTAGGTGGCCCAGCGGGCAGCCGCGCCGATCTGCGTGCCGACGAGTTCACGCTGTGGCTGGTTCCGCACACCCTGGAGGTGACCACCCTGCACACCTGGACCGCCGGAACGCGGGTGAATCAATGGTTCGGACAGTTTTGACGAAAAGTAGGGGTGGCCCAAAAAACGGGTCTCCGGTAGGGTGAGGTTCTCAAGCCCACACCCAAGGAGAC
>NZ_JNIV01000127.1 GCF_000701405.1 Deinococcus marmoris DSM 12784
CGGGATGAGCTGCCAAGATGAGCGTGCCACAGGGCAAAATAGCGCTTGCGTTCACAGGGCAGCACGTCACGGGCGAAGAGCAGGTGTTCAAGCTCCTCAGCGTCTTGTGGGGTCAATTCTGGGTCAAGTCATCTGATGCCGGAGTCTACACCCGCTAGTTACTTATGGGGAGGAGTACGGTGTGCCATGTCAGTCTCCAGTGTGAATCAGACTGAACTTCCCCTCCACTAAACCCTAGCAAGATCAGCCTTGGAGCAGGGTCAACGGACGTTCTGAAACTCTCAACTCTGCCTGTTAATATTTTGGTTCATCCGTAGCAATTGAGCAGTTCTACTGGATGCCTTTAGAAGGATCGAGAAATGAAAGGAGTGACATGCCTGCATCTGGAAGCCGTAGCCTGAGCTTGGAGGGCGAGAGTGCCCTGCCCATCCTCAAGGCACTGGCGAACGAAACTCGACTGCTCATCCTTAGCCTGCTGACCCACAATGCGCTGAATGTCTCTGAACTGGCGGCGGCGCTGGATCTCCCGCATTCCACGGTCAATTTTAACCTCAACCAGCTGGTCCACGCTGGCCTGATCACGGTTGAGTACGAACCTGGAACACGAGGATCCCAGAAGCTGTGTTCGCGTCGGTACGACGAGGTGGAGTTCAAGATGCCCGGAGCAGCGGTGGAGGCGCAGGCCGATCAGGTGACGATTACCATGCCCATCGGGAACTACTCGCACGTGGAGGCGCAGCCGACCTGTGGCCTGGCCTCGGAAACCAAGATCATCGGCATGCTGGACGATCCGCGCTCCTTTTACGAACCCGAACACGTCTACGCCCAGTTGCTGTGGTTCGGCGGTAGCGGCCACCTCGATTACGTGTTTCCCAACAACCTGCCCTACGGGGCCGCCCCAACCCAGTTTGACCTCAGCATGGAAATTTGCTCGGAAGCGCCGCAGTACGACCCGGAGTGGCCTTCAGACATCACTCTTTGGGTCAACGGCACCGAGGTGGGAACCTGGACCAGCCCCGGCGATTTTGGCGGCACCCGCGCGCGTCTCACGCCCGCGTGGTGGAACGACGACCAGACCTCGCACGGCTTACTCAAACACTGGAGCGTGCGCGAGGATGGGGCCTTCATTGACGGGGAGAAACTGTCCCGGGTCAGCCTTCCGGAGTTGAACTTGACGGACAGTCACCACATCCGGGTGCGGCTGGGGGTAAAGCCCGATGCCCGTAACTGCTCGGGCTTGAATCTGTTCGGACGACGTTTTGGCAACTATGAGCAGGATCTGGTGATGCGAATTAATTATACCTTTCCGGGCCACGCCCGCACGGTCAAGGTGCGCTAAGGCGGGCGCTGACCGGCTGTTCGTAGTGGTTGGAGGGCCAGACCAGAGCGTCACGGACCCTGACCTTGCGACAGGTTTATTCTGCGGCTTCAGGTCTACCCGGCGCTGCCCACACCCCGCGCTCGCACCAGCGCTCCGCGTAGCCCAGCGGGTGGGGGTCAGGGTCAATGTCAATGTCCCACGCATGGCGCGGCCCCCGCGTGGCCCGCGCCAGCCGGGCCAGGTCTGCCTTCGGCTCGCGGGTCTCAGTCAGCAGGCCATTTTTCTCTTGAAAAGTGTCAGTCAGTTGGGTGTAGCAGAAACCTGCCAGGGCCTCGCAGTCATGCACGGCGGCCAGCAACCCCTCGTACAGCTCCACAAACGCCGCGCTGTCGCCCACCCGGTGATAGCCCCAGCCCCGCTCAGCCTCCAAGCTGTAGGCAACGCCTCCAAATTCACTGAGAATGGCCGGTTTACCCTCGGCACTGAAGTCGTCCAGCAGCAGGCGGCGTCCAAAGGGCTGCGTCAGCACGCGCGCCAGGGCCTCCAGCGTGCCGTACCGCCGGGTCAGCACGGCGGGGTCGTGCGCGTAGTCGTGGATGCCCAGCAGATCGGTCGCCACATGTTCCCAGCCATCGTTGCCGATGACCAGTCGGGAAGGGTCCAGCGTTTTGGTCAGGTGATACAGCGCCCGCACATAGTCGCGGTGGACCGGATTGCTGGGCAGGTCCGGCACACCCCAACTCTCATTGAACGGAACCCACGCCACGATGCACGGATGCGAGATGTCGCGGCGGATCACTTCCATCCATTCACGCGTCAGCCGCTCGACGCCCTCTGGGGTAAACCGGTAGGGGCTGGGCATCTCCTCCCACACGAGCAGTCCCAGCACGTCGCACCAGTACAGCCAGCGGGGGTTCTCGACCTTCTGGTGTTTTCTGGCTCCATTGAAGCCCAGCCGCTTGGTCAGTTCCACGTCGCGGCGCAACTCCTCGTCGGTCGCCGTCATCAGCCCCTGCGGCCAGTATCCCTGGTCCAAGACCATCTTGGGGGTATAGGCGTGGCCGTTCAGGAGAAACCGCTGCCCGTCATTGCCGACGGAGCGCAGGGCGGTGTAACTTTGCACCTGATCGACGACCCGTTCACCGTTTAACAGCTCGAGGGTGGCCTGGATCAGTTGGGGGTGTTCGGGACTCCACAGCAGATCGTTGCGGGCGTCGTCGATGCCGGGATCGGGAATGGCGATCCGGCGGCTGAGGTCACGGGTGGTGAGGGTGTAGGTGTCGTCGGCCAGCAAGCGCCCGTCCACCGACAGACGAACCCGCACACGCAGCCCAGGCGTCAGTGGCCCGGCCACACCAACATCCAGCCCCAGTTCCCAGCGGTCTAGCCAGGGTGTCCAGCGCAGGGCCTCCAGACGGGTCTGCGGCACGCTCTCGAGCCACACGCTCTGCCAGATGCCGGTGGTACGCGGATACCAGATGAGGTGCGGCTCGGCCCTCCAGTCCTGTTTGCCACGGGGCCGGGCCAGCTCATGTGGATCGTCTTCCGCGCGCACAACGAGGTCAACCGTACCGTCCTTGCCCAGCGCCTCGGTAATGTCCACAGTGAAGGGGGTATGGCCGCCTTCATGCTGACCGACAAGGCGGCCTCCCGCCCACACCCGCGCGGCGTAGTCGACCGCTCCGAAGTGAATCAGCACTCTCCCCGCCCGTTCATGGGGGGCGACTGAAAGCTGACGGGTATACCAGGCTACCGGATGAAAACTGCCGTCATGAAGGCCGCTGAGGACGCTCTCCGGAGCATAGGGGACCGTGATGATTTGGTCGAATATCACGTCCATGGGCTGCTGCCAGTGGGCCAAGTCATCATGAGCGAACTGCCACTCGCCGTCGAGGCTACGCCAGGTCGGGCGCTGGAACTGGGGACGGGGATGGGCAGGCTGAGTCTTCATAAAACCTCCGAAACGGTGCTTTCACACCTTGAGCTGTCATAGGCACGCATCCAGATGTCACAGGATAAATCGTTTATTCACAACTTCATTCGCAACTACAATAGGCAAATCGCTACGGAATGTAAATGGCGGCAGACGAGGTACGCACAGCGCGCTGCAAAGGCGTCGGTTACAGCACTTGGGAGGGACAGATAAAACTGGCGGCTTGTGTCGTTGTATGGAAAAGACCGACGCCTAGACGGCATGCCTTCACGGACAAGGGGCCTAGGGACACCAAGCCAGTCTTGGCAGCGGGGAGGATTGTCGGCCATAGAGCTGTGACTGGTGTATTGGGTCAGACAAAACGGAATATCTAAAAGTCACAAGTTAAATCAATTTACAACAAAAGGATTGACGAGTATTCCGCGATGGTGTACCGTGAGAGTTGCACACCATGCAGACAAATCGGGCCGCCACCATGCGGCAACGTTCAGGACACCAATGTCTGAGAAGCGTGGCTTCTTGACAGCGGTTTCCGCTTACTGGAGGTTGAATTCAATGACTGTACCCCTGTCCCGACTGGCCCTGCTGACCGCCGCCGTCACCCTCTCCACGTCCCCTGGTTCGGCCAGCGCCCAGAGTTATAGTGGCCCCAAGGTCAACCTCACCTTTTTACACGGCTTCACCGGACCGGACCGGCCTGTCATGGAAGGGCTAATCAAGAAGTACAACGAGAGCCACCCCAACGTGCAGGTGCGCGGTCAGGCGCAGCCGTGGGGGACGACCTGGCAGCAACTCCCGGCGCTGGTCGCTTCTGGCAAGGCCCCCGACGTGGTGGTGATCAACGAGGACCAGATCACCGGCTTCGTGGCACGCGGCGCGGTGTCCCCGCTGGCCCCCGCTGAGTTGAAGGTGGCGGGCATCAGCAAGTCCAACTTCTTCGGGCCGCTGTTCGCCACAGCCGACTACAAGAATCAAGCGTATGGGGTCCCCATCTCCAGCGTGGCCTACGTGATGTTCTACAACAAAGACCTGATGAAGAAAGCTGGGCTTGATCCCAGCAAACCGCCCAAGACCCGCGAGGAGTTTTTGAAAGTGGCGCAGGCGTGCACCGTGGACAAGAGCGGCAAGAAGGCGGGGCAGGCAGGCTTTGATCCCAAGAACCTGGACACCTGGGGCGTCAGTCTTTACAACAACTGGGTCGGCGCACGGGCGGCCTACGCGGCGATTCTCCAGAACGGCGGGCAGATGGTGGACAAGAGCCAGAACGCGGCCTTTAACTCGCCGCAGGCCGTCAGCGCCGTGCAGTTTCTGGTTGATCTGGTCAAGCAGGGCGTCGCCCGCCCCAACAGCACCGAGGAAGCCGAGCTGGCGGCCTTCAGCCAGGGCAAGGTCTGCATGTTCCCCAGCGGGCAGTGGTACCTGGACCGCTTTGAGCAGCAGAAGATGAACTTCGGCGTCACCTTTATGCCGCGCGTGGGTGGCACCGCCAAGGATGCGGCCTGGGGCGGCTCCAGCCACCTGACGCTGCCCAAGCAGACCTCCAGCTATGACGCCAACAAGCGCAAGGCCGCGCTGGATTTCATGGCCTGGATGAGCCTGCCCGCGCAGAACCTGACCTGGACCACCACGGGCAGCCTGCCGACCCAGGCCACCGTCGCCAAGAACGCGGGCTTTGAGAAGGCCGCCATCAGCGGCATTTTTGACCGGCTGAACAGCGTGTACGCCACCAGCGGCTACCCCTGGGTCGGCCAGGTGATGGGACCGTTCGATCAGGCGTGGGAAGCCGCGTATCTCGGCAAAAAGACCGTTCCACAGGCCTTGAACGATGGTGTCAAGGAATCTAATAAGCAGATTGAGCAGGCCCGCAAGAACTTCCAGTAATGCCAGCCTGAGCGTTCTGGCCCAGTGATGTAGGCGGTGGCCCGGCCCCTTCCCCCCTGATTGCGGGGTGAGGCGAACCGGGCCGCCCAATTCAACATCTCTCCGCGCGAGGTATCCCGTTCATGACCATTACCCAAGCGCCCGCCCGGACCACCACGGCTCCGGCCCCCACGCCGCGCCGCCGCGTTCCGCTGGAACCCTACTTGTACCTGCTGCCACACGCGCTGCTGTTCTTCGTGTTCACGGTATACCCCATCGGCTATGGACTGTACATCAGCATGCACCGCTGGGACCTGCTCAATCCAGTCAAGGCGTTCGTGGGGTCCGAGTTCTACCGCAACCTGTTCACGCCCGGTACGCCGCAGGCCGACTTCTTCTGGAAGACGCTCTGGAACACCACCTTTTTCACCATTGTCAGCGTCCCGCTGCTGCTGGCGGCGGCGCTGGGACTGGCACTGCTGCTGCACCGACCCATCTTCGGGCGCACCTTTTTCCGGGCCGTGTTCTTCATGCCCGGTATCCTGACCGTCTCGGTGATGGGCATTCTGTGGCGCTGGATGTTTGACAACCAGATCGGGCTGGTCAACGCCGCGCGGGAAGTGCTACTGAGCGCCCCGCCCATTCCCTGGCTCTCCACCGAGGGCCTGGCCTGGGTGCCGATTGTGATCGGGACGGTGTGGTGGACCCTGGGCTTCAACATGACGCTGTATCTGGCCGCGTTGAGCAACGTGCCGCTCAGCCTGTATGAGGCCGCCTCGCTGGACGGCGCGACGCCGTGGCAGCAGTTTCGTTTCATCACCGTGCCGATGCTGGCTCCGGTCACGCTGTTCGTGTTCGTTACGACGGCGCTGTCCTCGTTTCAGTTGTTCGGGCAGTCGCTGGTGATTACGGGCGGCGGACCGAGCCGCTCCACCCAAAGCGTCATCCAGTACATCACCGAGGAGGGCTTTACCAACGCGCAGTATTCCAGCGCCGCCGCGATGGGCTTTGCCTTCGGCCTGATCATGCTGATCTTCACCGCCGGCCAGTTTGGCCTGATGGCGCGTGACGTAAAGGGGGACTGACGATGACCCATCTTACTCCTACCGCTGCTGTGCGGCCCGTGCGCCGCCGCCGGATGCCGCGTGAGTTGCCCCGGTTCGCGCTGCTGTGCGTGCTGGCCCTGATCTTTCTGGCCCCGGTGTACTGGATGCTTTCCACGTCACTCAAATCTGAGGCCGATGCCATCTCACTGCCGGTGCAGTGGTTTCCCACGCAGCCCACCTTCGACAACTACCGCGAAATTCTGACTTCCCCCGACGGCAACATCCTGCGCTGGACCGGCAATTCGCTGTATGTGGCGCTGGCCTTTACCGCCCTGCACGTGCTGCTGTGCGCCCTGACGGCCTACCCGCTGGCCCGCATGCGCTTTCCGGGGCGCAACGGCTGGTTCTGGTTTATTCTGTCTAGCTTGATGATTCCCGGCATCGTCACCTTGATCCCTACATACATCATGATGCTCAATTTCAGCTGGATCAATTCGTACCACGCGCTGATCTGGCCGGGCCTGAGCGGGGTCTTCGGCGTCTTCTTGCTCAGGCAATTTTTCATTGGCATCCCACGTGAGTTGGAAGAAGCCGCGCGCCTGGACGGTGCAAACAGCCTGCAAATCCTGTGGCGCATCATCCTGCCGCTGAGTACCCCGGCCCTGGCGACGCTGGCCGTGTTCGCGTTCATGGGATCGTGGAACAACTTCCTGTGGCCGCTGTACACCGTGACTGACGTGGACAAGATGACGTTGCCGGTAGGCATCACCTCTTTCTCGCAGCGTTACGTGACCGAGTACGGCAAGTTGATGGCCGCCACCACCCTCGCGGCGATTCCCGCGCTGATCGCCTACCTGGTGGCGCAGCGCTTTCTGGAAGCGGGCCTGTCCACCACCGGCCTCAAGGAGTAACCATGCTGCATTCAAGACTGCTGCTGGGCGTGGGCCTTACTGCCCTTCTGCTCTCCACCTCGTCCCAGGCAGGCGGCGGCGGCCCAGCAACGGCCCGCCCCCCTAGCAGCCCCAGTCCCACCTTCCGCAATCCGGTTCTGGACGAGAATTTCCCGGATCCTGGCCTGCTGCGCGTTGGCCAGACCTACTACGCCTACGCCACCAACAGCGCCAATGCCAACGTGCCGCACGCGGTCAGCCGCGATCTGGTGCGCTGGGAAGTGGTGGGGGACGCCATGCCGGTGTTGCCACCGTGGGTCAAGGGCGGACGCACCTGGGCTCCCGAAGTGACCCAGATCGGCAAGACCTTTGCGCTGTACTTCACCGCACAGGACGATGCCAGTGGCCGTCAGTGTATTGGTGTTGCGACGGCGGCTTCCCCGGCGGGACCATTCAAGGATTCGTCCAGCAAGCCATTGATCTGTCAGCTTTCCGAGGGCGGCAGCATCGACGCCAGCCCCTTTCAGGACGCGGACGGCCAACGCTACTTGCTGTGGAAAAACGACGGCAACTGCTGCAACCAGGCCACCAACATCTACCTTCAGCCCCTCAGCGCAGATGGCCTCAAGCTGACTGGCAAGGCCAACGCCCTGATCCAGAATTTCGAGCTGTGGGAGGGCAACGTGATCGAGGCCCCCACCCTGTACCAGGCGGGCGGCGTGTATTACCTGCTGTACTCTGCCGGGCCGTACGACAGCGACCTGTACGCGGTGGGCTACGCCACGGCCTCACGCGTGACTGGTCCCTACAAAAAGGCTGCGGAAAATCCGATTCTGGTCAGCAAGGGGCAAGTGGCTGGGCCGGGCCATCAGACGGTGGTGACGGACGGGGCAGGGAAAACTTGGCTGGCGTACCACGCCTGGACTGCCCCCCTGACCTCCGACGCGGCGGGCGGATACCGCAGCCTGCGCCTGGAGCCGGTGACGTTCTCGGGCGGCAGGGTCAAGGTGGCCGGGCCGACCCTGACGCCGCAGCAGGCACCGACGCCGTGAGTCTGCCAATGCCAGCCTCGGAGGCGTCGGCCATGACCCGCGCGCAGGAGGTGGAGACCAAGCTCGCCTGGGTGCGCAAGGCGCTGGCGGAGACGGGCAGTTCGCTGTGCCGTCTCCGCGGCAGCGACTGGTTCGCCTGGGCCACGGCCGGGGGGTCCAGCACGGTCCTGATGACCGCCGAGACGGGTGTGGCCGAGGTAATCATCGGGATGCGCGACGCCTTTGTGCTGACGGATCACATTGAGGCCGAGCGGCTGCGGGCCGAGCAACTGGGCGAGGAACTGGCGCAACTGTTGCCGGTGCGGGCCGTGCCGTGGGGCGATCCGAACGCCTGGGAGACGGCGGCCCTGGCCACTGTTCAGCCGGGCGGCCCGGTGCTGAGCGACCGCCCTGGCCCTGCGGAGGAGGCGCTTCCTGGAGCGCTGCTCGTCCGCAGGCGCACGCTGCTGCCCGCCGAACTCGCCCGGTTCCGGCAGGTGGGCCGCGCCGCCGCCGAGGCCGTGACCGCGGTATTGCTCGAGGCCACCCCGCAGATGACGGAATTGGAGTTGGCGGCCCTGGCGGGCGCGGCCCTGCGCCGACGCGGCCTGGACGACGCCCTGGCCCTGGTGGCTGGCCAGCGCCGATTGCCGTTGTACCGCCACCCCACGCCGCAGGACGAGATTCTGGGCAACGTTGCTATGCTGGTCGTCTGTGCGCGCGGCCACGGGCTGGTCGCCAGCCTGACCCGCTTCGTGTCCTTCGTCCCGCTGCCTGACGCGGCGCGGGCCGCCCACGCCAGGGTCCGCACCGTTGAGGCCGCTGTGCTGGCTGCCAGCGTGCCGGGTACGCGCCTCCTGGACCTTTACAGCGTGCTGGCGGAGGCGTACCGTGAAGTGGGCGATCCAGGAGCCGTGCTCGAACACCACCAGGGCGGCCTGGCCGGCTACCAGGCGCGTGAGGCCATCGCCACGCCAGGGGCGGCCATCTCACTGGATGTAGGCTCGGTCCTGGCCTGGAACCCCAGCGTGCGCGGCGCGAAGATTGAGGACACCATCGCCCTTACCGGGGTCGGCCTGGAAGTCCTGACGCTGGACCCGGCCTGGCCGCAGGCAACGGTGGCCGGCCTGCCCCGCCCGCTGGTGATGGAAAGGACGCGCCCATGAGCCGCCAGCTTGCAGACATTGCCCTGCCGCCCGGCCCGCTGTTTCCCGGTTACTTCGCCGATCCCTTCGTGATGAATGTGGACGGCACGTACTATGCCTACGGGACTGGTCTACACAGTGAAACTGGGGGGCGGGTGTTCGAGGTCCTGTCGTCGCCAGACCTCGTGAACTGGAATTCGCACGGCGGCGCGCTTGAGCCGCTGGGCGCGGAGCCACTGGACTACTGGGCCCCGGAGGTCGCGCGTCAGGACCAGAGATTTTACCTGTACTACTCGGTGGGCCACGGCGATCAGGGCCACCACCTGCGGGTGGCGACGGCGGCGCATCCCCTCGGCCCCTTCATTGACCTGGGTTTGAACTTGACTCCGGACGAGCCGTTCGCCATTGATCCGCACCCCTTTCAGGCCCCGGACGGTTCGTGGTGGCTGTTTTTCGCACGCGACGATTTAAGCGGCGAGCGTCCCGGCACGGTACTGGCGGTGGCCCCGTTGCACGACATGACCCATCTCGGTGAACCGCAGACGATCGTGCGGGCCAGTGGCGATTGGCAACGTTATCAGACGGGGCGGGCCATGTACGGCGGCGTGTACGACTGGCACACCCTGGAAGGGCCGTTTGTGTTGTGGCGGAACGGACAGTTTCACCTGCTGTATTCGGGCGGGGCCTGGACCAATGAAACCTACGGCGTCGGGCATGCGGTTGCCGATCACCCCCTCGGCCCGTGGACTGAACCCGCTCTACGGGCCAATGTGTTGCGAACCGCAGGCCCCCTGATTGGTCCCGGCCACGCCAGCGTCACCACCCTGGATGGCCAAGACATCTTGATGTTCCATGCCTGGGACGCTCAGCATACCCGGAGGCAACTACACGCTGCTCATCTTCGCTGGGAGGGAGAGCGGCCCTGCGCATTAGCCGCACTCGTAAAGTGATACGGATTCCGTCTGTTTCGTGCAGAAATCAGGACAGCGCCAATTCCTGCACTCCATGCCCGGAACCCGTTTTTCTCCTGCTCACTCCGTTCGTATTTTCAGGTGTTGTCAACACCTTTCAATCGGGGTCCGTATGGGGCGTTCATTCCAGATTACCCTTGTCGCTGAATTGCGTTATAGGTTGACGTCCGATTGGTCTGTGTCGTAGCTCAAAACTCGCAGCACCGTTTCCGACTGACTTTCCGAGGTCCTCTCGCAAAATGTTGGGAATCGAGGTGGTGGTGGGGCAGGTTGAGGACAGCTCAGCTGCTGTAGAGGTAGAGTTACGCTAGAAGACCTGCCTGTGAAAATTATTCCTGCGGTTGTGGCAAGTTGTTGGCGTAGGGCTTGACCTGGCAAAGAGCGAAATTTTGGCCAATTCGCATGAGCAATGGTTCGGACAGTTTTGACCACCCTCAAGCCGCTTTGACCCCCAAATCCAGCGGCCTGGACGGATGTTTTCCTAATTCGGCAAATCGTGCCTGGAGACCTAGATTGCTCAGTATTCGCCACGCAAAGAGCCGGTTGAAGGCCCGCCGCTTGATGTCTTCGTAGGAAAACACCAGTGAAGTGGCCGGGCGACCCTGGAGGCCAGCGGCCTCCAGCAGCACTTCTGCCCGTCCCAGACTGAGCGCGAAGAACGCAGTATTCCAATGGTTCTCCAGAGCCTGCGTCTGACGAAGCTGGCAGGTGGTCAGCCCTGCAAACTGTTTTGC
>NZ_JNIV01000128.1 GCF_000701405.1 Deinococcus marmoris DSM 12784
GACATCAATCTGACCAGCACGGTGCCAGGGGCGTACTTTGCGATCATGTTTCCGGGGCTGATCAGCGCGTTCGGGGTGTTCCTGATGCGGCAGTTCTTCGAGACGCTCCCGGATGACCTGCTGGAAGCGGCACGCATCGACGGCATGAGCGAGTTCGGGATTTTCTGGCGGATCGCGCTGCCGCTGGTCCGCCCAGCTTTGGCCAGTCTGGCGATCTTCACGTTTCTGGGCAACTGGAACGCGTTCCTGTGGCCGCTGATCGTGATCCAGAAACCCGAGTTCCGCACGCTGCCGGTGGGGACCGCGCTGTTCAACGGGGAGGCGGGGACGCAGTGGGGACTGATCATGGCGGCGAGCAGTCTGGCGGTGATTCCGGTCCTGATCGTCTTTGCCATCTTCCAGAAACAGATCATCGAGGGCATCGTGTTGACGGGCATGAAGGGATGAGCGCCCCCGCGTCTCTTCTGGCCGTCTTTGCCCATCCCGATGACGAGGCTCTGCGCTGCGGTGGGGCGCTGGCGCTGTATGCCGCACGTGGCGCGCAGGTTCACCTGATCTGCCTGACGCGCGGTGAGGCAGGACGCAACACCGACCCTACCCTGGGCAATGTCGATCTGCCCACCCAGCGGGAAAAGGAACTCAAAGACGCCTGTCTTGCTCTGGGCATCCACCCCCCTATCTTTCTCGGCTACCATGACAGCGGGCGGGGTGACCGGCTTCGCCGCGACGATCCCCTGGCCACCATCAACGCCGACCTGACGGCGATGGAACGCCAGATTCTGGAAGTGATCGAGGCCACCCATCCTCAAATTATGCTGACCTTCGACCCACATGGCATGTACGGCCACCCTGATCATCTGATCACCCACCGCGTCGCCACCGCTGCTTACGCCAGCAGTGGGTTCCGGCAGGTGCGCGTTCAGCGACTCTTTTACACCGTTCAGAGCCGTGAGGAAATGCTTCGCCTCCAGAGTGGGCGTTCTCTTGGCGTGCTGGAGGGGCTGGAACCGGAGACTTACGCGGTCTGCGACTGCACCATCGCTGCCCGGATCGACATTCGCGCCTATGCGGCACAGAAACGGGCCGCCCTGTTCTCCCATCGCACTCAAACGGGTCCACTCAGCACCCTGGGCACCCTCAGCGACGAGCAATTCGGCCCACTAATGGAAAGCGAGACCTTTAGCCTGGGCGGGATTCGCTCCTCGGTGCCTGAGTACCCAATGCATGATCTCTTTGCGGGCCTGAACGTCGAGTTCCGTCCTGCGGCACTGCCGGAGCGGCCTGCGTGACGGCGCGTGACCTGGTCATCCTGGGCAACATCAATGTGGACCTGATTCTGGGTCCCCTGGACGGCTGGCCTGGGCGCGGCACTGAAGTTCTGGTGGAGGAGTTGCAGTGGCGCGTTGGCGGGAACGCTGGAAACGCTGCCGCCGCCTGCACTGCGTTAGGCACAGACCACGCTGTAATCAGTACGGCTGGGGATGATCTGGCCGGGAAGTGGCTCCAGGAGCAGCTCCCCGCCGAGCAGGTCACCTGGCTTCCCTGTAGTGGGCCGACTTCCGTGACCGTCGCCGTGACCCATTCAGACGGCGAGCGGACGTTCATCACCCAGTTGGGGCATCTGGCAACCCTGGAGTGGGCGGACCTGCGGCCCCACGTTCCAGCCAGCCGCTTCGCCCTGCTGGCCGGAGCCTTCCTCACGCCAGTGCTACGCCGCGAGTATCCCGAGGTATTGACGTATTTCGGGCAAACCGGAACACTGGTGGCCCTCGACATGGGCTGGCCCGATGGCGGCTACACCCCTGAACTGCGGCAGGAGGTTGAGCGCTGGTTGCCCCGAATCCACCATCTACTGATCAATGATCTCGAAGCGCTGGCTCTGACGGGTGAAACCGATCTGCGGTGCGCCGTGGAGTGCCTCGCTTCCCACCTGCACCCGGACGGCACCCTCGTGATCAAGCGTGGTGCCGACGGCGTTCTGCTGCATCACGGTAGGCAGGTCAGCCTGCACGCGGCCCCGGCCATTCAGGTCAGCGACACCGTCGGGGCCGGTGACATCTGGAATGCTGCGTATCTGCATGCGCTCATCCAGGCAGAGGGCACAGAGGCCGCCGCTGAGTTCGCAGTGCAAGTTGCTTCCACGGCTGTTTCCACCAACCCCAGGCGTTACCTCGCGCCAGAGGATTGAGGTTGCCACGGAACCCCTCACGGCCTGGTGAACCGTGAGAGCCTTGAGCGCCCAGGCACGATACCCCACGGCACGGCTTACGCCACACGTACCCCTCGCTGATGCTGTGCCATGGCGCGCCACTAAAATTGGTCAAGGCGCAGCCTAGGGTGGTGAATTAAAGGCCAGTTGGTCATAATTTGGTCACGATCCCAAAAAGCACGCCTTCAACCGCCTTCGAGAAACGCAGAAACCCCGCACTGGGCGGGGCTTTTCTTTGGTGCACTCGACTGGAGTCGAACCAGTGACCTGCCCCTTAGGAGGGGGCCGCTCTATCCAACTGAGCTACGGGTGCGGGTGTGTGGGAAAGGAATTCGCTGGACAGGTCAGAAGCTACATGTGGAACGGCATAACCAGCTCTGGCTCCGGCAAACCTGGGCCGCAGGGAGTATAGCAAAGGCCAGCAGAATGAAGAGAGAACCCCGTGAGACAAAAATGTAAGCCCGCTCTGTCTACACTCCCTTGAGGTTTCCTGAGATGACCAATGCGGTGTACACCATGACTGTTCATGCCCTGACGGGCGTCGTATCGGCCCGGGCAGCCGAGACCATGCTCCAGGCCCTGCTGCGCGAGCAGCACCTGAAGCCCGACACCGTGACGGCCCAGGACCTTCAGCGCCTGCTGTCCGGGCCGCTGCTGGCGCGGCTGTCGATGGTCTTGCCCGAGGCGCGTGCCCGCCAGGAACTGCTGACCCTGGCCCGGCAACTGGCTGCCGAATACCCCAAGGCCCCCACCCTGATGACCCAGATGGCCCCCTTTGCCGCCTGGGACGACGACTCGGATGCGGGCGGCCTGTCGCTGGCACACCTGAGCCTGGGGGCCGACGACTTCGAGTTCGACGATCCCGAATACGTGTCCGTGGGGCTGGGCCGCACCTATGACCTGAGCAGCGCGGACGGGCAGGAGGAACTGCTGCGCGAACTGGCCCGCTTCTCGGGCGTGCAGGGCGTGATGGTCTGCCGGGCCAGCGGCGAGGTGCTGCAAAGCCGCGCCATCGCCGGGGCCAGCGGCCTGGGCGGGGTGGTGGCGGCCACGGCGCTGCTGCTGGGGGGCCGCACGCTGCGTCTGATGTCGGCGGACCTGGGGGGGCGCACCGTCTGTATGCGCCCGCTGGGCGAGTACTGCGTGGCCGTGGTGGTGGGCGCACAGGCCAACGTGGGCCGCATGCTGGTGGAATTACAGGGCCTTCAGGTGGCCGCATGACTTCCCGCAGCACAGGCTGGTTGCTGACAGCGGCGCTGCTGGGCGCAGGTTCGGCGGGCGCGCAGGACCTGGGAGCCTACCGGGCGCTGGCCGCCGATCTGGACGGGGCCGTGACGGCGAGGGCAACGTCAGCGGCCCAGGCCCTGACCCGGCTGGACGCGGCGGACGCAGATCTGAAAAAACTGGCCCCCAGCCTGCAAAACCGTCAACTGGCCAGCGCCCTGCAAGGCTCGCTGGAACGCGCACGCGGCTCGCTGGCGCGCAGTCCGGCGGAACTGGAGGCCCAGGTTCTGCTGGCGCGCGGCTTCATGCGCAAGGCGCTGTATGATCAGACCCTGACCCTGTTGGCCAGCGCCCCGGCCAACGGCACGGCGCAACTGCGGCTGCTGGCCGGAGAATTTGGCCTGAGCGGCGCGGCAACGCAGGCGCTATTAGCAGACGGCGCGGCGGGCAAACTGCCCCGCGTGGCCTGGCGGCTGCAACGCGAGGCTGCCGTAAAGATCGGCGCGGCCCTGAATACGGCCCAGCCCACCCAGTCCCCCACCACGTACCTGAACCTGTCGCGCGGGATGGCCTGGTTCACGGCGGTGCAGGACGCCCCCGGCGCGGGTGACCTGAAGGTTTCGCAGTTCGGTGACGCGCTGCGGCAATTGACCGTGGGCGACGTGGGCGCACTGGGCACATCGCTGACGGCACTGCGCCAGAACAACGGCGCGTTCGTGAAGTCACTGGCCTCAGCGCCGAGTGGCGCGGTGGTCACGCCGTCCACCACGCCCGCCGTTCCGGTGACCGTTACGCCGGGCAGCACCACCGTAACCCCGCCAGCAACACCTGCCGCCACTGCCACACCAAGGCCCACCGCCCCCGCCCGCCCGGCCAGGACCAGCGCAGGGGAGGTCTACGCCGCGCTGGGCCGCGCACTCACCGCTGCCGGGCACGGCGATCCCGCGCTGGCCCGCGAGCAACTGGGGCAGGCCGGGGCCGCGCTGGCCGCCGCGCCTACCACCTTGCGCAGTGCCCAGGGCTACGACGCGCTGGTGTTCGATCTGGGCGCAGCCCAGGTCCGCACGGCGCTGCGCCCGGACGACGTGCAGGCCCTGATCGCTGGCCTGTCGGGGCTGGAGCGCCGCGCCGCCGGTCAACCCGTCAGCACGCTGGACAACGTTTCAGCCGGGGTGGCACGCGGCTTTGGGGGCTGGCTGAGGGTGCTGGTCTTCGCACTGCTGGCGGCCCTGGCCTTCGTGCCGCTGTACCTGCTGAATCTGGCTTTCGGCGGGCGCAACACCTACTGGCGGGCCATCGCCTCGGGGCTGGCGCTGCTGCTGCTGCCGGTGTTTCTGGAAGGCTTGTTCGGCCTCTTGGGGGCCATCGGTGACCTGACCGGCGTGGGCGCGCTGCGGGCCGCCAGCAATTTCACGCTGACCCAGAACGCCTACGGGCTACCGCTGTGGGCGCTGTCGGCGGCTCTGGCCATCGGCCTGAGTACCTTCGGTTTCCGGGGGCTGTGCCAGCAGTTCGGTCTGCTGGGTCGCCGCAGCGCGCCGCAGCAGGAAGTTGCCGCCGCGCAGAGCCTGGACTGGGACGAGGACCTGTGATGCAATGGAGGCTATGTCTGATACGGATTCCGTCTAACGTGGCCTCTCTCGCCCGTCCGGGCCTCCGGGGCAGTGATGTTTAGCCTGCCGCCCAGGAAGCGGGCGCGCTCCAGACGTGATCCGGCGACGTGCCCATGTCAGCCATGAACGCCAGCCTGCACCAGTTGCCGGTCAAGATGCTGGGTGACCTGATCTCGCCGCGTGCGCTGGAACGCATCTTGCAGGACGCCGCCGCCGAGCGCGGCACCACGCCGGAGCGCATGGACGTCCGCACGCTGGAAAGCATTCTCAAGCGTGAGGTGTTCAAGCGGCTGCAACTCAGCGTGCCCGCGCCGCTGGCCAAGCGCCGGGTTTCGGAGGTGCTGGAAGAACTGTCGCAGGTGACCCAGGAACGCCTGCCCGCCAACGACGCCGCGCTGGACGAGCTGGAAGAACAGGCCCGGCGGTTCGCGCTGTACTTCGACTGGCCCGAGACCCAGCGCCTGCGCGGCGTGCTGGGGGTGGCCCGCCAGGAGCAGGAGGGCGGCCAGGACACGGCGGCCCTGGTACAGGAGGGCCAGGACCTGATCGCGCAGATGGACCGCCGCCTGCAAGAAGGACTGGTGATGCAGGCCCAGGATCTGGCCGAACTGCGCGCCGTCTTCACGCGGGTGCAGGGGCTGGGGGGCCGCGAGGTGCGCCGCCTGGACACCCTGATCGCCCAGATCGACGAGGCCCAGACCCAGAGTACGCTGCTGCCCGGCGAGGTAGACCGCGCCCGCACCCTGACCTACAACCTGCGCAAACAACTGGAATCCTCGGTGGTGGAGGGCCTGGGCAGCGGCGACCGTAGCGGAGACGCGCAGGCGCAGGCCCGCGTGCTGGAACTGGAACGCGAATATGCCCGGCAGGCGCTGGACACTGCCGAGCGCGAGTTTGCCCCGCTGCTGCTGCTGCGACCGGACCTGCGCGGGCAACTTGAGGCGCTGCGCGGGGGCGGCGAGCAGCACCCGCTGACGGCGCAGGCGGTAGAGGGCTGGAGCGAGACCCTGCGCGCCGTGCTGGCTGGGGTCCTGGACGAGCAACGCGCCGAACTGGCGGCGCTGGAACGCGATCTGGCCAGCCACCCGGCGGGTGCGGGGGTGCGGGTTTCACTGGACGCCGCCCATCACCTGCTGGACGGCGGCACCCTGGCCAGCGACGAGCTGCGCGCCCTGAGTACGGCACGCGGCGCGTTGCAGGCCAGTCCCGACGGCACGGCCCTCAGCGGCGAGGCGGGCCTGAACGCGGGCCGCGAACTGCTGGAGATCGAGCGCACCGCCCGTGACCTGCCCGGCGCGGCAGCCGAACTGGCCCCACTGCTCCTGGAGGCCCAGGCGGCCCTCTCGAACGGTCAGGCGCTGGATCTGGACCCGCTGTGGGCGGTGCTGGAACGCCACATGGGCGCGGCAGCCCAGGAGCGCGAGGGCTTTGATGCCCGCGCCGACAGGATCGTGGCCGAATACGACGCCGTGCGCGGCCTGGCCGGAGAAACCACCCAGCGCCTGGGCCGTCTGGCCGATACCCTGCGTGCCCAGCGCCGCCTGGGGCCGATGAGCGCCCCGGCCCGCGCCCGCTACGCCCAGACCCTGGGAGACGCCGAAACGCTGCTGGCCGAGGCCCAGGCCGAGTACCGCGCCGCCCAGGAAGTCACGGCCACTTTCGGCGACGACGCCCTGAGCGGTCTGCTGGGCGTTTTTGAGCTGGACGCAGCGGAACTGCCCGCCGAGGTGTGGACCCTTCAGGGCTGCATGTTGCTCAGCGGTCCCTACGACAAGAGTACCGTTCCCCTGACCAACCTGATCACGGTGGCCGAGGACATGGGCGTCACCGAGGTGACCATGCACAGCGCCAGACACCGCTGGGAAGCCCAGCAGGACGCCGATGGCCTGTGGCGGGTGACCCGAACGCAGCGTTGACCCGAGACCGCATTGATCGGATGCAGCGTTGATCGACACAGCATTGGCCCGACACGGCGCTGATCCCCGGCGCTAGCATCGGCGGCGATGCCTGCATTTCCGCTAGAACCTGGTCAGTCCCAGTTGCTGCATGGCCCAGAGGAGCAGCACGAGTTCGGCGCGGCCCTGGCCCCGGCCCTGCCGCCCGCCGCCGTCCTGTTTCTGGAGGGCGAACTGGGGGCAGGCAAGACCACGCTGACCTCTGGATTGATCGGCGCGCTGGGCTTCTCTGGTCCGGTGACCAGCCCCACCTACGCCCTGATCCACGCCTACCCCACCCCGGTTGGCCGCGCCCTGCATGTGGACGCCTACCGTGTGCGGAGTGTGCAGGAACTGTACGACATGGATCTGGAAGACCTGATCGCGGGCAGCCGCCTGAGCGTGGTGGAGTGGGGCGAACGGCTGTACGCCGATTACCCGGACGCGCCAATCCTGCGTCTGGAGCATCTGGAGGGTGAGGAAGACCTGCGGCGGGTGACGCGAATCCGTTAGCCGGTCACCGCCGGGGGCCAGTCGTCCATGTTGCCGCCCTCATAAGCGCAGACGCCCATGCGCGGCGAGTTGACCACCGGCAGCAGCGCCTCCTCGTCCTGATCCTCGCCGTGCTGGGCGCAGTACAGGACCGCCCGTCCAGTTTCCTCGTCATATTCCCAGGAATTCACCCACACGGCAGGTTTGCCGCACTCCGAGCAGGTCAGCGCGGGTGGAATGTTGCGGGCCAGCAGGCGCACCTTCTCTCCGGCTTTGCCCGCCACCGTTTCGCGGGCCTGCACCTGCACGGTCAGATCGGTGCTGCTGCCAAAATCGTAGGTGTAACCGAATTTGTCGCCCTTCGCCAGCCCCAGCTTGTCCAGCGTGGGCTGCCTGCTCTTTTTCGGTGGCCCGCTGAAGGGATCAAAATCAGCGAAATCGTCTTCCGGCCCAATCGTAAAAGCACTCATGTGGCCGCAGCATTCCAGCCAGATATCGCGCAGAAAGCCGTCCAGATCGTCCAAATTGGCGGTGACGGGCATCTCCACGTCCAGCCAGTAGTCCGGGCGGCGGCTGTCCGTGACGCGCAGGCGGTAGACCTCATGTTCGCCCTTGCCGGGCGCGGCGCGGTTCTCGCACTTTGCCAGATGCCGGGTCATGCTGGCCTTGTTGCCCACGAAGCCGCACAGGCGGCACATGCCCTCGTGCTGGGCGCGTTTCTGCGGTGCGGCTGTCGCTTTCGTCGCCTTCTTCTGGACGGGTTCACTTTGAACAGGTTCAGGATGCAGGGGAATATTGACGGGCGCGGCGTTGGTTTTACCTGTTCCGGGCCTGACCACCGTTCCCTCCCCCCGGATTTCCAGGTCCGCACTGGAAACGTCCAGATCGGGCAGCCACTCGGCGCGGACCACCAGACCCCCGCCGTCCAGTAGGCCAGCATCGGGCAGGTGGCGCATGATCAGCAGCGGCGAGCCGGGGCGCAAGTTCCACAGTTGGGCAGGTGTGGAATCAAACCAATCGTCGTCGTTCTCGTCTTCCTCATCCAGCGGAAATTCCAGGTCACTGGGCAGGATGGAGCGTTTATGTTGCTTTTGTACGCCGCTCCAGGCGTCGCGCAGCGTCATGTCGGCGGGCGCGGTCAGGGTCAGGTGTTCGGGCATATTTGACGCGATCTCTGGGGGCATATCAAGGGTCACCCGCACGGCCCCACGCCGCTCCTGCTCACTAAAATCCTCGGCGGGCGGCGAGGGATAGCGCACCTGCACTCCGCCCAGTTCGGCGGTCAGGGACGTGACCGGACAGCCCGGTCTGGCCCGCGCCCGGTCTGCCAGCGTTTGCAATAGCGCCGTCGCGGCATGGAGTGGGGTCACAGGCGGCGCTGTCTGGACCGCGACTTCCGGTGAGTCGTTGCGGATCAGGCGCTGCAAGACCGGCCAGCCGGATTCGCCGCCCCATTCAATCGGTTCCAGCCCCAGCCGTGTGAAGGTTGCCAGATCTTCCGGAGCCAGTTCGGACGCCTCGCCCAGCGAGATGCGTTCCATGCCGCTCAACACCCTCAGGGCCACTTCGGGGCCGTCACTCTGCAAGATCACGGCCCGCTCGGCAGCGCGGGCGTACAGCGCCAGCCCAAATTCCACGCCTGCCTCGCCCATGATTCCGGCGCAGCACTGCCCTGGCACGCCGTGTTCATCGGTCCAGCCCGCCCGCACCAGCTTCAGGGGATCAAAAACCTCCCAGGGTTGGGCGTGGCAATACGCGCTCATGGCCGCGTGAAGAGCATGGACAGCGTCGTCCGGCTGATCCGTCAGAAATGGCACGGCGTTGATGGCCTCGGCCTGGGCGTTCAGCGCGGCTTGGAACGGCTCTGCCAGCGCGGCCAGCATCTGCGCGGTCTGGGGTGAATCGTCGTGCGCAATTGTGGTTTTCAGAGATGACAGCTCCACCGCCAGACTCTGCGCCACATAGGCGTCGGAGGCCAGGATGCGGGCGGGCTGCCTGGGCCGGGCCAGCGGATGAGGGGCCGTGAACATGCTGGTGGTCAGCCCATCCCCACTGCGCACGACTGGCTCAGGCTCCAGCAGGGTTTCTAACACCAGCCGGGTCAGATCAGCGGTGTCCGCGTCCTCCAGCATGTCCTGGAACAGCAGCGCTTTACTGGCCATGTCCAGCAGGAGCACCATTGTCGGCAACCCTTCCTGTATCCCCGGAGCCGTCAACTGATGGGTCAGCAGCAGCCACGCGCCTTCACGGTCCAGCGGTAGCTTTTTTGCCCGCTTCAGCAAACCGGGTAAGGGATCAGAGACAGGAAGCCGCCCGCCTTGCAGCAGGGACAGCAACTCTGGGGGAATCGTTCGGCGGGACATGCCATATGGTGGCACATCCCGCCGCCCGCAGTGTTTTCAGATCACATGATCTGCGTCTGCGTTCCCGTCTCCCAGGCTGTGATGGCCAGGTCCGTGATGCCCATGCCGTGTACGGCGGCGATGGCCTCGCCCACAGCAGGCAGCGCTAGGTGCGTCTGCATGTCCTCCATGCTGGCCCACTGTTCGGTGATGACGAAATGGCCCGGCGTTTCCAGATTCTCCGAGACCAGATAGAGCTGACAGCCCGTTTCCTGGCGGGTGGCCTGCGCGATCTGGCGCAGCATCTGGCGGGTGGCGTCGGCGTGGGCTTCGGGGGCGGTCAGGGTTCCGTGGGACAGGATCATGTGGGTGACTCCTTTGGTGGGATCAGAAAATTATCTTTTGTTCTTTAACTTTGCCTGTTTCCTAGCTACTTCTTCGGCTTTGAATATTTTATCTCCTTCCATAAAAAAGATCATGTCCACAATTTTAGCCTGAGGATATAATTTAGAATTTGGCTTACCGTCCGAAAATCTGGTGGATTCAAGTTGCTAGCGCACAGCGTGACCCGGAGGGGCTACGCTTTCTCTGTCAAAGGAGAAAAGCATGTGCTACCACCGGTTCACGCTGCCCCTACGCTATCAGCTCCAGGCACTTCACCAGGCCCAGCAACCCATCCCCGCCATCGCCGCTCAACTCGGCTTCCACCGCACCACCATCAGGCGCGAACTGGCCCGCGTCTCGCCCTACGACGCTGAACTGGCCCACCACCAGGCCCATGACGAACAGGAGCGTCGCCATCACCTCAGGATTCAGGAGAGCGTCTGGGACGCCATCAATGAGCAATTGAAGTTGTTTCACAGCCCGGAGCAGA
>NZ_JNIV01000129.1 GCF_000701405.1 Deinococcus marmoris DSM 12784
TTGCGGGGTGAAGCCGCTGCTGTCCAGGCTGGCATCTTTGGCGAGACTGAGATGGCGTCCATCTATCCGGTGTTCCCAAGTCTGGGCGGGAACATTCACGGCTCCCCAACAGCCGTGAATCAGCAGCGTCGTGCGTCCATCCTTGCGCCACTCCGGGTCAGTCGGTTTGCTCTGAGGGGGAAAAATCCTGCTTCTGGCGCAGGTCAATGAGGGTCTGAAACAGTTCTCGCATGAGTGGACTCTGCTGGCGGAGTAGGGTCTGTTCCAGCTCAGCAACGCTGAGCTGCCCCTCAGACTCTTCTAAAAGCTGATCCAGATGACGTTCCATAACCTGACTCAGCATTTCCCGTTCTGTTGCCATGCACCATCATCCCATTTCAGCGGGATGCACCCAATCTGAGTGCCAGCCGGGACCTCCCGCAAGCGGACGGAATCTAGGACGGTCTGACCGGAGCGGAGTCGGGCGCTCTGCCCAGGCGCTCGGCTGTTTTTGCCACGTTCTGCGGGTGGCCCAGCCAGAAGCCCTGGCTGTAGGCGCACCCCAGATCGGTCACAGCCGCCCACTGCGCGCGGGTTTCGATGCCCTCGGCTACCACGCTCAGGCCCAGTGCCCCGGCCAGGGCGGTGATGCCCCCCACGGCGCGGCGGGCCTGTTCCTGCCCGTCCAGTGGCCCGTCCAGCGCGCCGATCAGGCTGCGGTCCAGCTTGAGAACCCCGACAGGCAGCTTCAGCAGCGGCGACAGGGCCGAGGTCTGCACGCCGAAGCCACACAGGGACCACCGGACCCCCTGGCGCTGAAGCGCGTCCATCATCCCGGCAGCGTGGGCCTCGCTGCCGCTGAGCAGGGTCCCGGTCACCTCGAATTCCAGGGCCGCGCCCGTCAGGCCGTGGCGCGCGAGGACCATCTCCACCGTCCCGGCAAAAGTCGCGCTCCTGAACTGGGCAGGGAAAATGTTCACGGCCATCCGTAGCCCACCGTGCCCCGCCGCATGCCAGCGCGCCAGTTGGGCGCAGGCTTCGTTCAGCACCCAGTTGCCCAGTTCCTCGTCCAGCCCGCTGTCATGAACCACCGGCAGAAACTGGCTGGGGGACAGCAGGCCCAGTTCGGGGCTGTCCCAGCGCAGCAGCGCTTCCAGCGCCACGACCTGCCGCGCCACGTCGTGGATGGGCTGGTAGTACAGCCTGAACTCGCCGCGTTCCAGCGCGCCGGGCAGCCGGTCTTCCAGCTCGCCACGCGAACGCAGGGCCTGGGTGGACTGGGGTATAAAGACGCGTGCCGCGCCCTTGCCTGCGCGCTTGGCCTCGTACATGGCGACGTCGGCGTGCATGTACAGGCTCTCGGCGTCCCGGCCACTGTCCGGGTAGACGCTGACGCCCACCGAGGCGCTGATCCTCACCGGGCGGTCTCCCAGGTCAAAGGGCGGGGCGAACAGATCCAGCACCTGCTGGGCGCGGGCCTGCGGCGGCCCAGAGGTCAGCACCATGAATTCGTCGCCGCCCAGCCGGGCTATGGATTCGCCGGGCCGCAGCGCGCCGCGCAGCCGGGCCGCCACCTTGATCAGGAGCTGGTCTCCCACCGTATGCCCCAGCGTGTCGTTGACCCCCTTGAAGCCGTCCAGATCCAGAAACAGAACGGCCAGCGCAGGGGCTTGATTTCCCTTCTGTTTCTGCTGCTCTACCGCCTCGCCCAGCGCGCTCAGGAATCCGGCGCGGTTGGGCAGGCCCGTCAGCGAATCGTGCTGGGCCTGCCAGGCCAGTTCGCGGGCGCGGGCCTCCAGTTGGGCACGGCCCCGCTCGACCTCGGCGGTGCGGGCCACCACCCGCTGTTCCAGGCTGGCATTCAGGGCGGCCAGTTGCGCGGTCAGCGCCGCGTTGTCCCGCAGGGCCGCGATCTGGCGGGCGGCCACCAGCAACGTCACGCCCGCCGTGCCCCACATCGCGCCGTGGGCGGCCAGCGTGACCTCGCCGTGGGTGGTCAGCGTCAGGGCAAAACAGGCGGCCAGGCCCAGGTAAGGGGTCAGCGCGTACAGGGGGCGGGTGATCTGGGCGGTGACGTGCGCCACGGCCCTCAGCGAAGGCCCCAGCGGCGCGGCGCGGCGAGAATTCCAGGCTGCCACGGCAAACAGCAGCGCGCCACAGGTCCACAGCAGTTCCTCGGGAATGCCCGACGTGAAACCGCCGTTGGCCTCAATGAACAGATACAGCGTGTCCCCGATCAAAAAAGTGGTGAGGCCCAGCGCCAGCAGGCTTTCTTTCAATTCGATATGGTCGTGGCGTCTGAGGAGGGTCATCAGCAGCCCCAGCGCACACAGCCCGAGGACCGGATAGGACAGGTTGACCAGGGTGCCGATCACTGTCACCTGCGCCGCACCCAGCAGCGAGGCCAGCGCGCCGTACCACAGCAGCACGGCCAGCGAACCCACCACGATCCCGACATCCAGGGTCAGCCGCCACGCCTCGGCCCGCCGCAGTGGCTGGCGCGGCAGGGCCAGACAGGCCCGGATGAACAGCACGTAGAACCCCAGGTAAAGCGCGTCCAGCACCGATGGAGAGGGGACCGCCCCGTTGCGCCACTCCAGCACGGCATACACGGTGTCGCTCACGGCATAGAGGCCCAGCGCCAGCGTCATCCAGTGCCACGCTGGGGCCGTTTCCGGGGTGCTGCGCGCCGCGTACCAGCAGGTCAGGGCCGAGGCATACAGCACGCCCAGCGAGAAGGTCTGCATCAGCCAGTCCGCGTCTGCTCCGCGTGGATGCAGCGCCACCCAGCCCAGGTGGCCCAGCGCGAGGGCGACCGTCGCCAGCAGGGCCACGTTCAGTCCCCGCCGATCTGCCGACTTCATCTGTCTTCCACCTGCCGCTTTACAGCCCGCCGGCCCGGACACCCTCCGGCGGTGGGGGCAGTCTCGACCAGAAGTGATGTGGCCTGAACATAGGCCCTCAGTCTAGGCCACGCGGTGTCACCACTTTCTTGCCTGGAGTCTGCTGGGACAGAAGAGACTCATCTTCTCATCGTCAGGCCATTTGTGTGGACGGCCTGAACCGTGGCGTGGCCGATGGGGCGAGCTGCACTCCTATTTTCTTGCGGCGTGCCGTTTATCATGGTCCAGATGGACGTCATCCAACCCTACCTTCCTCTGATCTTCAACGTGCTGCGTGGACTGGCCGTGGTGGGCCTGGTCCACGCCATCGTGACCCGGCAGCAGATCTTCTGGATGTTCCTGCTGGGCTTCGGGGCGTTGCTGGGCAGCATCTTTGGCATGCTGGGGGCACTGGCCTACACCTTTCTGGTCCTGATCCCGTCCCTGCGCGGCAGCGGGCGCGTGGCCGGGCAGGCGGTCTCGCGCGGCGTGGAGGCCCTCAAGCCACTGGACACCCGCATCCGCGAGTCTCAGGCGCAGTTGGACGAGAGCGACACGCTGGCCAACCGCGCTGGTCTGGCCGCCCTGCTGGCCCGCGCCGGACGCAGGGACGAGGCCCAGGCCACCCTGGACCCACTGCTCCGGGGGATCTACGCCGATGATCCGGTGGTTCTGCTGACCAGCGCCGAACTGGATCTGGCACGCGGCAATCCTGCCGGGGCGGAAGGCCGCCTGAACGCCGTGGACCTCAAGACCAGCGCCGCCACCCGCACCCGCGCCCTGACCCTGCTGGCCCAGGCCCAGGAGACGCAGGGCAAGCCCCAGGCCGACGCCACCTATCAGGACGCTTTAACCGCCGCCACCACCGAGGAACCCCGCGCCCGTTACGCCGCTTATCTGGTCAAACAGGGCCGCGCCGCCGAGGCGAAAACGGTGCTGGACGCCATCGCCAAGACCGAGAGCCGCGCCACCGCCCTCTACCGCCGCCAGGAACGTGAGTGGTTCGACCTGGCGTCCGGGCTAAGGCGTGAGCTGAAGTGAGAGTGCGGCGGCTGTTGCTGACCCTGATGCTGGCTGTGGCCTGCACGCTGCTCAGCCTGTTTGCAAGTCGTGTTGTCTACCGCATGACGGAGCCGTGTCCGCCGGGAGCCACCTGCGCCGCGCCTGTGCGGGAAGCAGGCTGGCCGCTGGCCTTCTCCCTTCAGGCAGTGACAGGCCAGGAAGAGGCTACGGCCAGGATTGATCAGGCGCAGCTTGGCTGGCAGACCGCTCCATTTGCAGTCAATGTGCTTCTTTATGGATTGTTGCTGTTGCTGCTGGGCTGGATGCTGCCTTCACCAGAGCGGACAGAGGCCAGATTCTCCTGACATTGCTAAGCCATTGATACTATCCGGGTGATATTGACTTGATCAATTCTACCCGGATAGTATTCCCACATGACCGACGCACCGACACTGACCATTTTCGAGGGCCATGAACGCCTGCTCACCGCACCACTTCAGGACGTGCTGACCTTCCTCAAGTCCAGGGAACAGGCCACCTCTCAACCCCTGCTGACCTTCGACGATCAGACCGGGCGGCAGACCGACTTCGACTTGCGCGGTAGTCTGGAAGACGTGCTGGAGCGCTACGTCCCTACGCCAGCCAAAGCTGGGCCGGGCCGCCCCAGACTGGGCGTGGTGGCCCGCGAGGTCACGCTGTTGCCCCGGCACTGGGAGTGGCTGGAGGGTCAGCGCGGCGGAGCCTCGGCGGCGCTGCGCCGTCTGATCGACGAGGCACGCAAGGCGGACCCGGACGGTGAACGCCGCCAACAGGCCCAGACGGCCACAGACCGCTTTCTGGGCGTGATCGGCGGTGACCTGCCCGGCTACGAGGACGCCACCCGCGCCCTGTATGCGGGCGACGGGCAAGCTTTTGAAAGTCAGCTTCAGAACTGGCCGGAGGATCTCCGCATCCACGCGCTGTATCTGGCCTCTTCCGCTTTCGTAGAAAAAGCATGACTGCGCCGCGCCAGTACAAAGACTTCACACCGCGCATGGGCATCTACCGCGTAACGCACACGCCCAGCGGGCGCACCCTGCTGGGCCAGAGTCTTCATCTGGACGGGATGCTCAACCGCATTCGCTTTCAGCTTCAGAACGGCCTGCACCCGAACAGGGTCATGCAGGCCGAATGGCAGACCGATGGTCCCGACACTTTCGTGTTTGAAGTGCTGGACGAGATTGAGCCAGAAAACCCCGGCGACGAACCGGTGGACGATCTCAAGGAGTTGCTGACGCTATGGCAGGAGAAACTGGACCTTCCCCCCACGCAGCGGTACTAGCGCCAGCGTTGACGGCGGCGCAATTGACCGTGCTGTCCGAACAGCTTTCGCCAGACATTCGCGCGGCAGTGGCCGGTCATCCCAATACGCCCGCTGCGGTGCTGGGCCGTCTGGCCGCCGACTATCCTGCCGAGGTGCTGGGCAATCCTGCACTGAGCCTGCTGCGGCTGGCCCACCCCGGTCTGCTGGAAGGCTGGCCCACCGACGCCGTGCTGAATCTGGTGGCCCAGCCCCAGGCCCCCGACTGGCTGCGCCGCTACGCACTGGCCCACGCCGATGCCCGCTTTCAGGTGGCCGTGGCTGGGCATCCCGATCTGGATGCAGCGGAACTTGGACAGCTTGCCCGGCATACCGTCTGGAAGGTGCGTGCGCGGGTGGCGGCCCGACCTGATCTGTCGCCAGAATGGCTGACCGCTCTGCTTGCTGACCCTGATTACGGTGTGCGTCTGGTGCTGGCAGCCCGTGCCGATCTTCCGCCCGACGACGCCGAACGGCTGGGCCAGGACGTCTCGTTGCTGGTCCGGCAGGCGATGCGGCAGCGCAAAACCTGAATCCCAGACCATAAAAAACCCCCTGACCACAAAGGGCCAGGGGGCTGCACTCCCGGTTACGGGGTTAAGCCCGTTGAGGCTTACTTCAGCTCGACGGTTGCGCCGACGGCTTCCAGTTGGGCCTTCATCTTCTCGGCCTCGTCCTTGGCGATGCCTTCCTTCAGCGCGCCGCCCTTCTCACTCATGTCCTTGGCTTCCTTCAGACCCAGGCCGGTGATGGCGCGGATTTCCTTAATGACGTTGATCTTGCTGGCCCCGGCGCTCACCAGAACCACGTCAAATTCGGTCTTCTCTTCGGCCACAGGGGCCGCCGCAGCGCCGCCGCCGCCCATCGAGACAGCAGCCGTAACGCCCCACTGCTCTTTGAGGCCGTCGATCAGGTCCGCGAGTTCCATGATGGTCAGAGTGCCGAGTTGATCAATCATTGCCTGCTTGTCGTATGCCATGTTGGTGTTCCTCCAGAAGTGGAATTAAAACTTTAAGGATTGATGGTGGATTGAAGATGGTCTGAGAAAAGATGCAGACGCTTAAGCGCCCGCGCCTTCATCGGTGCTTTCGCCAGCAGCCGCGCTCTCAGCAGCAGCGCCTTCGGCCACAGCGTTGTCGCCAGCACCAGCACTGTAACCAGCGCCGCCCTCTTCGAGTTTGGTCTTGTACGCTTCGAGGATGCCCACGAAGTTGCTGAGGTGCGCGCTGAGGACGCCCACCAGCTCGGCCTGCAAGGTTTCCTTGCTGCCCAGGCTGGCAATGCGGTTGACGACGCTCGCGTCCACCTTGTTGCCTTCTAGGAAGCCGCCCTTGACGGCGGGAATGCCCTTGTCGTTGCCCTTGGCAGCCTCGGCCAGAGCCTTGGCGACGCCTGCGGGGTCAGAGTGGGCCAGCACCAGGGCGCTGGGACCTTTGAGGGTGTCGGCGAAGTCGCGTCCACCTTCCTGAAGGGCGCGGTCGATCAGGGTGTTCTTGGCAACGATCAGTTGCCCGCCCTTCTCGCGGATGTTTTTGCGCAGTTTGCTCAGTTGCCCTGCACTCAGGCCCTGGTAGTCGACGACGTAAAACGTCTCGATCTCGTTCAGGCTCTGTTTGAGGGTGCTGAGGGTCTGCACGTTCTTGGGATTCGCCACGCAGTGAACCTCCTCGTGGTTGAACAAGTTTGCAGGTGCAAGTTCGCGCGTTTGCGCTTCGCAGCCTGGCAACTCGGCGGGGTGTTTAAACCGGGCAAGGGTCCCCGCTGTCTTGGGTGCCGCACTAGAAACGAATTGGGGAGAGGCGCAAAATTGCACCGGGGTGCCGGAAGTTGGGAGTGAGGGAGAGGCGGTGCCGCCCCCTCAGTAGAGATCAGTAGATATTCAGGTCTGGACGATCAGGACCGTGCGATCAGGACTGGGCGCTGAGGCTCAGCGGAATGCTGGGTCCCATCGTGGTGGTCATGAAGACGGTGCGGATGAACACACCCTTGGCGCTGCTGGGCTTGGCCCCTTCCAGCGCGGAAACCAGGGCGGCGTAGTTGGCGCTCAGGTTGGCCGGATCGAAGCTGGCCTTGCCGATGGGCGCGTGGATCACGCCGGTCTTGTCGTTGCGGAATTCGATGCGTCCGGCCTTGAGGCTGGACACCATGCCGGTCACATCAGGACCGACGGTGCCGCTCTTGGGGTTGGGCAGCAGGCCGCGTGGTCCCAGCAGACGGGCCAGTTTCTGACCCACAGCCGCCATCATGTCGGGGGTCGCCACCACGGCGTCGAAGTCCATGAAGCCGCCCGCGATGCGCTCGATCAGCTCGTCGCCCCCGGCCACATCTGCGCCAGCGGCCTCGGCAGCGGCAACGTTCTCGCCCTTGGTGATGACCACCACGCGAACGGTGCGGCCCGTGCCGTGCGGCAGCGAAACCGTGCCACGCACGTTCTGGTCACTCTTGCGGGGATCGATGCCGAGGCGGAAGTGGACTTCCACCGTTTCGTCGAACTTTGCCGTGGCGATGTCCTTGACCATGGCCGCGGCCTCGTCGATGGTGTACTGCTTGTCGCGGTCCACCTTGCCTTCCAGTGCGCGGTAGCGCTTGCCGTGCTTAGGCATTGGGGCCTCCCTCGATGGTAACGCCCATGCTGCGCGCAGTTCCCGCGACGGTATTGGCGGCGGCTTCCACGCTGCCGGCGTTCAGGTCGGGCATCTTTGTCTTGGCGATTTCCAGAACCTGATCCCAGTTCAGCTTGCCGACCTTGGCCTTGTTGGGCGTGGGGCTGCCCTTGCTCAGACCTGCGGCCTTGCGGATCAGGTAGCTCATGGGCGGAGTCTTGGTGATGAAGGTGAAGCTGCGGTCCGCGAAGATGGTGATCTCCACGGGGATGATCGCGTCACCCTTGTCCGCCGTCAGGGCGTTGAACGCCTTGGTGAACTCCATGATGTTCGCGCCGTACTGTCCGAGCGCGGGGCCGACAGGCGGGGCCGGGGTGGCCTTGCCTGCGGGCAATTGCAATTTGACGATGCCGGTAATTTTCTTCATTTCTACTCCTTAGCTCCCCCGGTTGAACGCGTCCTGTCAGAACGTGATGGGGTGCTGGCGCTAAGTTCCGCCTCTGCTGCCCGTATGGGCAGAGTGACAGCAACTTTTTGATTTTACTCGCTGACTCCCCCCTCTGCCAAGTGCTGGCAGGCCGGGTGAATCAGATCGGGGCTGGGCTTACTTGGCCACCTGACTGAAATCAAGCTCCACGGGCGTCTCGCGGCCAAAGATGCTGACCAGCACCTTGACCTTGGCCTGTGGCACGTTGATCTCGCTGATCACGCCGCTGAAGTCCGCGAACGGGCCTCCGGTGACGCGCACCATGTCGCCCGCCTTGAAATCGGCCTTGACGCGCGGCGCTTCGGCGGCCTTGGGCTGCACGCCCACGCCCACCGAGGTCAACAGGCGCTGAACCTCTTCGTAGGACAGCGGGACAGGACGGGTGGCGGTGCCGACAAAGCCGGTCACGCCGCTGGTGCCGCGCACCACTTCCCACGATTCGCCCAGTTCGCCGGGCGTATCGTCGTCTTCCACGTCCATCTGCACGAAGACGTAGCCGGGAAACAGCTTGCGCTCCACGGTTTCCTTCTTGCCGCCGTCGCGCAGTTCCACCGCTTTCTCACTGGGTTGCAGCACCTGGAAGATCTTGGTGCCGCGCATCCCCAGTTTGCCCGCCCGGTCCATCAGGTGCTGTTCCACGCGGTCTTCCTGGCCCACGTAGGTGTGGACGGCGTACCATTCGATGCTCATGGCAGCACCAGCCGGATCAGGTTGCTGAACAGCAGGTCCAGCACCCACACGATGATGGACAGGGCGACGACGAAGATCAGCACGGCCTGCGTGCCTTCAAACACCTGCTGGCGCGTCGGCCACGACACGCGGGCCAGTTCGGCGCGCGAATCACGGAAGTACTGAATCAAGTTCATGCATTCACCTGCGGAGGAGGAAAGGGGCTGAAACGGCGTCTCCGGGCCAGCGTACGCAGCCTGGAGAGGGCCAGAATCAGACCTTTTTCTCCTTGAAGACCACATGCTTTTTGGCCATGGGGTCATACTTGCGCAGTTCCAGCTTGGCCTGCGTGTTGCGGCGGTTCTTGGTGGTGGTGTAGTAAAAGCCCGTGCCGGCGGTGCTTTCCATCTTCACAATAATGCGGGGTCCGTCTTTCGCCATGGTGATCGCTCCTTTCGCAGCCCCCCGATAAAGGGAAAAACTGCTCCCAGCGCCTGCCCACCATCATTCTGAGAGGAGCAGGATCATTCGCTGGTAAAAGCCCGCCGGGGTGGCGGGCAACACACACGAGTATAAACCGTGACGGGCGGACTGTCCACCGCCGTTTCTGGAGATCAGGAAAGCAGGGCTTCGGCGGATTCAGGCAGTCCCGTTGAAAATCCGTCGATGCTCTGGGCGTTCTTGCGCTGGCGGTAGTCGCCCAGTTGCTCGTCACTCAGTTTGCGGTGAACCTCGTTCAGGTTCTCGCGTCCCTCACGCAAGTCCATCAGGGGCACGGCCATTCCGCAGGAGGTCTGCACCAGATCGATGTCCAGCAGGTAAATCTGGCGCGCGGCAGGCAGCGGTGGAAACTGGGCGTAAAGGTCTACCCACTCGGCCTGATCCGGCTGGATCATGCGGGCCGCGCCGTACAGCCGGAGGATCAGCGGCGCACCTTCAAAGGCACAGAACATCAGCGTCATGCGCGGAAGCTGGAGCAGATGAGCGGCGGTCTCGTTGCCGCTGCCCGTCACGTTCAGCCACATCACCCGGTTTGGCCCCAGCACCCGCAGACTGTCCATCCCCTTGGGCGACACGTTGACCCGCCCCGCCGCCGCCGCCGTGCCCACGAAGAAGATCGGCTGCCTCTCGATGAAGGCCTGATGCTCTGGGCTGATGGCCGCAAACTGTTTTGCCATGCGGTCAGGCTAGCGCACCGCATTGGTGCAACAAAAAAGAGGAAGCCCGAAAGTCTCCTCTTCCTAGTTTCAAAGCTTATTCGATGACTTTGGTGACGACGCCTGCACCGACGGTGCGGCCCCCTTCACGGATGGCGAAACGCAGTCCTTCTTCCATGGCGATCGGCTTGATCAGTTCCACGATGAAGGTGATGTTGTCGCCGGGCATGACCATTTCCACGCCTTCGGGCAGTTCCACCACACCGGTCACGTCCGTCGTGCGGAAGTAGAACTGGGGGCGGTAGCCGCCGAAGAACGCGCTGTGGCGTCCACCCTCGTCCTTGGACAGCACGTAGGTGCTGGCTTCAAACTTGGTGTGGGGCTTGATGCTGCCGGGCTTGCTCAGCACCTGACCGCGCTCCACGTCGTCGCGAGCGACGCCGCGCAGCAACACGCCGACGTTGTCGCCGGCCATACCGGAA
>NZ_JNIV01000130.1 GCF_000701405.1 Deinococcus marmoris DSM 12784
GTATCAGGGCAAGCGCGTAGTGGACATCCGCATCGAACGCGCCGCTGGCTCCCAGCGGCGCGTCGATCAGGAACTGGCCTCTCTCGGCTACAACACCCCCAACACCTCGGCAGTGGAACGGCACAACGGTACGGCCCGGCGCATGAATCCGCACCAGGTCCGCAGAAGCCTCGCGTTCGCGAGGCTTCCCCACGTCCGTCAGACGGTAAGCGATCTGGTGAATGGGGTCTACAACTTCTGTCGGGTGAACCGAAGCCTGCGGATCAAGCTGGATGAACCTGTGGGACGTCGTCAATATGCGCAGCGGACGCCAGCGATGGCCATCGGGATCACGGATGCGGTGTGGAGCGTGCTGCGCCTGCTCGGCACTGTGGTCGTGCCAACCCCATGTCGGTCATGATTCCAGTCCACCACCTCATCCCGTACCCCAGCCTGAAGTCGCCGTCATGCGCTGGATCGCTGGGATCGGTGACGCCGGGGGGGGACACATCTACCTCCGCCGCGAGCAAGTGGGACCGCAGTGACGCCCACCGGGTTGCTGACGAGACCCTCCCCGCGCTGATCCTACTGGGCTTTAGCCCAAATGTTCCGCTCAGCAGCGAGCTTTTACTGGCCCAGACGGTTGGCGAATTTCTGGCGCTGCTGTTCAGATGTATCAAAATCGGCAGGCAGCGACAAACATTGCCCAGCACGAACATCAGGCCACCAATCGCACTGATCAGCCGTCCAAGCCGTTTTCCTTCATTCTCCACGCGACACAGGTTGGCGGCGTCTGAAGTCGGGAAGTTATGAAAAGGTTGTTGAGATGGTCCCATCCGAGGTAGTCGCCCCAATGGGCGAGCCTTTCTCCCAGTTTGCTGCTCAGCGGTTTGCCTGGCCCAAGCCGCAAATCAGGAGTACCAAGTCCACGCTGGCTGCTACGCTCCCTCCATGGTCATCACCCCGGATACCAAAGTTGAGCGGCTGTTACGACATCTGACGCACCAACTCTCTCAGCATCTTCCTGAGACGCTGCTGGGGCTCTACCTGCACGGCTCTCTGGTAACCGGCGATTTCAACCCCGAGCGCAGTGACATCGACCTCCTCGCCGTGCTCTCCCATGACCCTTCCGAGCAGACGATTGAACACTTACAGGTGTTCCACAGCCAACTGGACGCCGATGAACCTGCCTGGTGTGGACGAGTTGAAATCAACTACATTTCCGTTGCCGCTCTTGAGTCCTTCCGAACACAGCCGCGTCTGATGGCCCGCATTAGCCCTGGCGAACCGCTTCACTTGGTCCCAGCGACGCGGCATTACCTGTTGCAGTGGTACATGGCCTGGTACAGCGGCGTTGCCCTGTTCGGCCCACCACCGCAGCAAATCATGCCGGGCCTTGACCGCGCTGAATTTGTCGCGGTTGTCCGAGAACATGCCAGCAACTGGAAAGTATGGATCGCTGAGATGGACCCTCACCACGCGGGGAGCCATGTCTACGGCGTGCTCACGCTTTGCCGTGCCTTATATTCCGCGACCACCGGGGAACAGGTTTCCAAGAAACAGGCCGCGAAGTGGGCAGCCTTGCAACTCCCTGAGTGGGCTTCCCTGATCGAATGGGCGGTGACTTGGTGGTACGGCTCTGGAGAAGCGAGGCCACGTCCCGATTTTTCGACCGTCAAGGATTTTATAGCGGCGGTCAGTAACCGAATAACCGATATCCGTGAGTAAGATTGGGCACCAAGAGGTTGGCTTTACCCCAAATGGCAGTGGCGGGGGAGCGTCCCCCACTGGGCAAGCTGTGTCCCGGTAAACTTCAAATTAAACCCCGTTTAGGGCTTGAGTCTGATGGCGAAAATCCTCTCTGGCACGGGAATAAGAGGGATTTATTTGCTCTTTACCTGAACAGACCATGTTTTCTCTGCGGTTTTGATCACCTACTGCGCTCAAGATGCAGCACGTTGTACAGATAGCTTGTGATCCCAGAACCTTACAGGCTTGGCAAAAGGGGCAGTGCCGATCTCCAATGTGCGCGAAATGCTCTCCCAGACGGCCTAGAGGCCAGTTCAATCAAACCCTAAACGGGGTTTCAAATTAAATTGAGCCAAATAAAAAAGAGGATTTTTTCTTCCGGGTGAAATTGGACGCTGAAACGGAGTTGACTCGCATCTGATAACCCTCCCTGAAAATCGAGCCATGACGCACTTCAGGGTAGTGCTCCAGAAATCCCGACAAAAAGTCCCCCATCCGTTGAGAGGGTGGGGCACACTGGAGGGAACATATGGGAAAGCAACGGAAAACGTGGTCACCAGAACTCAAAGAACAAATCGTGCTCACCGTCCTGCGCGGTGAACAATCGGTGGCCGAACTGGCCCGTCAGCATGGCGTCGCTGAAAGCCTGATCCACAAATGGCGAACGCAGTTCCTGGAGGCGGGCCGTGCCCGCCTCCTTGGCGACCATGTCGACCACGGGGTCAAAGCCCTCGAGCAGGAAAACGAGCGTCTGAAAAGCCTGCTGGGTGAGAAGGAGCTGTCGCTCTACATCGCAAAAAAAGCCCGGGGTCTTTGAGCGTTCAGCAGGCCCTCGCGCTCTACGCCGAGGTGCTCCAAGACCAGCCCCACATCAGCCTGTCCAACTTTGCCCGGGACGTTGAAGTGCCGTACTGGAAGTTGCGTGATGCCAGACGATACGCCCGACGAGCGAAAGTTCGTCAGGCACGGTGTGAATCGCACCGTGATCAGGTGCGTGATGTCGCGCTGGCGAATCCAACCTATGGGTATCGGCGCGTTCAGCATCAACTCGTCAGGCAGTACGGTCAGGCTGCGCCTGGCCGTCACGAGGTTCGACGCTTGCTCCGGGAACTGGACTTGATTCCGGCCCAGCCGAGGAAAATACGGCGCCCGTCTGTGCCCGTCCTGACGCCCCTCCTGTGGCCTGAGGGGCGACGGATTCAGATTGACGCCACCCGGTTCAGTCTCGCGGATGGCGTCGCCTGGGTCTATGTCGTGCTGGATGTTCAAAGCCGCGCCGTGCTTCACCTGGAGGTGGTTCGTCATCTCTCGGCGAGCAGCGCGGTCACCGCGCTGCAGACCGGACTTCAGATGCTCCATCACCACGGGATTGGGGACAACATTGTGGTGATGTCGGATGGAGGATCAGATTTCACGTCGCAGGCGTTCAAGCTGGCCTGTGATGAGGTGGGCTGCTGGATCAGGGCGAAGGTGTCGCAGCGCGGTGGAATGGGGATTCTGGAACGGGTGAACCGAAATCTCAAATACGAATGGATCTTCAGGCAGGAGGTGCGGTCCATCACCGAACTTCGCGTCCAGTGCGCCCAATTCCAGCACTGGAACAACACGGAGAGGCTGCACTCGGCCCTGGGCTATACCTATCCCTGGGATAAACTGGTCGCGTCAGCGAAGTCTCTCTTCGCTGCTTGACGGGATTTCTGGAGCACTACCCAGAGAAGCGGGGGCAACCTTCAAGGATCAACCCAGTCTCCATCTGGAGCTGGCCGCCGATGAATACCGGCTGCTCGCCGATCTCCTCTTGAATTATATTGGAACCGATTCGGTGCGGAATGAACAGCTTCAATATCTCGCGCAACGCCTCTTCGTGCTGGCGGTCCAGGCGGATCATCCCATCCCCAAGGTCGCGTTGTAAGCCCTATCGCCTGAAAACACCCGTTCAGACTCAGGTGCCATCTCGGCTCCTTGGCATGTTGTCGTCCTGCTCACTGGGCATGAATCACCATAACCGCTCCTTTCGACGTTGCCCGCCTTCTAGACCACGCTTTACTAGACCATCCCACCACCACGCTGCTTCAACACTCGGGAATAGAAAATTCGTTGTTCCAGACGGGGGATTTTTTGTTCCTCCCCCATTGCGTGGGGGGGGTGGACATAGCTCGCCCTCGTGCTGAACGGCGAAAAGGCGCTTGGTGGTCTGAGTCCACCTTTTGCAATGCGCATCAAGCGTATTTACGGCGCGCTCCAGAGGGTGCTTGGCTGGCTCTGTTCCAGGCTAAAGACGTCCACGCCTACAAGCTCAAGGCCCACCACTTCACCCGGTTCACACGCCGTGGTGCGCTGGGCGACCACAACAGGGCCGTCCAACAACCGAAAACGGCCCAGCGTGACGCCGCGCATGGAGGCGTCACGCTCAAAGGTGGCCTGGAGGGCCGCGCCGTGGCTCCTCACCGCCCGCGTGTGTTCCCAGCGAACCGTGACCATCGCCGCGCCGTCAGGCAACGCTGCTGGAGCGCGCCAATCGCCCAGTCTGACCTCCCCAGCCCTGACCTGGGCTGGAAGCTCGTTCAGTCGCCCAAGCGCGCGGGCTGCCCCCAGCGTCGCGGGTGAGTGGTAGACCCGTTCCGGGGGACCATCATCCAGCACCCTGCCGCTGCCCAGCACGATAATCCGGTCGGCCACCGTCATGGCCTCGTCGGGATCATGCGTCACATGCAGCGCGGCGCGGCCCTCGGCCCGCAGCAGCGCCGCCACCTCGCCGCGCAGCGTCTCACGTAACACTGGATCAAGGGCGCTGTACGGCTCGTCGAGCAAGATGAGTTCAGGTTCCACCGCCAGGGCGCGGGCCAGCGCCACCCGCTGCCGCTGGCCGCCGGAAAGCTGAGCTGGCCGGGCCTCTTCCAACCCGGCCAGGCCCACCGTGGTCAGCAGGGTGTCCGCCCGCGCCCTCTGGGCCACACCCGCCCTGCCCATCACCAGGGTCAGGTGTTCCCTGGCACTCAGGTGCGGCCACAGGGCGTAATCCTGAAACACGAAGCCCAATCGGCGGGCTTCCGGGGGCAAGTGCGCCGCCTCACGTCCACCAATGGTCAACTGGCCCGCATCTGGGGTCAGCATCCCTGCCACCAGCCGCAGCAAGGTTGTCTTGCCGCTGCCCGAGGCCCCCAGCAGCGCCACGATCTCCCCGGCCCCCACCCTCAGGTCAACGCCTTGCAACACCTCGTTGCGTCCCAGGCGTTTGGTCACGCCCACCAGATTCAGGGCGTCTGGACGGGTGGTGGGACCTGGCACGGGCGACTGTTCTTTTCTCGGCATGACCCCCATTTAAGCGCGTCCACGCGGCACCAGCAGGGTGGGTAGACTCAGCAGCAGAAGTACCGTGGCCAATGCGGCGGCCCCGCGCAGGTTGCCTTCAGAGAGCAGGTTGAGGACGCCCACCCCGGCAGTTTCCGCGCCCGGCGCGTACAGCAGCGCCGAGAGCGTGACCTCGGAGAGCGCCAGCGGGTAGATCACCAGAAATGAGGCCACCAGATGCGGGCGGGCCAGCGGCAGGGTGACGCGCCAGAAGGTCGGCCAGCGCCGCACCCGGTGAAGGCGGGCGGCAAACTCCAGGTTCGCCGTGCCAGGCGTGGCCGCGCTACGCCCGCCCTCTACTCCCGGCGCAAGGAAGCGCAGCAGGTAGGCCAGCATCAGGAACAGTGGCGTGGCATACAGCGCGGTGCGCCCGAAGGCCAGGATCAGCCCCAGGGCCAGCAGCGTACCCGGCAGC
Organism: Deinococcus marmoris DSM 12784; assembly: GCF_000701405.1. GTDB lineage: Bacteria > Deinococcota > Deinococci > Deinococcales > Deinococcaceae > Deinococcus > Deinococcus marmoris. The sequence goes on from NZ_JNIV01000130.1 coordinate 5,495, forward strand.
AGGTACGGCAGGGTCAGCAGTCGCTGCGCCGCGCCAGCCAGCCGCGATCCCTGTCCAGCGCGGGCGATCCACAGGCCCAGCAGCGCACAGAGGGCTGCTGCGGCAAGGGCCAGCCAGACCGAGTGCCACAGGCCCCGCCGCACGCTGTCCAGGGCCAGCGCCCCGGCGAAATTCTCCAGCGTGAAGCCGGGGCGGTAGGCAGGCTTGAAGGCCAGCAGCAGCGTGGCCGCGAGTGGAAGTACCAGCGCGATCATTGTCCAGAGGCTGACGGCTGCCCAGGCCAGGTGGCGCAGGCCGCGCGGTGTGGGCAGCCCAAAGTCCGCTGCTGGATCGCCCGCTGGCGTTCTGGGGCGGATCAGCAGTGCGGGCAGGGCGGCCACCACCAGCAGCCAGGCCACTCCCGAGGCCGCCGAGAGCGGATCGGCCAGCGTGGGGTTGAGCAGCCGGGCGTAGGCCAGCGTGGACAGGGTATAAATCTTGGCCGGAAAGCCCAGCACGGCGGGTACCCCAAAATTGCCCAGCAGGCTCAGGCCGATCAGCGCTGCTGCCGCGCCCACGCCGGGCCAGATCAGCGGCAGCACCACCCGCCGCAGCCCCTGCACACTGTTCAGGCCATGGACACGGGCGGCCAGCAATGGCCCTTCCCCCTGGGCGCTGAGGGCCGCTCGGACGAGCAGGTAGGCCAGCGGAGCGTAGTGCGTCACCCAGGCCAGCTCAATGCCGAACGGTGAGTAGACCGGCAGGATCGCCCGTCCGGTGAACACATTGCCCGGCCCCAGCGCAGCGAGCCAGGCCGTCGCCCCAATAAACGGCGGAATCAGGTACGAGACTGAAATGAGCAGGTCGGCGGCAGTGGGCAGCCGCGCGAGCCACGTGAGTAGCGCCAGCCCACCGCCGATCAGCAGCGAGAGCGTCAGGCCCACGCCCACCAGGCCCAGCGTCGTCAGGACCACATCCCAGTCGGCGCGCAACACGCCTGGCACGGCGGGCAGACCGCGTGCCAGGACACTAAAAAGAGCGAACAGTCCAGTCGCGGCCAGGATGACCGCCGCCCAGGTGCCCGACTTAAAGGTGCTGGGCTTCACGCCGCCGCTTGTGCTTCAGGCCGGGCCACTTACTTCAGGTCAAACAGGGCCGAGAAGCGCTGGCCGATCTCGGCCTTGTTGGCCGCAATGTAGGCCGCCGCGCTGGGCAGGGTCGGCACGCTGGCCGGGACGCCGGCCGGCCGGGGCGCGTCCGACATCACGGGCACGTAAGAGAGCCTGGAGAAATTTGCCTGGGCCGCTGGCGAATACAGGAAGCGCACGAACGCCTGCGCCAGCGCCTTGTTCTTGCTGGACTTCAGCACGCCGATGGGCGTTGGCACCAGGATGGCTCCCTCGGTGGGGTAGACGATCTGGATCGGCGCACCCTTGGCGGCCTCACGCCGCAGGGCGTAGTCCACCAGCAGCGCCGCGCCGTACTCGCCGCCGATCAACTTGGTGGTGGTGATCGGGTTGGACTGCTCGATCTTCATACCGTTCTTGGCCAGTGCGTCGAAGTAATCCCAGCCCAGCCGCTGCGCCAGCGTCCCAGCGGTAGAAAGTGCGCCGCCGCTGAACAGCGGATTGGGCATCGCCAGCTTGTTCTGGTAGGCGGGTTGCTTGAGATCGGCAAACGACTTCGGCACGGTCTTGAGCACATTGGTGTTGACGCCGATGACGTTGTAGAGCTTGCGCACCTCGGCGTACGTGCCGCCGTAGACGGCGCTGCCGGGCACATTCAGACCGCTGAGATCGAGTTTTTCCAGCAGGGTCCGCTTGCTGAGCGTGTCAAAGTAGGTTTGATCGGCCACCCAGAGCAGATCGGCCTGGGAGTTGCCGGCTTCCAGCTCGGCGTTGAGCTTGGCCGTGACCTCGCCGGTACCAGAGCGGAAAAGCTGCACATCGGCCCTGGGATAAAGCTTCTTGAAGGCGTCCACCTGCGCCTGCACGTCGGCCTGCACCTCGGAGGTGTAGAGGGTCAGCGTGCCGCTGAGATTAACGGAAGCAGTCTGGGCGCTGGCCAGGCTCAGGCCAGAGAGCGCGGCAGTCAGGAACAGGCGTTTCATCCGTACGGTCTAGCGGATGAAAGTCAGGCGGAGGTCTGCTGAACCTCGGCCCAGATGTTCTCGCCAGGGCGCACTAGTCCTATCATGTATGCCCTCAGCTCGACTTTGCCCATTTTTTCAGGCGGTGCTGAGGTTCCTCTCAGCACCGCCTGAAACCATTTGGAGATGTTCAAAGTCCCAAAATGGTTCACCGATGTTATCGCCCCCTTTGCCGAGATGTTTACCCAACCCACCTGGATCAACGCTCAAACCTTACTTGTCGGGTCCATCCTTGCCACCCACAAACGCACCATCTCTGCCCTCCTGACCCTGCTTGGTCTGAGCGACGACACCGGATTCGCCAGGTTCCATCACTTTCTCAGTCGAGCTATCTGGTTCCCGCTTCAGGGCAGCCGAATTCTCCTGGGTCAATTGCTGGAAGCCTTCGTCCCTAATGGACCGCTGTTCATCGGACTGGATGACACGATTGAACGGCGCAGAGGAAAGAAGATCGCGGCCAGAGGGATTTACCGTGATCCGGTCCGGTCCAGTCAAGGTCAATTTGTGAAAGCCAGCGGTCTCCGCTGGCTGAGCCTGATGCTCCTGGCCCCCATCCCGCAGGCAGAGCGGGTATGGGCCTTGCAGTTCTTGACCGCTCTGGTTCCATCGGCGCGATAGAGCATCTCCGTCAACTACACCGCGTCTATGGCCCCCTGAGTCCCGCTTTCGTCGCAGAAGAACTGCGCTGCACCCTCCAAGAGGCTGCACGCCATCTTTACGGACCTCATGCAGATCGGTATGCCTGGGTCAGCCTCGCTGACCTGGCCCATCTGTCTGCGGTAAGCCTGATGGGGTTGAAGCGCTGGGTCCGGCGTCAGCACATCCAGAGCGCGTACCAGCAGGGCGAGGGGCGCACCGCGCCCCCCTATATCCATCTCGATGATGCCCGTCACTTCCTGCACGGCCAACAGCACCTGACATCAGGGACTTCAGACGCGCTCCCCCGTGTGAAGGGAGAAGAACTGAGGTCTTCTTCCATACCGAGCCAAGTCACCAAAGCAGCCGGAGTAGATCTGGACTGGCAACTGGCACGCCAGGCCGCCTGGCCCATGACGGTGGACCGACTGGCAGAAGCGGTTCACGGCTCCCGTTCCACACAGGCTCGGCAACAGACCCAGAGAACGCTTCGGCGTTGGGAAGCCCAGGGGCGCGTCGTCTGCTTTGCGCGGGGCCTGTATGACCTGGTGCGCTCAGCACTGATTCTGGACCCAGAACGTTACGGGCGCAGTGTGTTGCCGAGGGAGGACCTCCAGAAGCTGCACGCCCACCACCCGGAGATCGCCCACTGGGCTGCCAGGTCTCTGGCAGCAGCCTGGCGAGCGTACAGCCGCTTCTATGCTGGGATGCTGCTGCCCGTGGCGAACCGTGGGGAGCCGACGTTCCTGGAATACCTGATGGTGTGTCAGTTGAATCCAGGGGGGATGCCGGGTGAGGTGAATGCCCGGTACGAGGAGTTGTGCCAGGCGGCGGCCTTTTACCGTCTGGTTCCCGCACCATCTCAAGGTGTTCCTGAGACGGAGCAGCCTGAGCTGAGCGTAGAGAATATTGAAGCGGGCCTGATCGACTTCAAAGCGGCAGCCGAGGCGACCCGGCTGAAGATGCAGCGCAACTTCAGCAAAGGACAGACCCTCGGTCTGGGCCGGAGAACAACAGCGTCCAAACCAAGGGGCATGCAGGAGAACGTGTAACTCCTGAACTCCACCTGCAGAACCGCGACAAAGCGCTTCCAGTTGGGCGAAGCTGAGAACGTCAATGTCACAGTTTCCGGGAGATCGCCTTCGTTGATTTATAGCCCTTTCTGGAGGTTTGAAGAACTGTTACCGCATGGTTTCAATCCCACGCCGCGCTCAGGGTCTCCAGCCGTGCCTGCCAACCCGTGAACTGGAGTTGGGCGTTGGCATCGTCGTCCCCACCCATAGACGTCCACGGCACCGAACTGTAGGTGGGCAGTCCTGGAAGGCTCAGGGCGTGTCCTGCACGCGGATGCCATAGGTGTTGCACGGACAGCCCCGACTGCTCGCGGCGCTCCTTGACGCGTCGGCTCAGCTCCGTGGCCTGCCACACCTGATCCTGCTCGCCGCTGACCAGCAACACTGGGCCGTCGATGCGCTCCACCGGAATCGTGGCCGCCACAACCTCTTCTGGGGTAGCCGCTGCAACGGCCTCCCGGTGCGCCGGGGTCATGCTGTAAGGGCCAGGTCCTGCGAACAGGGCATTCCAGTCGGTCCGGTAAGCGATATAGGGCAGCGGCTGACCATTCAGGGACCATGACGACATGGCCTGTCCGGCAGGGAAAGTGCGCGTCCGGTCAATGCCCTCGAAGACCAGTCCACCCGGCGAGAAGGCGGCCACCGCTCCAACGGCCTGTGGGTACGTCGCGGCGATGAGCAGGGCGGCTTCTCCGCCTTTGGACGCGCCCGTGATCCCAACGCGCCGTCCCGCCACTTCCGGTTGCTCCCGCAGAAAAGCAATGGCCTGTTGGAAGTACTCCAGCGGAATGTTAACCAATTGCTCGGGCAGTTCCGTGTCTGGGACGCCGAAGTAGGCGAGGCTGAGGGTCATAAAGCCCTCAGAGGCCAGCAGCGCGCCTTCCATGTCGTACAGGCCACCTTCCGAACCGCCCAGACGGACACAGGCTCCCCGCAATGGCTGATCGCTGGGCGGGCGGAACAAGGTCCCTACCAGCCCTTGCTCGCGGACGGAAGTTTCACGCAGGTCTGGACTGCGCGTCAGGCGGCGCGTGGAAGCCTGAGAGCGTGTTTATAAAGGTTCGACGGATGGGTCGAGGCGACGGAGCATCAGGCGAATGTTGGCGAGATAGCACCAGGAAGCGGA
>NZ_JNIV01000131.1 GCF_000701405.1 Deinococcus marmoris DSM 12784
ATCAGGATGCTCACTCATTTTCAGCGTCTTGCCAGGGTGGCCGCGCTGTCCGCCAGAAGAGCAACCGCTCTTCTGGCGCTCACTCTTGGGAAGCCACGGTTTGTCCTGGCTGGGAGGCTGGCTAGAGGTTTTGCTGGTTTGCGCGAGCTGGGCTTCCAGATCTTGAACACGGGCGAGCAAGGCAGCAAACGCGAGTTGAAGCTGTGCCAGTTCAGCTCCCAGTCGTTTGCAGTTGGCGCAGTCGTTTTGAATGCGCCTACTCTACACTCGCCCGCTTCGCAAGTCCCCCTGCTGAGTAGTTACAAACCCCGATCTGGCATTCAGAACACCAGCTCGCGTTCGGCGGGCCGCAGGTGCTGCCACAGCAGCGCTTCCAGGCTGGCCTGCGTGTGGTCTTCCTCTGCGCGCAGGCGCAGCAGCAGCAGACCCGCGCTGCGAAAAGCCAGGTTCTTGGCTTCATCGCGGCGGTGCTGTTCGGTGTGGTTGGCGTTCCTGCCGCCCAGTTCGATGGCGGCCACTGGACGGTGGCCGTCCAGCACCACGATCAGAAAGTCGATGTGTTCGTCACGCAGGCTGGCAAGGGCGGCCTGCTGCGGGGGCAGGGCGGCGACGATCACGAACAGATCGTAGAGCCGCACGTTGGGAAAGGCCCGGTAACCGGGGGGCAAGGCCTGTTCCAGCGTGCGGAAGAACGCGCCCTCGCTGAGACTGAAAAATGGACTCCGGGTCTCGACGGCCAGATGCGGCGGCAGCGCGTCCACCGGCGGATCAGGAATGCCAGGAGGTGGCAGACGACTGGCCCGGCCCGGTGTGCTTCGTCTGCCCAGACAGAACCCAGCCGCCAGCAGCAGCGCGGCGGAGACACCGAGCAGCAGGCCAGACCCCAGGTGATCCATACCCGCAGCGTAGCCGGAGGGTCCTGACAGGGGCCTACCGAGCGGGCTGGATAAAGATTTACGGCGGCATCCCACGGGCCGAAGCCTACAGAGCAATCAGGTCTCCCGGCCCTCAGCCCAGGCCGTGTCCAAAGTCCAGGCCACCGTGCGCCACGTTTTCCACGGTCCGCTGCCGTTTGGCGCGGTACATCCGGGCGTCGGCCAGGGACAGCCACTCTTCAAGGCCCGCGCCGGGGGGCGGCTGGGCCACGCCGCCCTGAAGGCAGATGGGACCCAGACCGCCCGGCCACGCGGCGGTCCGCAACCCGTGATTCAGGCGCGTGGTCAGTTCGTCCAGTCGCTGGGCCGTGCCCCACACCAGCAGCGCGAACTCGTCCCCGCTCAGGCGGAAGGCCACGTCCGGGGTGGAAAAGACCTGACCCAGCACCTGTCCCAGAGTGACCAGCACCGCGTCACCCGTCTGGTGCCCGAAGGCGTCGTTGATCCGCTTGAATTCATGAACGTCAAGCATGACAAGATGCACTTCCTGGCCTTCCTGCCGGGCGGTGTCCAGGGCCAGGGGCACGTCGTGGGAGAAAGCCCGGCGGTTGAGCAGTCCCGTCAGCATGTCGGTGCGGGTCAGCCGTTCGAGTTCCTCGCGCAGATCGGCGTTCTCCAGGGCAATCGAAACGTGCTGGGCCAGCAGGTTCAGGAAGGCCAGATCGGTGTCGTCGAAGGCGTGGGTCTCATAACTCTGGACGGACAGCACCCCGGTCCGCACGCCCCGCACCTCCAGCGGCACGAACAGCATCGAGACGGTGGGCGGCCCGGTCACCTCGTCTTCCGCCTGAACGGTCAACATCACCTTGCCCTTGTCCATCACCCGCCGGAAGCGCACCGGATATTCGGTCAGGTAGGCGTCGATGTCAGGGATGGACAGCGCCTCGCCGTGCAACACCTGCTCGATGATGCCCTCGGGGTAGAAGGGCAACCGGTGGGAGTAGCGCCGCCGGTCCTCGTACACCTCCCACAACCAGTCGCCGCCGGGTTGCCGCAGCGCCAGCAGGGTGCTGTGGGCGTAAAAAAGCGTCCCGGCCTGCTGATGCACCGCCTGCACCACCGCGTCCACCCCGTGACTGTTGCGGGCCAGCGAGGCCAGCACCTGCACCAGTTGGTGGTAGCGCGCAAGCGGCGTTGTCTCGAATCTGATCATCGGCACACTCTGGCAGCGAGGAAGAACAGGGGGCGGACGTGGGGAACCTGGACCGAGTCTATACTTTCCCGTGACTCACAGCATCGGCGCTCCCTGGAGATTCTGCATGAGGGCCGGGGATGCCGGACGCCTCTCAGGCACTCCAGATACTGGAGCCGAAAATTTACAGAGCTATGTACCAGATCATGTCACATTGCGAGAACCGCTACAGTTTTTTATCCTCGTCAACCGCTGTTTGAACGAAGTGGGAAGCGACGCCCGGAGATGCCAGCATTGCATTTTGCAGGGCGAGGAGTTGCCCCACACCCAGGAATTCCCGCACGGAGGCCGGGCGTGAATCGCCAGGGGTGAACCTGCCCCGTTCTCTGATGCAGACAACGAAAAGGGCGGAGAAGCCACGCCTCTCCACCCCTGTCCCCTGCTCTGCCTACTTCTTGCTGGCGGCGATCAACGCTGGAACGATCAGATTTACATCGCCCACGATGCCGTAGTCGGCCACCTTGAAGATCGGCGCTTCGGCGTCCTTGTTGATGGCGATGATGTTCTTGCTCTTGCCCATGCCCGACAGGTGCTGCACCGCGCCGCTCACGCCCAGCGCGATGTACGCCTTGGGCTGCACGGTCTTGCCGGTCTGGCCCACCTGCTCGGCGTAGGGCCGCCAGCCCGCGTCCACCACGGCCCGAGTGGCACCCACGCCCGCGCCGATGTTGTCGGCCAGACCTTCCACGTACTGCGCGAAGTTCTCAGGGCTGCCCACACCGCGCCCGCCGGTCACGATCACTTCGGCTTCACTCAGGGCCACGCGGCTGGTCTTCTCCACGTTCTTGCCAGTAACTTCCGTACGGGGGGTGGGCAGCTCCAGCTCGATGTCGTACTGCTCGCCCGCCGCACCCGCCGGGGCTGCCGGGGCAAAACCGCCAGGTTTGACGGAAGCCACAATGATCGGCCCACTGGCCTCTACCGTCTCGGTCACGCGGGCCAGATAGGTGTAGCGCTGGGCCTGAAGGGCCTCGCCGCTGGCCGTCAGCTTGATGACGTCTTCCAGATACGGCGCATCCAGCTTCACGGCCACGCGTGGCGCGTATTCGCGGCCCGAACGGCTGCCGCCAATCAACACGGTGCTGGCCTCGCCTTCCTTCGCAATCTGGGTCACGGCGGCGGCCCAGACTTCGGGGTTGTACTGCGCCAGGGCGGGCAGATCGCCCACCAGCACCTGATCGGCCACGGCAGCGGCCTCAGTGGCCACTCCGGCCACGTCCTGCCCGAGAACGAGCAGAGTGATCGGTCCCTCGCGGCCACTGTCGCGGGCGGCAGTGACCATTTCCAGGGTGGCCTTGGCGAGTTTTCCGCCCGTGTGTTCAGCAACGACTAAGATCATGCCAGCACCTTCGCTTCGTTTCGCAGGAGTTCAAGGAGTTGTTCGGCGGCGGCCTGCGGATCCTTGCCGTCGATCATCTTGTTCAGGCGGGCGCGCGTCTGGATCTCTGCGCCCAGGTATTTCACGGACGGCTGCACGTTATAGCCCCCCAGATCATCCTTGCGGAGTTCCTTTTTCTTGGCCTTCATGATGTTGGGCAGCGTGGGATAGCGCGGCTCGTTCAGGCCCTGCTGCGCGGTCACCACGGCAGGCAGGCTGACTTTAAAGCCCTCGTTGCCGTCGTCCACATCGTGGCGTCCGGTCAGGGTGTCGCCGTCAACCTTCAGCTCGTTGGTCCAGGTCAGTTGCGGCCAGCCCAGGCGCTCGGCGCTGGCGGCTCCCAGGGCCTGAGAATCCCAGTCGGCTTCCTGGCCGCCCAGCAGGATCAGGTCCGTGCCCTCGCTGCCCGCTACCTGCGCCACGATCTTGCTCAGGCTCACGGCATCAAAACGTTCATCGGTCTCGATGTGGATGGCACGGTCCACACCCATCGCCAGCGCGGTCCGCAGGGCGTCCTCCACCTTCTTGGGGCCAATCGCCAGCGCCACGATTTCCTCCACGTTCGCGCTTTCGCGCAGGCGCAGGGCTTCTTCCACGCCGTACTCGTCCATGCCGTCGATGACCAGCGTGGTGCCGTCCAGATCGACGCGGTCACCGCTGACTTTCACGCGTGCCTCGGCGTCGGGAACCTGTCTTACAAGGGTCAAGATTTTCATGCAACCTCCAGAGGGGTGGGTGTGGGGGCGATTTACGATGCGCGCCCAGCAATAAAATTAAACTCGGTCCAAGTTTAGCAGCATCTCTGTACACAGGGGGAACACAGGAGAAGTGGACAGAAGAATACGGCACCTGGGGGCCTCTATTTTGAAGCAGCCGGGCAGCGTCCGGGTGGGGAAAGGGTACAAACAACCCCAGAGGCGTTCCTGAGGCAGAGACACCCAAACGCCGCCGCTTCCTAAACCCGTCGTCAACCAGAGCATGAGGCGCTCTCATGTTGAGAGCCGAGGCTGGACCCCATGAAGAAGCTGATCTCCCTGACCATTCTTGCTGCCGCCGCGACGGCTGGCGCACAGTCTTTCAACAACCTCGAACTCGGCCTGACCGGTGGCTACGCGGGCGGCCTGAGCGGCGAAGTTTTCGTTCATGCCCCCAACGTGGTTGGTCCCGTGGGCGTCAAGGTGGGCGTGGCCTACACCCGCCCCGGCGACGCGATCAACGACGCCAGCCCGGAACTGCCCGGCATCTCCGGCCCCAACGAGACCTTCGGTGCCGCCAAGCAGGCCGGACGGGCCACTGAGTCCGGCAGACAGACCGTGGTTTCTGTGGACGGCACCTACGGCCTGGGTGAAGTGGCCCCTGGCGTGGACACCATGGTCTACGGCGGTGCCCGCTACGGCATGTTCAAGTCCACCGAGGACTACGGCAGCAGCGGCAGCACCACCTATTCCAGCAACGCGTTTGGTATCGGTGCGGGTGCGATGGCCAGCTACGCCCTGACCGGCAACCTGAGCCTGGTGGGCGATCTGGGCGCGGACTACTTCTTTAAGAGCGCCATCACCACCAGCAAGGGCGACACCATCGCCACCAACGACGGCAGCTACTCGGCCTTCGACAGCCGTGTTATTCGTCCCGGCACCAGCTTCAAGGCCCGTCTGGGCGTCAAGTACATGTTCTAAAGCAGATCAATCTGAGGGGTGGACAGGCTGCGGCCCGTTCACCCCTTTTTCTTGTTCTTCTCCTGGCCGTCCAGGTAAGTCTTTAGCACCTCGAATCCGGCCACTGTACGCGGGAATCCCAGGTACGGCACACACAGCATCAACGCGCCGCGTACCTCGGCTTCCGTCGCTCCGGCGTTCATTGCGCCGCGCAGGTGGGTCCGCAGTTCCGGCGGGCTGCCCAGCGAGACCAGCAGGGCACAGGCGATCAGTTCCTGCGTCTTCAGGTCCAGCGCCGACTGCTCATACACGGTGTCGTAGGCAAAATTCTGGATGTGGGCGGCCAGATCGGTGTCCAGTCCCTGCAACCGTTCGATGATCCGGTCATGCTGGGAGCCGAAAATCACTCTTCTGGCGCGGTTTTCGGGCTGGGCTGGTGGGGTGCCGTGTCCATCGTCGTTCATGGGGTCAAGGGTACGGGGCGCGGGGCGAAAGAAGCGAGTCAGGTGGGGGGGCTTACAGTACAGAGGGTCAAGAACGTAAGTTTAGGCGCGTCTGGCGCATGGGGGATGCTCTAAACTCAGACCTGTTCACCCACTCCACCAGTCCACTTCCTCCCCTTACCCTCACCCGCTTTCTGCGTTCTGAACGAGCCACGCGCGCATGTGCGATTTCGCCCCCTGGGGGTCTTCCATGAACCGATATGACGACCGCGCCCGACTCGTGTTCCACTATGCCCGCGAGGAAGGCAACCGCCTGGGCCACGCGATGGTTGGCCCCGAACATCTGCTGCTGGGCCTGATGCGCGAGGGCGGCACTGCCGCCACCATCCTGACCGAATTCGGGGCCAGCCTGGACGGCCTGCGCCGCCGCGTCGAGGAAATCATCGGGCGCGGCGAGGGCAACCGCCTGAACGACGCCCCCAGCATCACGCCGCGCGCCCGCCGGGTGATGGAACTCGCCAGTTCCGAGGCCCGTAGCCTGGGCGCACAGGTGACCAGCACCGAACACATCCTGCTGGGCATCATCCGCGAGGGCGACGGCGTGGCCTTCCGCATCTTGCAGGAGCTGACCAAGGATGTGGACACCATCCGCTGGCGCATTCTGGCGCAGGGCGAGAACGGTGGCGGCAAGCCTGCCAAGCCCGTGGCGACCCCCTTTCTGGACGAGTATGGCCGTGACCTGACCAAGTGGGCGCGCGAGGGCAAACTGGACCCGGTGATCGGGCGCAGCGAGGAAATTCGCCGCGTCACGCAGATTCTGACCCGCCGCACCAAGAACAATCCGGTGCTGATCGGTGATCCCGGCGTGGGCAAGACCGCCATTGTGGAGGGGCTGGCCCTCGCCATCGTCGAGAAGCGCACGCCACCCAACCTGCACGGCATCCGCCTGATCAGCCTGGACCTGTCCGGCGTGGTGGCCGGGACCAAGTACCGGGGCGAGTTCGAGGAACGCCTGCGCCAGATCATCGAGGAGTTGCGCAACGCCAAGGTGATGGCCTTTATCGACGAGCTGCACACCCTGGTGGGTGCGGGCGGCGCCGAAGGCACCCTGGACGCGGCCAATATCCTCAAACCCGCGCTGAGCCGGGGCGAGATTCAGGTGATCGGCGCGACGACGACGGGCGAGTACCACCGTTACATCGAGAAGGACGCCGCTCTGGAACGCCGCTTCCAGCCGGTCATCGTGCTGGAACCCAGCCCCGCCGAGACCTTGCAGATTCTGCGCGGCCTGCGACCCAAGTACGAGGAACACCACGGCGTGCAGATTCCTGATGCCGCTCTGGAACTGGCCGTCCGTATCGGCGAGCGCTCCCTGCCGGGGCGCAACTTCCCCGACAAGGCCATCGACCTGATCGACGAGGCCGCCAGCCGCGTGCGCCTGAACATGAGCATCGATCTGCCCGTGGCCGAGAACGAGGACGGCGAACCCTACGTGACCCGCGAGGACATCGAGAGCGTGATCAACTCGATGGGCGGCATCTACAGCGAGGAAACCGCCGAGCACCTCGGGGATCTGGAGGCCAGCCTGGAAGATCAGGTGTACGGCCAGCCCGACGCCATCAAGGCCCTCAGTTCCGCGCTGCGCCGCGCCCGCGTGGGCCTGGGCGGACGTACCCGCGTGGCGGCCAGCTTCCTGTTCGTCGGCCCCAGCGGTGTGGGCAAGACGCATCTGGCGCGGGCATTGTCGCGCAGCCTGTTCCACTCCGAGCGCTCGTTGATCCGGGTGGACATGTCCGAATTTCAGGAAAGCCACAGCATCAGCAAGCTGATCGGCTCCCCCCCCGGCTACGTGGGCTACGAGCAGGGCGGACGCCTGACCGAGGCCGTGCGCCGCCAGCCGTTCAGCGTGATCCTGCTCGACGAGATCGAGAAGGCGCACCCGGACGTGTACAACACCTTCTTGCAGGTGCTGGACGATGGCCGCCTGACCGATGGCCTGGGCCGCGCGGTGGACTTCCGGCGCACCATCATCATCATGACCAGCAACACTGGCTTCAACGTCGGACCTACTGTTGGCTTTAGCCCAGTGACCCCCGACAACAACGCCCCGCTGCGCCAGATCTTCACCCCGGAGTTCCTGGACCGTCTGGACGACGTGATCCGCTTCAGGCCGCTGGGCGAGCCGGAACTGGTGCGCGTGGCCCAGCAACTGATGGGCGAGATGACCGAGGAACTGGCCAGCCGCGAGCTGAATGTCACCTTCGATCCGGCGATTGCCTCGTGGTTGGTGGGCAAACTCAAGGCCCGCAGCCCCAAGCACGCCGTGGGCAGCTCCCGCCAGCTCCGCACGCTGGTGCGCGAGGAAATCGAGGACCCGCTGTCCCTGGAACTGATCAGCCGCGACGGCGATCAGGTGCGCGTGGTCCTGACCGACGCGGGCCTGCAATTCGAGCGCGGAACGACGGCCCCACCACAGATCCTGGCGTAAGGAACCCCTCACCCAACCCTCTCCCCACGGAGAGGGCTTTTTTGTTTTTGCCCCGCCCATCATCTTGATCCAACATGCTGAAAGAGTCCTGCCAGACGGCGCGCGGCAGAGTGGGAACGAAGGCGAGTTGCCCGGCCCTCAAAGGACTGTTCCCCTTGGATTTCGTCATGTGCCTGAAAACCTCTGCGCTGGCCGGGGGCCGTGAACATCTGCTCATTGGCGCGGCCTGGACCGTGTGTATCGCCTCGTTAGGCTACGGCCTTCAGCGCAGGCTCGCCCAGCGAATCACCATCAGTGTCCTGATCGTTTTCGGCCTGCTGCTGCTGCTGGGCAGCGTGTACGTGGATTGCCTGAAGCCCTCGCTGTTGTAGAGCGCCCCCGCCGATTTGTGGCTCCCTGCCCGCTGCCGCCTGCCCCCAGCGGTTAGCATGGAAGGTATGACGAAAAGCATCTCCGACTTTCAGGACGACCACGGACGCATCATCGCCTGGCCCAGCAAACGCCGCCGCGTTCACCAGATGGCCATTCTGGATTACCTGACCGGCCTGTTCGAGCCGGGCGTGTCTTACAACCAGGGCCAGGTAGAACGCGTCCTGGCCGACCACAGCACCCTGGAAGACCCCTCGGTCCTGCTGACCGAACTGCTGGACAGCGAGTACCTGACCACCGCCGACGGCGCGTACTGGCGCGCGGACGGGCGGCCCGGCGTGAGCGCGGAGACCTCCGAGCCATCCGGCACGCCAGAGATCAGCGTCAGCAAAAGTGGCTGAACTCCAAGATGGCTAGGGTCACCACCAAATATGTCTGCAACAGTTGCGGCTACACCTCGGCCAAACCGCTGGGCCGCTGCCCGAACTGTCAGGCGTGGAACTCCTTTGAGGAAGAAGTGCCCACGGTCACGGGTGGTAAAACGCGCGGCGGCGGGGCCGGGGGCTACGGCGGCATTTCCGGCGGCAAGCTCACGCCGCTGTCCACCGTGGGGCGGCGCGAGGAACCACGCATGTCGTCGGGCATTTCAGAGGTGGACCGGGTGCTGGGCGGCGGGCTGGTGGCCGGGGGCGTCACCCTGATCGGCGGCGAACCGGGCATCGGCAAGAGTACGCTGCTGCTTCAGGTGGCCGACAGCGTGGCGCGGGCGGGCGGCACCGTGCTGTACGTGGCGGGCGAGGAATCGCTGGAGCAGATTCGCCTACGGGCAGACCGGCTGGGGGTCACCGCCGATATCCAGCTCACGCGTGACACCCGCGCCGAACACATCGCCGCCCTGATGAACGAACACCGCCCCGTGCTGTGCATCGTGGACAGCATCCAGACCGTGACCGTGGAGGGCGAGGGTGCGCCCGGCGGCGTGGCGCAGGTCCGCGACGGCACCTCCATGCTCACGCGCGCGGCCAAGGAAACGGGCACGGCCACCGTGCTGGTGGGGCACGTCACCAAGGACGGCACCGTGGCCGGGCCGAAGGTGATGGAACATATCGTGGACACCACGGTGTTTCTGGAAACGGTGGGGGCATTCCGCCTCCTTCGCAGCGTCAAGAACCGCTTCGGGCAGGCCGGGGAACTGGGCGTCTTCGAGATGCGCGGCGAGGGATTGATCGCCGTGGAAAATCCCAGCGCCGCCTTCCTGGCCGAGCGTCCGGTGGGCGTGCCCGGCAGCGTGGTGGCCGCCACCGTGGACGGGCAGCGTCCCATGCTGCTGGAAGTGCAGGCGCTGGCCAGCAAGACGCCCTACCCCAACGCCCGCCGCGTGGTGGTGGGTCTGGACCCGCGCCGGGTGGATGTGGTCCTGGCCGTGCTGGAGCGCCGCCTGGACCTGACCCTGGGCGGTCTGGACATCTACGTGAATCTGGCGGGCGGCCTGAAAGTTCCCGATCCGGGCCTGGATCTGGCCGTGGCCCTGGCGGTCTACAGCGCCGTGGTGGGCCGCGCCCTACCCGCGAACGTGGCGGTGTTCGGTGAGGTGGGGCTGGCTGGAGAGGTCCGCAGCACGGTGGCCTCCCAGCGCCGCGCCGAGGAAGCGGGCCGCGCCGGATATAAACGGCTGATCGTGCCGCCGGGGCTGGCGGGCCACGCGGGCGTCAAGAGCGTGGAGGAAGCGGTGGGCGTGGTGTGGCAGACGGCAAAGGCGTGAGCATCAAAACAGCCCTCTGAACGTGAGCAAAAGCGCGGCGGCATCGTAACTACTCAGCGCGAGAAGTCGGGCATGAGGATGTCACCGCGAAATACACTCACGAGGCCCTGCCAGACATGTATGCCCTGCTTGCGAA
>NZ_JNIV01000132.1 GCF_000701405.1 Deinococcus marmoris DSM 12784
ACCACCTGCCAGCTTCGTCAGACGCAGGCTCTGGAGAACCATTGGAATACTGCGTTCTTCGCGCTCAGTCTGGGACGGGCAGAAGTGCTGCTGGAGGCCGCTGGCCTCCAGGGTCGCCCGGCCACTTCACTGGTGTTTTCCTACGAAGACATCAAGCGGCGGGCCTTCAACCGGCTCTTTGCGTGGCGAATACTGAGCAATCTAGGTCTCCAGGCACGATTTGCCGAATTAGGAAAACATCCGTCCAGGCCGCTGGATTTGGGGGTCAAAGCGGCTTGAGGGTGGTCAAAACTGTCCGAACCATTGATGATGTAGATCTATGTTTATTGTTACAGGTGGAGTTTTTTCCAGATGGAATTGTTTCTAGATATAGAAATCAGTTGTCTTCGCGCGTCCAGGTGATCAGATACAACATGCGGCCCCGGTCATCCTCGATCTCGACGTGATCATCTGAGATTTCGGCCACGGTATAGCTGTAACCCTCCTGAGAAGCCGCGCGGATGGCACGGTAGGTTTCAAAGCAGCCGACGTTTTCCATGCCATTCGCGGTGGGTCTCAGGAGGGTGTAGGACATGTGTATAAGGTAAGAGGTTGGTTAATACAAAACACTGACAGTTGGCTGGGCGCGTCTGGGACGACAAACATTTGGTGAACGCCAGATGACGCCACCTCCAGCCTAACGGGCGTTTGGCCCGGCTTCCTCTTGTTAAACTGCCCCATGACCGTGACTGATACGCCCGTTCCCGCCGAGAGCGGGATGACCAGTGGTATGGGGTTTGCCCTTAACGACGACAGCCGCATGATCCTGCAACACGTCCGCGACTTCTGCCGCGCCGAGATCGCGCCGCATGCCGCCGAGTATGACCGCAGCGGTGAGTTCCCTCACCCGCAGTTGCGCGGGCTGGCCGAGATGGGCCTGCTGGGGGCCACCGTGCCGGAAGCGTGGGGCGGCGCGGCGCTGGACAGCGTGACCTACGCCCTGTGCCTGGAAGAGATCTGCGCGGCGGATGCCAGTGTGGGCGTCATTGTCAGCGTGCAGAACGGCCTGCCCGAGCAGATGATCTTCAAATACGGTACCGATGCCCAGCGCGAGAAGTACCTGCGCCCCCTCGCCAGCGGGGAAAAGATCGGCGCGTTCTGCCTGACCGAGGCCAGCGCGGGCAGCGACGCCGCCAGCTTGCGCCTGAAAGCGGTTCGCGACGGCGACGACTGGCTGCTGGACGGCGCGAAAGCCTGGATCACCAGCGGCGGTCAGGCCGAAACATATCTGGTGATGGCCCGCACGGGCGGCCCCGGCGCACGCGGCGTGAGCTGCTTTATCGTCGAGAAGGACACGGATGGCCTGAGCTTCGGCAAGCCCGAGGAAAAGCTGGGCATGCACGCCGCACACACCACCACCGTCACCTTCGACGGCGTGCGTGTGCCCCACGAGAACATGGTGGGTGAGGAGGGCCAGGGGCTGATCGTGGCCCTCGCCAGCCTGGACGCCGGGCGGATCGGGATTGCCATGCAGGCCATCGGGATTGCCCGCGCGGCGCTGGTACACGCCACCAAGTACGCCAGCGAGCGCGAGCAGTTCGGCAAGAAGCTGCGCGAGTTCGAGGGCGTGTCCTTCAAGATCGCCCGCATGGCCGCCCGCATCGAGAGTGCGCGGTTGGTGGCCCTGAAAGCCGCGTGGCTCAAGGACCAGGGCCAGTCGTACGGCAAGGAGGCCAGCATGGCAAAACTGCTGGCCTCCGAGGCGGCGGTGGACTGTGCGCGGGACGCCATCCAGATCTTTGGCGGCAACGGCTACAGCCGCGATTATCCCGTCGAGAGGTTGTTCCGCGACGCCAAGGTCACCGAGATCTACGAGGGCACCTCCGAGATTCAGCAACTGGTGATCAGCCGGGCCGTCTTCGCGGAGCTGGACGGCTGATGCTGGTGGCGCTGGCACTGGGGTTTACCCTCCAGACCGCCCAGGGTCAGCCGTGGTCACTGTCAAGCGTGTTGGGCAAGGAGCGCGTGCTGATCGTCAGTAACCCACCCATCGCCTATCTGGCCGAGGCGCGGCGGCAGGACGCCGAATTACAGGTGCGTGACCTGCGCGTGGTGGCGCTGCTGCCCCCTGGTGATGCTCGGCTGAACGGCCCAAAAACCCTGATGCTCACGCTGCTGGCCGATCCTGGCGGCACGGTGGGGGCGCAATATGGCCGCGCCGCGCTGATCGGCAAGGACACGGGCATCAAGGCGCGCTACCAGACCTTTCCGGCCCTGAATACGGTGGCCGCCCTGGTGGACACCATGCCCATGCGGCGGCAGGAGCAGCGGGTGCGGGGGCGTTAGTGTCGGGAGACGGCAGCTTCGTAAGCGGTCTGTCTTCCTGAACTCCGTCAAGAGCGGGGTGTTGATATCTTCCTGACCCAGCAGCTTCCATTAAGATCGGTTGTATGGCAAACCTCCGTTCTTCTGCCCGCCGTTCCCGCCTGCCCGCGCTGGGCGTGGGTGTTCTGCTCGTTGTCGGCGCACTGGCCGGGGCGACGGCGTATACCAGTAACCAGACCGCCCAGACCCAGCAAACCCTGGCCCAGACACTCCAGGCGCAACTGGAGGCCACCGGCTATGCCAAAGTGGAGTCGTCCACCTATCAGCGCGGTCTGCTGAACAGCACCCAGACCATGAATGTGACGCTGGGCAAGGGAACGGAGGACGTGGCCCTGATCGTGGTCAACCGCATTCAGCATGGGCCGTTTCCGGGTTTTCAGGCGGTGGGCAATGCCGTTGTCGATACAGAGGTCCGCTTTGCCGATCCGGCGCTTCAAGCCAGGGTCGAGAAGGCGTTCGGGAACCAGAAGCCCACCATTCGCACCGTCGTGGGACTGGGCGGCGGCACCTCCACCCACCTGGACATTCCGGCTGGCACGCTGCTCGAGGAGGGCGACGGGGGAAGCTCCACCCTGAGCTGGCAGGCCATGACCGGCGACATCGAGAACAGCGGCCTGAAGTCCAGCACGCGGCTGAGCTGGCCCGAATTCAAGCTCGCCTCGGAGGACGGGGTGCTGACCATCAGCGGCATGGCCCTGAACGGCAACGCCGTCAAGCAGAACGCGGACGATCCGCTGGGGGTGGGCGAGCAGATTCTGACCCTGGCGTCCGCGACTTACGACGGTTCGTCTGACGGGGCGCAGGATGGGCTGGACCTCAAAGACCTCAAGGTCAGCAGTATCAGCACGCTCAAGGACGGTTTTTACAACGGCGGTGTTCAGTACAACATCGGGCAGCTTGGATTCTCGGGGCTGGGAAGCGGCACGCAGAGCCTGAAGAACGTGCAGCTTCACCTGAGCCTGGGCCACCTGAGCCAGGAACCGCTGGCCCGCATGGTCACCACCATTCAAACCCTGGGCCAGCAACTCCAGGACGATCCCGACGCGGCGGACCTGAGCGAGACGCAGAAAAAGGCCCTGACCGAGGACGCGCTGGCCCTGCTGCGGGCCGGGCCAGTGTTCGCCATTGACCGCCTGAGCCTCACGCAGACGGGCGGCGACATCGTGCTGACGGGTAAGGCCGAACTGCCCGGAGCGGGTGAACTGGACGCCGAGACCGCTCAGATGCTCGCGTCCAGCCCCGCGATGGCGCTGGGCATGGTCAGGGTGCAGGCGCAGCTCAAGGCCGCCGAGCCTGCGCTGCGTGAGTTGCTGGGTGAGCTGTCCCCCGACGCCGCCGCTGGCGTTCAATCCCTGATCGACATGGGCTATCTGGAACGCCAGGGCAACGATCTGGTCAGCAACCTGGCTTTCGGAGGGGGCGAGGCCACCATCAACGGTCAGGCGCTGGGCGGTGGATTCTAGAGGCAAAGAGCCGCGTCCACATGTCCTGCCAGGTCAGTGGCTTGCCCGACGTATCGCGCGTGGCTGCCCGGTACTGCCACAGCTCCACGCAGGCTGTCAGATCATCGGCGCGGCGGGGGAGCAGAGTGGGGCAACGTCAAATCCCTTCAAAGAAGTCGCTGTCTATTTTCTTGACCAGATACGTGCTGCGGGTGATCACGCCCACGCCGTACTGGATCATCAAGTCAGCCAGCGTGTCGCCGCCGATCAGAATGATGTTGCCGATTGCCGGGCCGTATCCGTGGCGCTTGAGCTGAAGCCTGCGGTGGTGATCAACACGCCCTTGGACGCCTTGTGGTAGGTCAGGCTGCCAGAGAAATTCCGTACCTCCTGGCTGCCCACATTACTGGCCCACTGTTTGGCCTGCACATACACCTTGTCCAGTCCCAGTGGGTCTTGCTTGACCACGCCGTCAATCCCGTTGTCGCCACTGCGCCCCAGCGCTTGCCCGGCGTCGCGCACGCTGCCGCCGTAGCCCATCGCCACCAGCAATTGCACCACCAGAATCTCAAACTGCTGCGGCGTCAGGGCGCGTACCTGGGTCAGAAGTTCATCGGCAAGGGCGGCGCTGAGTTCGGCATACAGGGTGTCCAGTTGTTCATCCGGCGAAATGTCTATGTGCTGAATGTCGGCAGCATTTGATTGGGGCTGGGCGGTTGGACCACTGCGGCGGGTTTCTTTGAATGCCTGAAACTCCGGGTAAACCTTGAGATCGTTCTGTGTGATTCGGCCCGGCACGCGGCCCAGAAGTTCGCGCCCGCGCGCTGTGAGCCTCACCGTCCCGCGAACCACCGTTTCCACCACCTGCGCTTTTGCAAGGTAGGTTTTTGCCCAGCCGACCCGATTGGCAAAAGTGGCCTGTCTGCCGCTGGGAAGCATTTCCTGAAGATCAACTTCGGTGAGCTGAAATTGCTCCGCGAGTGCCGCCGATACCTCCTGCATTGAATGGGTCTGACCGTCTTGCAGGCTCTCCAGCAAGGGGCGCATCAATGTCTGAAAATCGGGAACGGTCATAGCCAACTTTAGCCGAACAAAAAGAACCGCCTACCCCAACGGCAGACGGCTCAATTCCGAACTTTCCTCAATCAGTCCGTGTAAGCCCCCACCGCCGCGCTGCTCACCAGCTTGGCGTATTTCGCCAGCACGCCGCGCTTGTAACGGGGTTCCGGCTGTACCCACTCGGTACGGCGGCGCTCGATCTCGGCGTCATCCACATGCAGCGTCAGTTCGCACGTCTCGGCGTTCAGCTCAATCGTGTCGCCCTCGTGAATCAGGGCAATCGGACCGCCCACATACGCTTCGGGGGCGACGTGGCCCACCACCAGCCCGAAGGTGCCGCCCGAGAACCGCCCGTCGGTGATCAGGCCCACGCTGTCGCCCAGGCCCTTGCCGATGATGGCGGAAGTAGGGGAGAGCATCTCGCGCATGCCGGGGCCGCCCTTCGGTCCCTCGTAGCGGATCACCAGCACGTCGCCGGGGTTGATCTGGTTGTCCATGATGGCGTGCATTGATTCCTCCTCAGATTCAAAGACGCGCGCTGGGCCGGTGATCTTGATGCTCTTCAGGCCGCTGATCTTGGCGACGCTGCCCTCCGGGGCCAGGTTGCCGCGCAGGATGGCGAGGTGGCCCTGCGTGTACAGCGGCTCGGCGTAGGGGCGAATCACGTCCTGTCCGGCGTCGGGCGTATCCTGCTCCTGCTCCAGATTCTCGGCAATCGTCTTACCGGTTACGGTCAGGCAGTCGCCGTGCAGCAGACCCTCCTTGAGCAGCATCTTCATCACGCGCGGAATGCCGCCCACCTCATGCAGGTCGGTGGCAACATATTTGCCGCTGGGTTTCAGGTCGCAGAAGACGGGGGTGGCCTCACGGATGCGCTCGAAGTCCGCAAGCGTCAGGTCGATGTCGCAGGCGTGGGCAATCGCCATCAGGTGCAGCACGGCGTTGGTGCTGCCGCCCACGGCCATGATCACGGTAATGGCGTTCTCGAAGGCTTTCTTGGTCAGGATATCCAGTGGGCGGATATCGTTTTCAATCAGCTTCAGCAGGGCGCGGGCGCTGTCGGCGCTGGAGGTGGCTTTCTCGGCGTCCACCGCGCTCATGGTGCTGGAGAACGGCAGGCTCATGCCCATCGCTTCAAAGGCGCTGCTCATGGTGTTGGCGGTGTACATGCCGCCGCAGGAGCCGTTGCCGGGGCAGGCTTTCTTCTCGATCTGCGTGAACTCCTCACGGCTGATCTTGCCCGCGCCGAAGGCCCCCACCGCCTCGAACACGCTGACAATCGTGAGGTCCTGGCCGTTGTAATGGCCGGGCTTGATGGTGCCGCCGTACACGAAGATGGCCGGGATGTTCAGCCGCGCGATGCCGATCATGGCCCCTGGCATGTTCTTGTCGCAGCCGCCCACCACGATCACGCCGTCGTGCGACTGGCCGCGCGACACGGTTTCGATGCTGTCGGCGATCACCTCTCGGCTGACCAGACTGCACTTCATGCCCTCGGTGCCCATGCTGATGCCGTCCGATACGGTGATGGTGCCGTAGACCTGGGGCATGCCTCCACCTTCCGTGATGGCGTCAGTGATATGCCCGGCCAGTTCGCCCAGCCCGTTGTTGCACGGCGTGATGTTGCTCTGCGCGTGCGCCACGCCGATGATCGGCTTCTCGAAATCGCCGTCGGTAAAGCCCACCGCCCGCAGCATGGCCCGGTTGGGGGCGCGCTCGTCGCCCTGCGTGACATGGTGAGAGTTCCAGTTGAGCTTGGCCTTCTTGGCGGTGTCGGTCATGGCTACAGGGTAGCGCTGGAGGCCGGGGTGGGGGCGGGAAGGCTCAGACAGGGGAGGGAACTGGATGATTGGGGGCAACATTTGTTGAGCCAGAAGGCGAAGAGAAACCCCTCAGTCTGCTTCGCAGCCAGCTCCCCTCAAAAGGGAGCCGAGAAACGCGACTGGTAGGGCAATGCTGCGACTCTTGCCTCCCTTCTAAGGGGAAGTGGCCCGAAGGGCCGGACTCGTAGAGCTGCGAAGCAGAGGGGTCAAGCGGGCATGGCAATCCCGGAACCGCCTGTACACACCTCTCCTGCTTTACTCCTGACTGGTAATAAACGGCAGATTGCGGTCATATTGCGATCTGTCCAGACCGTAGCCGTACACGAAGGCGTCGGGGATGGTAAAGCCCAGGTATTCCACCGGAACCTCCACCTTGCGGCGGCTGGGTTTGCTCAGCAGGGCGGCGATCTTGATGGTGGCGGGGCCACGTCCTTCCAGATAGTGCAGCAGGTAATTCATGGTGATGCCGGTGTCCACGATGTCTTCTACCAGAATGACGTGGCGGTCACTGATCGGGAACTGCAAGTCCTTGACCAGCCGGACCTCGCCGCTGCTCTGCTTGGCGTTGCCGTAACTGCTGGCCTGCAAGAAGTCCATGGTGCAGGGCATGTCCAGCGCGCGGACCAGATCGGCGTGGAACATGAACGCGCCGTTGAGGACGCAGATCAGGTGTGGCTCGCGGCCCGCGTAGTCGTGGCGGATGCGGGCGGCCAGCTCGGTGACGCGGGCCTGAATCTGCTCACTCGTGATCTGCACCGGGCCGGGGCCAGGAGCGAGGCTGGAAGGGGAGGGGGAGCCGGAAGCAGCACTCATATGGGCGTCAGGCTAACACGCGCCCGACCCCGTGGGCCGCCTGCTCCCCGTATACTCCAGCGCGTGAATGGCCTGCCTCTTCTTGATCTGAGCCGCGTGCCCGGCGTTCTTGGCCGCATCGTGCAGGAGCGGTCCGGGGACTACCGGGAGGCCAGCCCCGATCTCGGTCCCGCGCGCCCCGCCGCCCGCCGTCTTGAAGCGGCTCTGAGCGGCCCGAATCTGGCTTTAATCGCTGAGGTCAAACGCGCCAGCCCCAGCCAGGGCGCGATTGCTCCACTTGACCCAGCAGAAGCGGCGCGGGCCTACGAGACAGGGGGTGCGGCGGCCATCAGCGTCCTGACCGAACCCCGCCACTTCGACGGCAATCCACAGGCCCTGCATGACGTGATCGGCGCAGTGGGGTTGCCCGTGCTGCGAAAGGATTTCGTGGTCCATCCCGCCATGCTGCGTGAGGCCGCCGAGTGGAATGCCTCGGCGGCGCTGCTGATGGTCAGCGTGCTGGGCGAGGCCACGGGCGCTTATCTGGATATGGCCCACCACCTGGGTCTGGACGCGCTGGTGGAAGTCCACGACGAGGCCGAGCTGGAGGTGGCAATGCAGGCTGGAGCGCGCATCATCGGCGTGAACAACCGCGATCTGAAGACGCTGGAGATTGATCTGGCGGTCAGTCCGCGCCTGATCCGGCTGGCCCGGCAGCGCGGCTTTGCGGGCGTGCTGGTGGCGGAAAGCGGTTACCGCACCCCGCAGGAGATCGCGCAGGTTCGCGGACTCGCTGACGCCGTGCTGGTGGGCAGCAGTCTGGCGGGCAGCGGTGATCTGGAGACAGCCGCCCGTCAGCTCATGACGCCCTGACCCGCATGTCAACCTTCTTCACTTCCGGGGGCTGCCCGTGAGGCTGTAGCCGTTGCTCCCGAAAAAAGTGGGCCACGGGGTACACTCCTCATCAGATCATGTCCAGCCCCGATACCCAGACCGTTTTTGTGGTTTCCGCAGACCGTGCCCGCGCCGCGCAGCTCGCGCCCCTGCTGAGGCAGGTCTCGGTGGTGCATGTCAGTGACGCCGAGACCCTGCTGCGCGAGGCCCATGTCCAGCCGCCCGCCGTGGCGCTGCTGTACGCCGATCTGCCGGGCGTGCCGCTGGCCCAGGTGCTGCCCATGCTGCGCCAGCGCGCCGAACTGGCCGGAACCCAGTGGCTGGCCGTGGGTACCCGTGGCCTGGGCGCGCTGCTGTCTGCCGGGGCCGACGCGCTGATCAGCGACAGCACCGCCCCCGACGCGCTGGCCTTGCAGGTGGGCAACATGCTGAGGCGCGCGCGGCAGCACCACGATCTGCATGGCCGGGTGGCCGCTCTGCAACGCCGCAGCGACGACTGGGAACACGAGGAAAAGGTGCGGGACCAGTTGATCCACATGCTGGTGCATGACCTCAAGAACCCGATTGCCGCCGTGATGGGCCTGCTGGAAATCGTGCAGGACGACGCCCGCGTCCCCGACGACTCCCGCGAACTGCTGAAGGTGGCCCGCGACGAGACCCAGCACCTGCTGCATCTGGCCGTCAACATGCTCGACATCCGCAAGATCCAGGCAGGCAAGATGAATCTGCGCCGCGAGCTGATGTTCTCGCCGATGTTCGCAGAGGTCATGGCCCTGGCCTGCGGCGACGTGGGCACCGGCCTGCGTGACCGCGTGATGCGCACAGATGTGGAAAGCAACCTCAGCCCGGCCAGCGCGGACCCCGAAATCCTGCGCCGGGTCATGGCCAACCTGATCAGCAACGCCATGAAACACACCACGGGCGGGGGCCACATCGCTATCATGGTGCGTTCGGTCAAGGACGCCGTGCAGATCAGCGTGCAGGATGACGGCGAGGGCATTCCTGCCGACGACATTCCCAACCTGTTCGCCGCCTTCGAGCAGTCGCGCCTTACCCTGCACGGGCGCTTCGACACCGGCATGGGTCTGGCCTTCTGCAAACTGGCCGTGGAGGAACACGGCGGGCAGATCGGCGTGCAGTCCGAACGCGGCCACGGGGCCACCTTCACCTTTTCTCTGCCCCTGGCCCACGACGCCGACGACGACGATTTCGTGGAACTGGTGAACTGATATGGACTCCGATTGAAAGGTGTTGAAAACACCTGGAAATCCGAGTGAGGCGAGAAAGATAAAACGGGTGCCGGACGTGGAGTGTAGGAATTGGCGCTGTCCCGATTCCGACACGAAACAAACGGAATCCGTATGAGCAATGGTTCGGACAGTTTTGACGAAAAGTAGGGGTGGCCCAAAAAACGGGTCTCCGGTAGGGTGAGGTTCTCAAGCCCACACCCAAGGAGACCCAATGACTATTTTACCTGTGCTGCTCACCCTGCTCAATCTCCCCGCTGCCCAACAGCGTTTTTTCCTCCACCTGATGCCGGTGTGGCAGGCCATTCCTGGCCGAATCAATGCCCTGAATCTCAGCCGTTACAGCGGACTCCACGAACGTACCTTCCGCCGATGGTTTCAAAAGGCCCTCCCGTGGAATACGCTCCAATAGAGCGTACCGGAACTCCTCGTGCGGCTGGGCGCACTCGGTTCAGGGTTCGTTCTGCTCATGG
>NZ_JNIV01000133.1 GCF_000701405.1 Deinococcus marmoris DSM 12784
TTAAACTGGGCTTGGGTCAGGTCCGACGAGTAAGGCTTGCGTTTCACACCTCAAGCTTGCCACCGGGTCTGACCCTTTATAAACGCGCTCTTAGGCAGAGGAACCCCCAATGTACGGGGGTTTTTTTGTGCCTCAGTTTTCTTCGGATGGAGGCAAGCGCGTGGTCAAATGAATCTTGACTTTGGCAATGCTTTCCTTAACTGCTACAGTGGTAAAACGGATTTTGTCACCGATTTATTCTTTGCTCCGGTTTGGCTGATGGGGTGCGGGGGCGGCGGCAGGCGGCGGGTGGGGTCTCGGCAAAGTGGGCAGGATAAGGAGTCAGAATCAGGATTGCCAAATTCACCTGCTGGGACAGCTTTTTTCCAGTCTAATTCGTATTCCGCTCCTACCCAGAGAGAACAAGAGAAATAAATAAAAAACAAAGTTGAAATACTGGAGGTTTTATAGCAGAAAAATTAGTCAAGCTGCAAGTGCGGGTGAGTGGAGAGACAGCCAGGCGAATCAAGCAGAAGTGTGATGAGGAAAATCTATCGGTGTATGCCTATGCCGGTGATTTATTAGAGCAGGCTTTTATCTACGACTACAAAGGCACTTCAGACCAGCTTCTTGCTCCGCATATTCGCTCTGCGGTGCGTCAGGAAATCAATCAGATGATGGAAAATCTGATGGAAATGATGATCAGAAGTTACATGGAAGCGGGAACGGCCCGACGGATGGTTCAGGCCAGTTTGATCCTGCCGCCCCAGCTTGACCGGGAGCGGGTGCGTGAGCTTGAGCGGCGCAACTGGGACAGTACGTATAAGGAACTGCGAGAGGACATCAAGGGCTTTGGAAACTGGAGACGTTTGCTCGTGGACGATCCGTTGATCAACCAAGCGGAAATGGAGGAGGAAGAGTCATCGCCACCATCATCAAAATGAATTTCAAGACGGCCAGTCAGGGCGCAGTGAAGGCCAGGATCGGAATGAAAAGTATTGATTACTTTACCCGGCGGCCCACCCTGGAAGCCGAGCCGGGAGACCGGGAGGTGATCACGCAAGATGGCCGTTTCCGACTTTCTGACGATGGAGAACAGGGCAGGCGCGAACTGGAAAAGCGGTTGGAGCAGTCGAATGGAGATCATCTGTACCGGGTGGTGATGAGCAGCGGCAACGTCGAGATGACCGCTCAGGAGACGGAGCGCTGGGCGCGGAGTGTTCTTGAGAGGAACAACATCGACAACTACATGCTTGTGGTCCATGCCGGGCAGCAGGGACACACGGAGTATCCCCATGCCCACGTTCTCATCCCCACCAGCCAACGATTCACTGTTGAGGCCATTGGACAGCTCAGAGCTGTGGGTGACGAGGAACAGGAACAGGTCACTTACGCGGCGAGGACCATGTCGATCAAGCAGGACTATGAGGGTGAAACGAACCTGTCTGGCAAGGCAGGGGGCAGACAGGCTGAACGGGAGACAGAAAGCGGCGGTCCTCAGAAAAAGAGGACGGTTGACATCCAATTTGGAAGCTAGCTGTTGGAGGCGATAAGAGTGAGATTTCAGTCGATCTATCTTGATATGAGACCCATGCTGACCAAGTGGCTGGGCGTGTTGGCAACGCTGGTTTTTCTGTTCCTGATGATGAAGAGCGTTCGCCCGGACTTCGAGCGCGTGGTCGCCCAGTACATCAGTGTTTACAGTGGGCAGCACGAGGCGGCCCAGAAGGGGACTGGCTTTCAGTTCTGGATGGCCTGCTTGAACGCTGAGGCTTGCCGGAGTGGCCTGTGGTTGTCCTGGACCGCTCCGCTGATGGTCAAGAGCGCCTTGATCTCAGGGGTGATCTTTGGACTGTTCAGCGCTTCATTCGGTTTGTACTGGCGTCCCGAGGTCATGGCCAACCGTGATATGCGGGTGAATTCGGTCAAGGTGGAGGAGTCGCGTCAGCGCTCCCCCCGGCCTCCTGGCGGCGTGCTGTGATCGTCAATTACAAACTTTTTATGATGCGGTGGGTTCTGGCCCTGCTGGTCTTCTGGGTCACCGTCTTCTTCACGATGCTGGGCCAGGGCGTTTTTGCTGCCGCGTTCTTCCTGGTGGGAAGCGGGCTTGTTTATCTATTCAAGGACAGTCGGCCCCAGGTCAGACACACCGCCCATTTCGCCAATAAAGCTGAAATTGCGCCGCTGACCAGAGGGGTGTTTGAAGGAGACGGCGTGATGGTGGGCTTCGCTTACAAGCAGCCCCTGGTGGTCCGCCCTGGCACCGCTGGGAAAAATGAACTGGGACATTTTCTGTGGGTTGGCCCCAGCCGGAGCGGAAAGGGTCTGAGCATTGCCAGCAACCTGTACAACTGGGAAGGTTCAGCCATCGTCGTGGACATCAAAGGCGAGATCGCCGAGCAGACCGCCGGTTATCGCCGCGACGTGCTGGGCCAGGACGTGTTTATTCTCAACCCGTCGGGTGGGGAAAGCAGCCATCAATTTGATCCTTTTGGAGAGCTGGAGACCGATGAGCAGATCTTCAGCGCGGCCATCGGGTTCATGCAGCCAGACAAGGACGGCGCGAACGCCATTTTCGCCCAGCGTGCGAGCGCGGCGCTCGCGGCGCTCATCAAGGCGGCCAAAGTCTCAGGCGTCCCCACCGTCTCGTTTCTGGATTCGATGATCTACCAGCCACATGGTCTCAAGGGGACGGCCCTCAGACTCCAGGCCTTGCATGATCCACAGGTGACCCGGTGGCTGAACTCATTTCTGGGGAAAGACCCGGACCAGATGGACTGGGATGAGGCGGAGGGTGACCGCTTCCTGAACAACTCCTGGCAGCGGCTCAGGACGGCGGCGAGCTTCCTGATCACTCCAGGCGTCAAACACATGACGGGGGGCAGTGATTTCATGGCCGCCGACATCGTGGACAGGCCGACGACGGTGTATCTGGTGTTCCGTGAGTCCGAACTGACCCTGAATCTCGCCCTGTTCAATCTGGTCATTGACGCCATCTTCCGTTCCATCATGCGCCGCTATGACCTGAATCCCAGCCTGGAAGGTCAGAAGATCCTGACCGTCTTTGACGAGGCGTTCAGGGCCACGCCCAACCTGCTTGCCGAGTACGCGGGAACAGTGGCCGGACGCGGCATCTACCTGTGCATCTACATTCAGTCCCTGGCCCAGCTCGGCGACATCTGGGGCAAGGAAGGCCGGACCGTGATTATGGAGAACGCGCATACGAAGGTCTTTCTGCCCGCTGTGGACCGGTCAGACGACGACAGGGAGGGCACGTCCTCGTTTGTCTCTGCGTCCTGCGGCAAATACATGATGGAGGACCGGGGACAGTCCAAGGAAGAACACGGTAAGGAGCTGAACACCGAAGTCCGCATGACCGAGCGCGAGCTGATCTCCGCGAGTGAGTTTGCCATGCTGGGTGCCGGGAAGAGCATCATTTTGTGCAACGATTTTCCGCCCATCCTGGCCCACAGGCTGGAGCCATGGCGGTTCGCAGAACACGGGCGCGCTCAGCAGTGCCCCGCGCCCAGGCCCGGCGAGCGGCCAGACCTGGAGCTGGAGGCAGAACCGGAAGCAGGGCCAGAGGTCACCGCCGAGGCGGCCCAGGCACAACCCAGCGCCCAAGACCAGTCCAGCGCCCAGGCTCAACCCACCTCCACCCCTGCCCCAATGGTCCCACCCCGTGCGGACCGCGCCCCGGAAGGGCAGAGAGCCGCCGCCGAGGTGCCTCCGGCGACGGCCCCCAACCGCGAAGTCCCCGATGAGGCCAGGACAGGTCCAGAGCTGGCGACGCCACCGGTTCCCGCAGTCCTTTCCAACCAAGCAGGGGAGACGGCTGGATTCTCCCCTGCTGACGCGCCTACAGCCGATGGGGCCGCCACACCACCTCCAGTTGCGCCTGCATCTTCTCAAACAGCGTCAGTCCCTGTTGTATCCCCCGAAAAAGATCTAGACCTTAAAACTGGAAATCAAGACGATGACATAGATCAGGGAGTATTTTGAGCTTAATAGATAGATAGGGCCAAATTCAACTCAGAATACCCGTGGCAAAATATGCTTATGATAAAAACATTGAACTGGACTGTCCTGGCCCTGGCCATTGCGCTCGGTCACAGCCAGGGGGCAGCGTCTGTGCGGTTGCCTTTAGCGTCTAGATCACCCCTGGTGGCGCAGGCAACGGCACCCAGCAAGCCGCCCAGTCCCACCAAGAGCAGCGTCACATCAGCACCACCGGGGAACACTCCAGTTCTCAAGACGGGCCTGCAAACCATTTACACAGTCAATCAGTTGACGGGAAACAACGCCGTCAAAATGATCGCCAGCACGGAGTATCAAATTGTTCTCGTTTTTCCTTCCAGAGTGCAGAGCATTGGCATCAATGCCAGCAAGCAGGACGCAGTGCTGGCGAGTATTGATAAGTACGACGGGCGGGTTATTTATATCGACGCGCTTCAAGCTGGTGGAACGGCGACGGTCAACTTCCGCCTGCTGACGCCTGCCGAGGAGAAGGCGGAGAAATCAGCATCAGGGGAGGGCGCAGCGAATCCGAACCTTTCCCCGGTCATCCTAAAAGTGCTGGTGGATCTCACGGACAAGGCCAACGGTGTTTTGTCCTACACCATCAAGAACCCAGCACCTAAGCCCGCCCCGGCTACCGCCGCCAAACCACCTGTGCAAGCGGCCAAGCCACCAGCCCCAACAGCGAAGCCCCCAGCTCCCGTGGTCAAACCCCCTGTAGCTGTCAAGCCACTAGCCCCAGTGGTCAAGCCGCTCACAGTTCCAGCCCGGCCAGTCTCGGCCCCGGTGGTCAAGGCGGCACCTGCCACGGTCAAGCCCACCTCATTTGTCGGGACCAATGGCGCACTGACCCTGACCGTGAACTTGGAAGGCCAGGCCAGGACGCCGAGCGTCTTGGCGCTCCGGTACACCCTGGCCGTGAATGGGGCCGCCGCAGGCAAGACCTACACCCTGGACACGGCTCAGACTTCCCTGCGCGTCAAAAACGTGCCTGTGGGCGATCTCAGCATCGTCAAAGGGTACTTTCCTGTCGGCGCTGCCGCTCCATTCAAGGGAATGGTAGAAGTGCCCCAGCGCGTGCTTGGGCTGACCGGGCCGAAAGTCCTGATGTTCGTGGTCATCGAGGCCGACACCGCCACTAAGGCCACGGCGCGCAAGTACGTGGGAGTCATCCTCAAATGAAATGGCCGCTTGTCCTTGTGGGTCTGCTGCTGGCGGGCCACGCCACAGCCGCGCCAACTGAGAAAGCCCCGAAGTATGACCGTCAGAATATTTACGATACGTCCAGCATCCGGCCCGTTCCGCACGCCTCGTTCATCAGCGTCCAGAAGTTCAAGCAGCACAAGGCGTGTGCGGCAAAGGCCAGGAACGACAGGGACAAAGCGGGCTGCGGCAAGTACCAGTACCATGTGCCGTACAGCTTCAGTGATGAAACGCTTCGTGTCGGTCAGGACATGCGGCAGGCATGGCAGCGTTTTGAGGACCGCTATTACTGGCGGGCGATGCTCAATCTCAACAGCCCTTTTATGAATCTCTCGCACTGCACCATAGACTTTGGGCAGAATCAAGAAGCAGCCAAACCAGAGTTTGTGATCAATACTGAAAATTCAATGTATCCTAAAGAGCTGGCTGGGAAAATCCCTCAACAGGATATTAAAGACAAGTTGGGTATGGACACCTATTCCATCCTGCCGAACGTCCCGAATACGGATTACTGTGCTGGATCAAAATTAGACCTCACATTGATGTATCTCCCCGGCACCTGTTTTTACCTGGGAACAGCAAAACTCTTTTGCGTTGAGGGCGATCAGGAGACCTTAAATCCGCTTGCGCCCAGGCCGATTGCCTTCCGGTATGACGAGGCCGTCAACCGGGTCAAGGCCGCAACCCTCACCGCCGAGAAGGACTATCAGGCCGACTATCAGAAAGACATTCTGGAGGCCATCAAACCCACCGCGAAGTTTTACCCCCTGCTGTGGGACACCATGCTCACGGGGGCGCTAGTGGCCCCCACGCAGACCCTCAAGCCTGACTTGCTGACCCTGGCCCAGAAGGGTAGGGACGCCGGAACCAAGTTGGGCGGTGTGTTCGCGGCCACCGCCCCGGTCTACTACGCCCAGGGCTTGACCGGGAACGCGATCACGTTGCCCCTCCGGGTTCACACGCTGCCCACCCTGACCGACGTGCTGGCAACCCCCAATCCGCCCGGCGTCTGGAAGTTGGAAGAGTTCAAGCGCACCTTCCCGCAGCAGCCATTGCCCGTCTATGAACGGTTCGGCTACACCAATATTTTTTCAGCGTGGACGCGGCCCACCGTCAAGCTGCTTCCCGAAGCTGTGGCGGCCAAGCCCCTGCGCCAGATGATCTACATGGCCGTCGGCAACAATGTCCAGGTTCAGATTCCCCCGGTTGTCTTGCCAGTCCCTGCCCCCGTATTGATTAAAGAGTTTGCCCTGGGCCTGCCCTACGCCGGAGTCCAAACGCGCTTCACCTGGCACAGCGTCCCGGAAGGCTACGAAGTGCCTCGCGTCAGCGGCGCACCCCTGATCGATTACCCGTTCTGAAGGAGCGCGCATGAAAACCCTGTCCATTCTTGCCTTGCTGCTGGCGGCCACCGCTGGCGCTCAGGCACAGACCCCCATCACCACCACCACCGACACCAAAGCGGTCCTCGGACTGCTGAGGGGCAACGTGGACCTGTACGGCGTGACGTTTGGCAGCGGCGAGTTCCAGCGGGGCATCCTGCAACTGGCCCAGCAGCGAACCATCAAAGTGCGAGTGATGACCTCGCCCAAGTTCGTGCAGAATATGAAGCCCCTCAAGGCCTTGGGCGCAGCCGTCTACACCATGCCCGCGAACTTCACGAACAGCCTGATCGTCGTGCAGGGCGGGCCGATTATCATTCCGACCAAGACCAGTTACCAGATCATCACCGACCCGAAGAACGCGACCGCCATGACGGGCCTGCTGACCCAATACTGGCAAATTGCCAAACCGTACTGACCTGCAAAGCGTATTCAGTTGACCCGGACTGGAATATTCGGGTTTCGTATGGTTGAACAAAACCACTTGTTCTCGCAGTAAAAGGATTCAGCAGGTAGGGCATACGCCCTACCTGCTGAATATTGACTCCTATACCGTGACTGGTGTTTTTCTGAACCTCAATACCAGGCTCACTGCGATCAAATCAAAGACGATGAAGACCGTGAATAGCTTTAAAATATTGACAATGGGTTGATCCATGTAAGTACCAGGGAAAAATGCAATGCCGCCCAGAGCCATGCTCGCTGTAACAACCATAAGTGTCATAGGAACGGTCTGACGGCGAATCATGTGGATCAGCGCGTAGGTTCCCACCGCAGCGGCCACGGCCAGCCACAGGCCCACCGTCAACACGCCGTATTCAGCCGGGATGACCATTACTGCCCCGCTCCAATGCCGACAATCAGCGTGAGCTGGGTGTTGCTGTCCACCTTGGCCGCCCGCGAAATGGATTGGGTGGCCTTGGGAAGTGCGAAGGTCTCACCAACGCCGCCCGCCAGAATCTGCCACAGCGGGGGCAGGGCATTGGAGGCAATCGCCGCCCCGTCACCAATCGCAATCTTGGGGCCACTGCCAGCGTTCGCAGTCAGGGCCGACTGGACCGCCCCTTGCAGGGCGTTTGCACCGTTCTGGGCCGCGTCGAGGGCCAGCGTGGGGGCAATCGGCTCAATGCGCGCCGGAACACCCTGAGTTAGATTCAGGCCTTCCACCGAGTACGCCAGGGCGTCAATCTCAAAGA
Source organism: Deinococcus marmoris DSM 12784 (assembly GCF_000701405.1). Taxonomy (GTDB): domain Bacteria; phylum Deinococcota; class Deinococci; order Deinococcales; family Deinococcaceae; genus Deinococcus; species Deinococcus marmoris. The sequence continues at coordinate 7,778 of NZ_JNIV01000133.1, forward strand.
CCTGACCGCCCGCGTCGATGTAGCGCCGGAAGGCCATGTCCACGCGGGCCAGTTGACCGTTGATCGTGCCGACCCCGACAAAGGAGCCGCCGTCCGCCGTGACCACCACCACCGGGACCGAGCCGCCCGTCAGGGCGTACACCGCCGTCACCAGACGCACCGGCACCTGCTGGAGATTCCTGTACGGTCCCAGCGCACCCAGCTTGGAGGCCGCATTGGTGGCCGTCCCACCGAAGGGCGTTTCAGCCGGAACCGTGTTTTGTGCAACCACGTCACCGCCCCCTGATGCTGATGTTCCCATTCCTCCAAAGGTCATCCCGTCACCCGTAGACGGGGCCGCGCTTTCTGCTGGAGCTGAGGCCGCCGCGATTGTTGCCGGTTCGGTTGACCCCTGGGGCGTCTCTGGACGCTGACGCTCGTAAATCAGTCCGCTGGACGCCCGACGTGCAGGAGGCGTGTAGGCCGTCTGTGCTGTGTTGCCTGACGGCGCAGATTGATTGATGTCTGAACCGAATGACGACGCATTCTGATTGGTGGCCGGAATCGGTGCAGCAACTTGTGGGGCCGACTTCGCCGCAGGTTGAGGCGCAGCTTCCGCAGCGAATGGAGCTGTCTCAGCCGTCACAGATGTCGGAGCAATGGGGGCGGATTCCTCTGGCACATAGAGAGGTGCTGGAGGGGGTTCATAGGCGATTGGGGCGGGCTGTGGTGCTGCCTGTTGAACAGGGATGGTGTTCCCAAAACCCTGTTTGGGACTCGCGGCGACGGGGCGGTACACGTCACTGACGGGAGGCGGGTTATTCGCAGGCGGGCGCGAGCTGGACACCGGAGGGGAGGGAACGATAGGAGGCGTAATGCTGATGCCTTTGTTACCTCCGTTCTTGGGAGCCGCGCCCCCAGCGCCCTGCTCACCCGCAAAGGTTTTTAAGTTGTCCTTGCCTTTCGGCTTGACTGGACCACCCGTTCCAGTCCCGACGCCAGCCTTGGCTCCAGCAGCCGTGCCAGGAGCTTTGCCAATTGGACCAGTTGCCTTAGCCCCAGAATCTGCTGGCTTGCCTGTCGTTATCTTGACATTCTTTGGATCTGTGTCGGTTGGTTTTGATGTTTGGGATGCTGGAATCCCCTGAACACCAGCAGCCTGACCTGTTGGGCGCGACAGAAAGTACATGAGTGGAGCAATGCCCAACAGCAGAGCCGCTAACCCATAAAGAGGGGCTTTTCTCTTATCATAAACGAAACCCTGCCCTTCCCTCCGCATAATGGCCGAGCGTTTGGCATTTCGCCTGCGATTTCGGCCTGCCGCAGCGTTGGCGGGTGGCAGGTTGCCGTGATCTTTGAAACTTCTGATTTTTCTTGATACTTCAGCCGAAAGTCCATGATCTTTATCGCTAAGATCAACCAGAAATTTAGGAAACTGTGGAGATTCTGGGTCTGGAATATCCTCCGGCCCAAAACCCGCTTTAGATAGCCTGGACTGAAATTGTTTAAGAACCGTGTCCCATGTCTCATTTGTATGAGAATTAGGAGAAGAGGCCATTTCGGTGTCCTGTTTTGGCGGCGCTTCCGATAGATTGTCTGTCATGAAAATATCGTACCATAAACATAATCTGTGCTAAAGTTTAAGCGTAATCATATAAGTGTATAGATTGCCAGGAGGACACCAGGAATGCCAGAAATAATGTTGACCGCCCCCGCTTCACCTGCACCGAGTCTTCAGACTCCTCTCGTTGTCCCGTCCGCCCTCCTGACCATTCGCGTTCAGGTGGCCCTGCTTGCACTCGCTCTGGCCTTTGCTGCTTCGTTTGGCGCGGCCCAGGACTTTTCACGGATCACCACTCTGGTCTGCGGTGTGGTCACGCAATTAACAGCACCCGTTCTGCTCGGTGCTGCCGGAACTGTCGTTGTTGTGATGTTCGGCTGGAACAAGCTGATGGGCGAGCAAAACGCCTTCCAGAGCCTGAAAAACGGCGTTATCGGGGGCATCATCATCCTGGCTGCTGGCACCATTGCCACCGCACTTTTTGGATCGGGCTGCGCGTAAGGAAGAATTGAGATGACCGGACGAGAGGCCAATCCAAAACAAGATCATCCACTCCGCCACGCTTGTTACCTGACAAATGCACGGGTTGGATTTGTTTCCTTTCTTGATCTGTAACTACTCAGCAGGGGGACTTGCGAAGCGGGCGAGTGTAGAGTAGGCGCATTCAAAACGACTGCGCCAACTGCAAACGACTGGGAGCTGAAC
>NZ_JNIV01000134.1 GCF_000701405.1 Deinococcus marmoris DSM 12784
AAAGGAAAGCGCACTGACCTGCAAACCAGATTGGCCCAATCGACGATATTCCATAGCGTCACCTCGCATGACACCCTAAGCCGAAACAGCACATCTGTTCTTGATTTCAGTACTGGACAACTTCACTTTTTCGTCGTCCAGATCGGCAGAAAGCTTGATATGAGCAACGATCCCGTCTGGGACAAGAAATGCGCTGAGAACAGCTTCTGATCTCAAGCGCTTGTCGGCTCTGTCAGGAGGCGGCACGATGGATACAACGTTCTCTCAAACGTCATCCAAGCGACGAGCAAAGGCTTTTTCGCGTGCCAGTGAAGCTTAAATCCAAGTTGTCCGGTACTGAAGTTCTTGATCTCCGGTTTAGATATGCCAGGCGTCTTCTCTCGAGCTTCAGGCCCGCAGGTGGACGAACTGCCCAGTTTGATAGAGCAACAGCTTAAAGTTCTCCCCAGACAGGTGACTGAGGCGGGCGCAGCCGTTGCGGGCATTCCCTTCGTCGTTTATCACGGTTAGGTCAACGCCGACAACGACGGCCCAGTGGAGGTTTGCGTGCCGTACAGCGGCCACCTGACGCCCAGTGGCGGGCTGACCCTGCGCGATGAACCCGCCCATACCGAGTTGCTCACGTCCCCGGTGTGGAACACGGCCCGGCTTCCGCTCTCGATCAGCACGCTGGCGGCCCCGAGCAGGTGGCCGCTGGGAAACAGCGTGAAGGCAAAGCCGTGATCGCTGACCCACGTGAAGTACGGCACCGGGCGCAACCGTTCGAGGGTGCTCTTCATCTCGTCGGCTGAGAACAGCAGCTGACCTTGCATGGTGGTGACCTTGAGGGTGTCGCCCAGGACCAGGGTGGCGATGCGGGCGGTGGCCTCGGTGCAGTAAATGGCCAGCTTCGGGAAGCGCCGGATGACCACCGGCAGCGCGCCGACGTGGTCCAGGTGCGCGTGCGTCAGCACTATCGCGGTAGGCGGGTGTTTAGCGAGCAGACCGTCGACCGGTTCACCGCCCCCCATCCCGCCCTGGGCGGCCTGAGTCCGCTGGAACTGCAACGCACCCGTTACGGCGAGCGCAAGCTCACGGCCTTCTCCCAGAACATGCTTGACGGCGCTTTCCTTTGATCGCGTACTGCCTCGCGCACCAGAGCGCGCTCCTGGCGCGGCCTGACGGTCTGACTACCGCCAGCGGGGAGGCCCGCTGGAACAGTGGCGGCGTGTTCGTCACCTCCACGGCCGAACACGCCGCCGCTGGCCGCCCTGGAGGTGCTGAACTACGCTGGGATCTCCCGGCAGATGAACGGCTACGAACTGATCAAGGTGGAGGTGGACGGGCGCTCCATCCAAACGGCTGATCCCGCAGTGGACGTGCGCGACCACGGTCAGACTCGCCCGTACGGCGACGCATGGGTCCGGAGTGGGCGCAGCCTGGTCCTGCGCGTCCCGAGCGCCACCGGACCCGAGTCCTGGAACCTGCTACTCAACCAGCGCCACCCGGAATTCCTGACGCTCACGTCCGTCAGGCTCGGGCCGTATGCCTTTGACCAGCGCATCACCGACCTCCTACTGAGCCGACACAGGGAGGCCGGCGCGAGGTGCGCCGTCACTGCGGCAATGGGAAGTGTTTGCTGGGGTGGATCCGCGCGGAGTTCGGCCTGAAGGGGCTGGGACGGCGCAACCTCTTCCTGATCGTGCGCGCGGCGCAGGGCGTGGGCGTTCACCTGTCTCCGGAACCGCTGGCCGGGATTCTTGGGGTCCAGCGGACCAGCGCGGCCAGTTCAGGCAATCCGAACGAGGGCGTCAGCGACCAGCTCCTCCGGGTGTGGTCGGAGAAACCGCTGCACCGCACGCCGCCGTGCGTGAGGCTGGCGGACGCCCCGGCCGTCTACGGTCCAGGGAATGTCGTCAACCCCAGGGCCAGGCCGTACGGCGGCCCGAACACCTGGGTCTCCGCTCGCCTGTACTCCGATCCGGAACCGTGGATCGAGTTGCGCTGAGATCAACCGGTGGCTCTAGGCGAAGTCATGCTCACCTTCGACGACGTGAAAGAAGATCTCATCACTCTGCATCACCACCGCTCACCGTGGCGGGTCATCCCCGAACTGGTCCAGGACTACCGCCTGGAAATGTGTCTGCCGGAGTGGTGGAAGCTCGTGGAACAGGTGAGAGACAACCGCCGCCGCCGCACACACACGCTCGGCGGCGCCGAGATCAGCGCCATCCGGGTTGTGGTGAAGCCGACCAACGGCGCAGCCAGTACACGGCTGCTGGAAGTCGGGGCCTACGGCAGTTGGAGCGGAAATTCGGTCCGTCTCGTGCCTGGGGTTTGACGACTTGCCCGCCGACTTTTCGTAGGGCAGTCTAGTTGAACCCGCTCTAAACAGGCCGTGAGCACGACGCATGCCATATCGTGGATGGATGACGTGTCGTTCCGGCGGTCATGCGACTTGGTCAAACCAGCGTTCCTGACGACAAACGCGTCCCACTGACGGAGGTTCTTCTCATGAAAAGACTGACACTGGCCCTGGCCTGCTTCTTACTTCCCGCCTCACTTGCTTCCGCGCAGTCCGGCACCGTGACGATCGCCACGGCGAATGACGCGCCCACCCTGGATCCCAACCTGACCTTCAGCGGTCTGGCGTTCGGAATCACCAACCACATCTACGACAGCCTGCTCGCCCGTGAAGACGACGGCTCCATCAAACCGCGCCTGGCCACCAGCTGGAAACGCATCAACGCCACCACCTGGCGCTTCGAGCTGCGTAAGAACGTGAAGTTCCAGGACGGCACACCGTTTAACGCCGCCGCCGTGAAATTCAGTGTGGAGCGGTTGATCGCGCCGGACAGCAAGGCCCCCGGCGGGTACGTCCTGAACATGATCAAGACCATCAAGGTCATCGACGACGACACCATCGAGTTCGTGACCGCCGATCCGTTCGCCCCCCTGCTGGCCCACCTGACGCACCCAGTCACGGCCATCGTCTCTCCGACTGCCGTGAAGGCCAGCGGTAAGGATTTCGCCCGCAACCCCGTCGGCACCGGCCCGTTCAAGTTCAGCAAGTGGAATACCGGCAACCAGATCGAACTCGCCGCCAACCCCACGTACTGGGGCGGTAAGGTTGCTATTCAGAAACTGGTGTTCCGCATCATTCCCGATGTCAGCACCCAGATCGTCGAGTTGAAAACGGGCCGGGTGGATTTGATCACCACCGTTCCACCCGAGAGCTACAAGGAACTGGACGCGGATAAGAATCTCAGCGCGTTTAAGAAGCTCGGCTGGGGCACCACTTATCTGGGCTTCAACACGCAGAGCGGCGTCACCAAGAACGCCCGTGTCCGGCAGGCCATCTCCCAGGCCATCGACCGCGACATGATCGTGAACGTGCTGCGTCAGGGTCTCGCCGTGAAGGCCAGTGCGCCCATCCCCCCCACCGTGTATGGAGCCGGCAAGAACTTGCCCGCGACCAGCTACAACCTGAACGCGGCCAAAGCCCTGCTGACCCAGGCGGGCGTGAAGCCCGGCACGAAGATCACCCTCGCGACCTACGAGAGCGCCGAGAACCGCCAGCTGGCCGAGGCCATCCAGTTCTCGCTCCAGCAGCTCGGGTTCAATGCAGCCGTACAGATCACCGACTACGGCACCTACAGCACCAACATGCAAAAACCCAACCACGCCGAGCTGTTCATCAGCGGCTGGGGGACGGTCACCCTGGACGCCGACTACGCGCTGTACGCCCTGTTCAGCAGCAAGGAAATCCCCGTCAACAACTGGTCGTTTTACAAGAACGTCAAGGTGGACAAGCTGCTGCTCGACGCCCGCCGCAGCAGCGACCAGCCCAAGCGGCTGGCCCTGTACCAGGACGCCCAGGAGCAGATCCAGAAGGATATGCCCTGGCTGACGCTGTACTACCCCCTGACCGCCTACGCCAAGACAAACCGGCTGCAGGGCGAGGACTGGCGCTATTCCTGGATCAACCTTGACCTCAGCAAGGCCACAGTCAAATAGGGCCCTGGTGACGAGGTGGGAAGAGATGACCGCAGTGGGACCAGTGCCCGTCCCTGTAGGAGCGGCTCTCCCCTCCCGGTGTCCATAGGCCACGTTCTACGTTCCGAGGCAGAGCCTCGGAACGTATTTCTTTCTTTACCGTCCGGGAGGATCACATGATTCAGTACGTGCTGGGGCGGTTGTTGGGCACGTTGCCCGTGTTGCTCGGGGTCACGGTGCTGGTGTTCTTGCTCCTCAAATTCGTGCCGGGCGATCCGGTGGTGGCGTTGCTGGGCGAAGAGGCCCAGGGGATGTCCGCCGCGCAACTCGACAAACTGCGGGAGGCGTACGGCTTTACCGATCCGTGGGTGGTGCAGTACGGGCGCTTTCTGCAGGAATTCGTGACTGGAAAGCTGCTGTCTCTCAGAACGGACACGCCGGTGTTGACTGAGATTCTGCAACGCTTTCCGTACACGTTGCAGCTCACATCCGTCGCCCTGGGCCTGTCCGTGCTGGTGGCGATCCCGCTGGGTATCATCGCGGCGGTCCGGCGCGACACGGTGTGGGACAACGTCATCACCACGATTTCTCTGCTGGGGATTTCCATTCCCAGTTTCTGGTTCGCGATCATGATCATGCTGCTGTTCGCGCTGCAACTGCGCTGGCTCCCCCCCAGTGGCAGCGGCACACTGGCCCACCTGGTCATGCCTGCCCTGACACTGGCCTTCGGCACGCTCGCCATCCAGATCCGCATGATGCGGGCCAGCCTGCTCGAGACCCTGCCGCAGGATTACGTCCGCACCGCCCGCGCCAAGGGGCTTCCGCCCAGGAAAGTGCTGCGTCACGCGCTGCGCAACGCCCTGATTCCGGTGGTGACCGTGATCGGTCTGGAATTCGGTAGCTTGCTGGGCGGCGCGGCCATCACCGAGTCCATCTTCGCGTGGCCGGGTCTGGGACGTCTCACGCTGGACGCCGTGATCAGCCGGGATATTCCGCTGGTGCAGGGCGTGGTGGTGTTCGCCGCCGTCGTGTTCACACTGGTCAACCTGGCCGTCGATTTGCTGTACGGTCTGCTGAATCCCAGGGTGCAGTATGGCTGACGTCACGGCTTCCTCTTCATCTGGGCGTTCGGCGCGTCTGCCGGGCGCTCAGGGCTTCTGGCCGCGCCTGCTGTCGCGCCCGGCAGCCCGCTTCGGCCTGGGTCTCCTGACACTGCTGATCCTGGCCGCGCTGCTGGCCCCGGTCCTCGCCCCGGACGCGCCGAACGCCCAGAACTGGCTGGACCGCCTGAAACCGCCCAGTGCGCAGCACCCCTTCGGGACCGACGCCTTCGGGCGCAGTGTGTTGACCCGGGTGCTGTATGGCGCACGAATATCGCTGCTGGCCGGCATTCTGCCCGTGGCTCTGGGTCTGACTGTCGGCACCACCATCGGCATTCTCGCCGGGTACTTCGGTAAGACCACGGACCGCCTGTTCATGCGGCTGATGGACGTCCTGCTGGCTTTTCCGGGCCTGCTGCTGGCGCTGGCGATTATCGGGACGCTCGGCCCCGGCTTCAAGAATGCCGTGATCGCCATCGGCGTCGGCATGATCCCGGTCTTCGCGCGGCTGAGCCGGGCCGAGGTGATGAATGTCAAGACCAATGATTTTGTGGAAGCGGCAGGCGCACTTGGTGCTGGTCACGCCCGCATCATCTTCCGTCACCTGCTGCCCAGCATGACCAGCCCGCTGGTGGTGCAGTCCACCATCAGCATCGGCAGCGCCATCCTGAGCACGGCGGGGCTGAGCTTCCTGGGTCTGGGTGTGCAGCCGCCGACCAGCGACTGGGGCGAGATGCTCAGCAGCGCCCGGCGCTACTTGCCCGGAGCGTGGTGGTTGACCGTCTTCCCCGGCATCATGATCGCCCTGACCGTGCTGAGCTTTAACCTGATCGGTGACGGTCTCCGGGACGCTTTGGACCCCCGTGCCCGACTGAGGAGAACGAAACAGAAATGACCCCGACACAACCTACCCAGAAGACCATGACCATCCATCACGCCGGACAGCAACGCTACACGGCCCACAACGCCGCTGGACAGCAGATCGTCATCGACATGACGCCCGAACACCCCCTGGGTGTCGGGCCGATGGACGCCGTGTTCGCCGCTCTTGCCGCCTGCAGCATGAGCGATGTGGTGGAGATTTTGCGTAAGCGCCGCACGCCGGCGCAGAAATACCGCGTGGAACTCACGGGTTTCCGCGACGGCGAGCATCAGCCTCCCCGGTACTACCGCTACCTGATGCGGCACGTCGTCTCCGGCGAGGGCATCACCCGGGAAGATGTGGAGAAGGCTGCCCACCTGAGCCACGAGAAATACTGCACCGTGGGGGCCAGTCTGAATGCTGAAGTGGACATTGAGGTCGTCCTGAAAGAGGGATGAGATTCAGCGGGAGAGCAGAGTTGGCCTGCCCTGGGAACGTCTCCAAACGGCTCTCTCAATTCACTGCAGATCAGCAGGTGGGCTGGAGAAGTTTCCCTGCAGGCTGATCTCGTCCAGCCGTAAATACAGTGCAGTGAAACTCGGGTGATGTCGGCATGGAGGCTACGCCCATTCGCCCTGGATCTTCCACCCAGGGCGAAACCCGATGCGGTCCAGTTCCGCAGGCGCGCACCCGGACAGCAGGACCCTGAGCTCGTCGGTCCAGGGGTGGCCTGGATCGAGAGCCTGAGTCAGGCGATGAAGGGCGGACAACCGGGGGGTCAGGCGGAGGGCCGCCTGATCCTCTTCAGCAAACGACTGTTGATGAAGCAGCCGCTTCACCGGTCCTCACGCTGGGCGAAAGCCTCGAACAGCTTCGATCAACTGCCCAGGGTCATAGTCTCGGCCACCATCCAGATCGGCGGCAGTTCGCTCTGGTCATACCGCTCCCGGTAATGACCCACGAACAGGTCAGGCATGGCATGAAAATCGCTGAGGGCTTTGGCGAGGAATTCGCCGTGGTTGAAATATTCGCTGGGTAGGGTGAACAGCTCCGGTCATTCCATCACCGTTTCATCTCAAACGCTGGTTCCCCATGTTGGACCCTTGGAGAGACGGCGCTTTTCTACCTCTCAGAAGTTCACCAGTCCGCCATCCGCCGGCGCAGCCCTTCATCGCTCCATTTGGCATAAATTCTCGCTGTTTCCAGCGCCGCGTGGCCCAGGTGCCGGGCGACGTCATCTAAACTCGCTCCCTCCCGTGTCAACCGAGTGCCTGCGTAATGTCGCAGCGCGTGATGGCCCCGGTAAGCTACGCCGGCGCGGGTACAGAGCCGCTGCAGGCGTTCGACCGCAGCGGGGTAGCTCCCACCGATCACCTGATCACCTTCGGGGAGGGCCTCCAGCGCCGTCTTCAGGCTCTCCCCCATCGCTACCCGGCGCTGCTTCCCACCCTTGCCATGCCGGACAGTCAAGGACTTGATCTCGATCGCCACGTCGTTCCAGCGCAGATCCAGGGCTTCGCTCACCCGCAGACCGCCATGGGCGCAGAGCAGCAACTGCGCGCGCATCCGGGCGTCGGCGGCGAGCACGAGCACCTGCACCTCTTCATGGGTGTAAGGAACGCGCTTGTCCCAGGCTGCCGTCGGATCTCGGACCGGTTTGACGTCTGCAAAAGGGGCGGCCTGTGTGACCTCAGCCCAGCGCAGTGCCGAATACAGCAGCCGTACCCCAGCGAGCTGCACCCGTGTGCTGGATGCACTCAGTCCCGCAGCTTCCACGGACCGCACGAAACGCACCCCATCTCCTGAAGTCGCGCGCAGGAGGTTCACGGTTTGATGCCCCGCATACTTCAGAAATCTATTCACCGCCCATCTGTAGGCTTTTAGAGTTCGTGGGCTGGTCTCTGTTCCGCTGGCCCCGTGCAGGGTGAGGTACGCCTCAGTCAAACTCCACAGCGCTTCGGCGTCCAGGTCTCGACACGCCTCGACACCTCTCCGTCTCCTCTCTTCAGGGTTGAGGTCTGCCCAGGTTCTGGCCCGGTCAAAAACCTCTGCGCGATACAGATCAAGCTCTAATCCCATACCCCATAGATAACACTGATTAACTACGGGGTCGGAATCCCTGCCTAAAAACCAGGCTCTAGGAGGTGCAAACAGTCGATGTTCATAACTGTAGGAGTAGTCTGATAAGCTTCCTACAGTTATGAACGACGCCCCCATGACTGACCGGGTGCTGGACCTCTTCGCGCGCCGGGGGGGTTACCTGACCGCCCAGGACGCCGCCGGCGCCGGCATCCCCGGCATTACCCTGACCCGGCTTCTCCGGACCGGCGTGATCGAACGTCCCCAGCGGGGGGTCTACCGGCTGACGGACACCGGCGGGCTGGAGAGCGTGCCGGCAGAACTCGACGATCTCCTTGAGGTCCAACTCCGCTTCCCGTACGCCCGGCCCTGTCTGGTGAGCGCACTGCACCTGCACGGCCTGACCACCACCCGGCCTGCCGCCCTCCAGTTCGCCGTCCCGGCCAACCACCGCCGCCCGGTGCTGGACTACCCAAGGCTGGAAGTGTTTTACTTCGGGGTTAGGTTCTATGGCAGTGGCCTTGAGGTACAGGATGTGCGGGGCTGGGCACTGACCACCTACACGGCAGAGAAGACGCTGACCGATCTGCTGCGCTACAGCTCCAAGTATGGCCGGGAGCTGTACCTCGAAGGGTTGAAGAACTACCTCCGCCAGCCAGCGGCCTCGGTCCACGCTCTGGTGGCGACGGGCAAAGACCAGGGGGTCTGGAAAACCCTCGGCCACGATCTGGAGGTGCTGGGCCATGACCAGGACCACTGACCTAGAGCAGATGCGTGTGCTGGCCCGGCTGGATGCCAGTGCTTACAGCGAGCAGTTCGTCCTCAAAGGAGCGCTGAGCCTGTTCGCCCGCTACGATCAGGCGGCGTGCCCGACTGAGGACCTGGATCTGGCTGCCTGGGGACTGCCCAACACGCCGGACGGGATCGGGGCGGTCCTGCGCGAGATCGCGGCCTTGCCTTATGGTGATGGACTGCTCTTCGACGCGGCGGTGCGGGTCTCCCCTATCAACGAGGCCCTCAAGTGCCCCGGCGTCAGCGCACGGCTCACGGCCCGGCTGGAATCGTCGCGCGCCGATCTCCAGATCGACGTCTCGTTCGGCAACGCGATCACGCCTGCGCCGGTGGTCTGGACCTTTCCGCCCCTGCTGCTCGACCACGGCGTGCCGGTACCGCTGTACCCGCTGTACCCGCTGGAGACGGTGCTGGCCGAGAAGTTCGCGGCACTCGTGGAAATCGGCGAGGCCACCACGCGCATGAAAGACCTCTACGATCTGCACGTCATCCTCTCGAGGGAGTCGTTCAGTGCAGTTACCGTGATCCAGGCGCTCCGCCGGAGCTTCGAGGCCAGGGGGACACGGCAGGAGGTGGCGCTGGTGGTCCTGGCGCAACCATTCGCGCAGTCTGAAACCCTGACGCGGCGCTGGCAGCAGTACCTGAACCGCACGCGTTTCTCCGCACTGCCGTTCGACGCTGTGATGGACCAACTCAATTCTTTCTTTGAGCAGGTCCTGACCGATCAGCAGTGGAAAGTTTGAAGCAGATGAAAGTATAAAGTTTTGTAATTTTGCACCGATGAAATTTTGTATCGACGGTGAATGGCTGAGCAACACATGTCGTTTTTTTACTCTAGGAATGAGAGCGCGTTTATAAAGGGTCAGACCCGGTGGCAAGCTTGAGGTGTGAAACGCAAGCCTTACTCGTCGGACCTGACCCAAGCCCAGTTTAAGCGGCTCGAACCACTCCTCCCCTCTGCCAAGCCAGGAGGGCGGCCACGCACGGTCGATCTCTACGAGGTGCTGTGCGCGATCATGTACGTCTTGCAGGGCGGCATTGCCTGGAGAAACCTGCCGCATGACTTTCCAGCGTGGCAGACGGTGTATTCGTACTTTCGCCGTTTTGAAGCTGACGGTTCATGGGAGGCGATCAATCGCGTCCTGGTGCGGGA
>NZ_JNIV01000135.1 GCF_000701405.1 Deinococcus marmoris DSM 12784
TACGCACGGAGGCGCTTTGTGCGCCTCCGTCATGTCTGGGCCGATGGTGGTTATCTGGGCAAGCTGGTCACCTGGACGCTGGAAACACTGGGCTGGACATTGGAAATCATCAAACGCAGTGACAGGGCCACAGGGTTTCAGGTGCTGCCCCGTCGCTGGGTGGTGGAACGCTCATTGGCGTGGTTGACGCGCTCACGTCGGCTGAGCCGGGACTATGAAGGCCGCTGCCATACTTCCGCTTCCTGGTGCTATCTCGCCAACATTCGCCTGATGCTCCGTCGCCTCGACCCATCCGTCGAACCTTTATAAACACGCTCTGAGGGTCAGGTGAGGCGTGAGTTGCCCAGCCACGCCCGCGCGGATCACCACGCCGAAGCCCTTATCGTTCAGGACCAGATCGGTCCCGGCGGTGGCGCTGACGGTCTCGGATTTGTAGTTCAGGTCCGCGCCCGCGCCCAGCTCGGTCTTGCTGCCCGCGATGTCGTACACGGCGCTGCCGCGCAGGCCCAGGGTGGTGCGGGCGTTCAGGGGCAGGGTGGTGGTCACGCCGAAGCGGGCGCGGTTGCCCTGGCCGCCCGCCGTGGGCAGATCGTAGGCCACAGCGTAGTTGGTGCGGCCCAGCGTGCTGTCCAGCGTCAGTCCGGCAGTGTGGCCCACGCCCCAGGTGTACTTGTCGGTCAGGCCCAGGGTGACCTTGCCCAGGCGGTAGCGCACGCCCACCCTGGTCTCGGCCAGTTGCTCGCCGCTGAAGGGCTGGGTATGCACCACGTCCACATCCAGCGGGGCGCGGTGATACCCACCGCTGACGATGCCGCTGATGCCCGTCTGGTCGCCGAAACCGACTTTCAGGCCGCCGCCGACGCTGAAGGGCGACAGCACCACCTCCGCGCGGGCCGAAACGTTGCCGCCCGTGGTGAAGTTGTCGGTCTGGGAGGCAGAGGGTGGGGCGGGATTGCGGTGATAGTCGGCCTCAACGATGGCACGCACGGTCCTGGTGATCCTGGCGTCGTAGGTGCCGTTGACCGTCAGGCCCGGTGTGAAGGCGGCCAGTCCAGCGTATCCGGCGTCCTGATAGCGCACCTTGAAGCCCAGGTCACCCCCGGTCAGGCCGCTGCCGCCCAGTTTGGTGTTGGCGTCCAGGCTGGCCTGCAAACCGCCGGAGTAGGCCAGCAGGCCGTCAGCGCGGGTGTCGCCATTGGCATAGCGGGCGCGTGCGCCAAAGGTCACGGTGGCGTCCAGACTCACGGCAGCCACGCCCACCGCAAAGTTCTGTCCGGTATAGGTGGCCTGTGCGCCGTAGGCCAGTTTGCGCTGGGAATTCTCGTTCTCCAGACGATATGAGGCCAGCACCACCACATCGTTCAGCGTGGCGTCCACCCGGTCCAGCGCGCGGGTCAGGGTGACGATGCCGGTCTTGCGGTCCAACTGGTAATCCACGTTGGGAAGCAGCCGGACGCGGGCCAGTTCCTTGCCGGTGGTTTCTTCCAGCGTGACCACTTCCAGCGTCTCGCTGCCGGGGCTGATCTCGCCGTTCTTCAATCGCAGGATGCGGGTGCCTTCAGGAACAACGCGCTCGTCCTTGACGCGGGCCTCGGGCACCAGGGCCACGAAGCCGGAGACCTGCGGGTTGCCTTTGGTGTTGGCGCTCAGGGCCGTGAACTGCTCACCCACCGGCAGCACGTCAATCGGCAGCGGCGCGCGGCGGTACTGCGCGTGGAAGGCGGGGTGATCGTATTCCACGGCCACCGGATCACTGCCCTGAAGCGGCACGCTCTCCACGCTGCTGTCTCCAAACAGGCTGTAACGCTTCAACGTATCGCGCTCGGTGGGCAGGCCGTCCTTATCGGCGGCGATGTAGATCTTGCCCCCGGCCAGCGGTCCCTCGTAGCTGGCGCGGGCCTGCACCTCCAGATCGTCTTGCAGGTTCAGGTTGCCGTCCAGGCCCAGCGTGGCGCTGACCATGCCCACGCCCACGCGGCCTCCGCCGGGCGTGACGGCGTAGGTCTGACGGGTGATGTTCGCACCTTGCAGGAGGTCCAGTTTCAGGGTGCCGGGCGACGCCTGGGGTTGCAGTTCCAGCAGGCCCTCCCCGTCCGTCAGGCGCAACTGGTACTCGGCCTCACCGGGGTTGGCGTCGGGGGTGCGCGGCTCCAGATTGGAACGCAGCGTCACCGACGACTGCGAGGACAGGCGACCAAAGGCGTCCAGCGCCCGGACCCTCAGCCGCAGCGGGGTGCTGCCGTCGGCCACCAGGCTCTCGGGCAGAACTTCCACTTTCGCGGTGGGTCCCACGCGGTTGACCGTCACACTCTGCCCGGCAAAGGTCAGGACGTTGGGGCCGATATTCAGGGGCACGCCCACGTAGACCAGACGGGTCACGCCGCGCGGGCCATCCTCGGTGGTCTGGCCGATGCGGTCTGCGCCGATCACGGTGCCGTTCACGCTCAGGTCGCTCTGCGTGCCCACCGGCAGTTCCACCACCACGCCGATGCGGTCACGGATTCGCACGTCGCTGCCCGAGAGCGGCAGCTTGATGGCCCCGGCGTTCTCGCCACGCTGTTCGGGAGCGCTCAGGGCGGCGGCAGCGGCCAGATCGGCGGCGTCCACCCGCCCCTGCAACACCTCGCTGCGCTCGCCGCCGTAGCGGGCCAGCAGCGCGGGGGCGGGCAGTTCGGGCAGCGCACCCGTGTGGGCCAGGGTGTAGGTGACGCTGCCGCGCAACACGGTGTTCTTCTGCGAACCGGGCAGCGTCCAGTACAGCGTGCCGCTGGCCCCCCGGCGTGGATCGGCAATCGGTTGCCCGTCCAGACGGCTGCTGCCCGCAACGAACGACGCGCCCTCGGGAATAGCGTGCGCGATGACCACCTCACGGGCCTGCGCGGGGGCGTCGAAGGGCAGACTGACAACGCTGGTGCGCGAGACGGCAGGAGTGGGCCGGGGCGTGGGCGGCGTGACCAGCGGGGCGGGTGCGGGGGCGAGCTGCACTGCAACCAACTGGCCCGTCACAGTCTGCGGACGGGGGCAGGCGGGGGTGTCCAGCGTGGCGTTCAGACTGGCCGTTCCCGCCGCAGTCACGCGCACGCGGTAGCTCAGGGTTTCTGTTTCACCGCCCGCCAATTCGCCGCTGAAGGTGGTGGGGTCCAGCGCTTCCAGCCCCGCGCCGGGGAGGTCGGTCAGGGTGTAGGGCACGGTGACTTCGCCCGTGTTCGTCAGGGTCAGCGTGACCGTGGCCTCCCCACCGATGGGGGTGTCGGTCAGCGCGGCGCGGCTCAGTTGCAGCGGGGTAGAGTCGGGCCGCACATTGACCCCCAAGCTCTGGCTCTGATTCCAGGGCGCAAACGTGGCGCTGAAGGTCAGCGGGCCGGGGCGGGTGGCCGTGCCCGTCACGCGCAGCTCGCCGGGTTTCGCGGCGCTGAAAAAGCCCGTCAGGCTACTCAGGCCGTCCACCGTCAGGCCTGCCGTGTCCAGGGTCAGGTCCAGCGGCAACTCTCCGCCGTAAGCCGTGGCGGCGCGGGCGGTCAGGGTCACGGTGTCGCCCACACAGACCTCGGGCTTGTCGCTGGTCAGGGTCAGAGCCACCTGCGGGCGCACTTCCACCCTGGCCTCGGCCACACCGCCGCGCGGCACGGTCACACTGGGGGTCACGCTGACCTGCGCGCCCGCGACTGCTGAGGCGCTGATGGGGTAGCTTCCGGCGGCCACCCGCCCCTCGCTGCGGCCATCCACCGTCAGGGTCTGCTGGCCCACCATCACGTCGGCCACAGTGGGCTGAGAACCGCCGGGCAGAATCAGCTCAGCGGTCACGCGCAGCAGGCCGGTCTGGTCCACCGCACTGAGGGTGATCGGCGTCGGCACGCCCGCGCGCATCAGGCTGAAGCCCACTGCGTTGCTGTACTGCTTTGCGCCTGTGGGCTGGCGCAGTTCGATCACGTATTTCCCGGCACGCTGCGGCAGGGGCAATTCCACCTCGCCCAGGTTGCGGCTGATCGGCAGCGTCGTGGCGTAGCCGGTGGCCGCGTCGATCACGCGGGCTTCCAGCTCGCCCTGGCCGTCTCCGTCGTACATCTTCAGGGCGTACATGCCGCCGTCGGTGGTCACGTTGATGGCTGGAACCCAGTTCTGCGAATGCACGTTGACGGTCAGGCGGTCCGCGCTGACGGCGGCGCTGACCCCAGCCAAGCGGATGGCGAAGGTGTTCTTGCCGTTGCCCTGCGTCACGGCGCGCAGGGTGTACTGGCCTGTGGGCAGGTTCTGATCGAGTAACGTTTCCCAGCCGTGTTTGCCGGGGGTGAAGGTGCGCGTGACCACCACTTTGCCGCCCGCATCCAGCACGCTGAAGGTGGTGGAGACCTGTGCGGCATTGGCGTCATACTGCTCGTCGCCGTAATAACCGTCGCTGCGGTAATCCGACTGGTCCAGACGGGGGCTGTAGAGTTCCAGGCGCACCACGCCGCCCACCGGCACGTCCAGCGTCAGGTTCTGGTCACCCACGGTCCAGCTCAGGGCGTCGCCCACGCTGGTCAGGGGGAGGCTGGTGCTGATTTCTGTGCCGGATTCCATCGCGTTCGCGCCCGCCCCCACGGCCAGCAGGGCAGAGAGGGTCAGGGCGATGCGGTGCAGGTGGTGTGGGTTGCGCTTCACGGTTTCATTCCCTCCAGCTCAGCGTGGGATCGGTGATGGCCGCGCGCGGCTCGCCGGTCCAGGCAAAGCGGTAGGTGAGGTTCGTTTCACCTGCGGGAAGGTTAGCGGTCAGGCTATTGCGGCCTTCTTTCAAAGTGGCCCCGGCGGGCAGCGGATCACTGAGGTCCACGCCCTCCAGGGCGCGCGGCGTGGCCAGTTTCAGCGTGACCACGTAACCGCCGTCCACGGCGTAGACGGCTTTTTCCAGCGTCACGTCACCTGCCGTCAGGGTGGTGCGGCGCAGCGCCGAAACCTCGCCCCCCAGCGGGGCCAGCGGGAAATCCACACCGGTCAGGCCGTTCACGAACACCGTCTGGGTGCCGCTCAGGCCGCCGTCGCGCGGCATATGCAGCGGCGGGTAGGGGGTGGTCAGGGGGTCCAGGCGCAGCGCCTGCGTGCCGTTCACCACGTTGGCAAAGCTGTAGCGGCCCCCCACATCGGTCAGGGTCTGGCGGCCCCCGGCCAGCAGCACGCGGGCACGCGGCAGCGGGGTGTCCAGCCCTTCCTGGTAGCGCCCGTCGCGGTTGCGGTCCACGTACACCAGGCCCAGGATGTCCGACAGCGGCGCGAAGTTCAGCAGCTTGAGCTTGACCGTGGCCACCGCCCGGTTGCTGGCAATCGCGCGGGCCACGCCCCCGGCCCCCACGCCGCTGACGGTCACGGTGTTGACCAGTTCGCCCAGGGCGTCCGGGGTCACGCGTGTGTCGTAGGCCAGCGTGATCGGCACCCCGGCCTTCAGTTCCGCCACGGCCCAGGTCAGCACGCCGCCCGTGATCTGCGGGTCTGCAATCGGGTTGCCGTCCAGCTTGCTGCTGCCGGGGATGTAGCTCAGCCCCTTCGCGGGCGTGTCGTTGATCTGTGCGTCGATGATGGACGTGGTGGCCGATTTGTTGGTGACGGTCAGGTTGTAGGTCAGGCGGTCCCCCACGGTCACCTCGGGGGCGTTCACGTCCTTGAGAACGGCCAGTTTGGCGGTCCACACCGGGGTCATGACCTCGTTGCTGTTCAGCGAGTCCGGGGTCTGGGTGCTGACCATCTGAAAGATGTTCTTGAGGGCCTCGCCGTCCACCGCGCGCGTGCTGACGGACGTGACCACGGTCAGCACGCGCGTCTCATTGGGGGCCAGCGTGCCCAGCGTCCAATTGACGGTCTGCGCGCCTTCTGCTCCGGCGCTGAGGCCACCGTCCGTGGCGCTCACGAAGTCCAGATGGGCGGTCAGTTTGTCGGTCACCACCACGCCGGTCAGCGGGCGGCTGTAGGGATTGCGGACCATGAGGCGGTAGGTGATGGTGTCGCCCGCCGCCACCGTCGCCCCGGCGGGCAGGGTCACCGTCGCCCCGCCATCTTTCGCGGTGGCCACGTAGGACTTGACCAGTTCGGGCAGACCGCTCTCGACGCTCTGCACGGCGTCTGCGGTGGCATTGCTGGTTCCCCGGTCCCCCTTGATGGTAATGAGGGCGTCCAGCGGCCCCGTCTGCGCGGCGCTGTAGCACACGCGCACGGGGGCGCTCTGGCCCGCTTCCAGGGGGATCGGCTGCACGAGGGGCTGACCGTCCTGGCCCACGAAAGTGGCCGCCGCGCCGCCCGTGGGATAGCTCACGCTCAGGGTGAAGGCGTCCTTCACGTCACCCGTGTTCTTTGCGGTGTGGTCAAAGCAGACCGGCTGGCCCACCACGGCCAGCGCCCTGCTCTGACGGTCTGCGGCGCTGCCTTCCGGGGCCTCGGGATTGCCTTCCGGGCCGATGGCAACGGCGGGCAGATAGCGCACATCGACTTTCGCCGTATCACTCACAGTGGTCTTGCCCGTCAGAGCGGTGGCGGTGTTGGGGATGATCTTGTTTTCCGCGCTGGCGTCGGCGCGCATACGAAAGGTCAGGGTCAGGTCTGCGCCGGGGGCCAGGCTGGGCACACGCACGCGCACGCCGCGCACCACGGTTCCGGGGGCGGCGGTCCAGACGCTGCCGTCGGCGGTGTATTCCAGCGTTCCAGTGCTGGCAATGGCGCTGCCTGCCACAAAGGTCAGGCCCTGCGCCAGTTGCTCGGTCAGGTTGTCAGTCAGGATCACCTCGCGGCTCTGGCCCTTGCCGCCGTTGGTGGTTTTGACCGTCACGGTGGTCTCACTGCCGGGGCGCAGCAGCGCGGGCGAGAAGCTCTTGCTCACGGCCAGTTCGGGGGGCGGGCTGATGCGGACCACGCTGACGTTGTTGCTGTCGCTCTGGCCGCCCGCGCACCCGGCCACCAGATTCACGAAGGCGTCCCCGGCGCTGATCGCGTCCACCAGCAGCAGCACGTCCGCGCTCTTATCGGCGTCCAGCGTCACACTGCTGATCTCCGGCTCGCCTACATCGGCCTTCCCGTTGCCGTTCAGGTCACGCACCAGTTTCAGACCAGGGGCGGAAGTGCCGCCTGCCTCGGTGCGGGCTGTCACGCCGAAGGTAAAAGTGGCGTTGCCCGCATTGACCACCTTGTACACGAACGTCGCCTGTTCGCCGGGCAGCAGGGAGGCGCTCTGGCCCGGCTGGGCCACGGTGCCGTCGGGGGTCACGCTCAGGGCACACACGGCAGAAACGGTGGTCTGCACGACGTTGGACTGCGACACCGTCGGCTGACCAGTGGTGGGAGACACGAACTCGGCCTGCGCCTGATTGGTGATCACCGTGCCGGCGGGCGTCAGGCCCTGTGCGGTCAGACTCTGTGCGCCAGCAAAACCGGGAAGCAGCAGGCCCAGCAGCAGTGCGGGAAGGATGAAGCGGGAGCGGGTCACAGGGTTCTCCTAGAGGGGATCGGGGAAAAACGGGCACGGCGCACGGAAATGTGCGTGGGATCAAAACTGGGGACAGGGCAAAAGAATTTCTGTTGTTGGGGGAATGGACGGTGCGGCACCGTCATGTAACGAAAAAGCGCGCCCCACACAGAGGCAGGGCGCGCATAGAGAGGGTTTACTTGATGATGACCTGGAAGGTGAGCGTCAAGCCGCCCTGGGCAGGGAACAGATCGTTGCCGTCCACCGAGCCGTTGGCATTGGTGTCCACGCCGACGTCCACGCTGGTCACTGCGCTCACGGCAATCGCCGGGAGAGCGCTGGTCTGCCAGGTGCCGCCGTTGAAGCGGTACAGCACGGTGCCTGCCGCAAAGGTCTTGGTGGCCGAGACGGAGCTGAACGTCGCCCAGGTGAACACATTGGTGTTGGGGTTGGTGTTCGACTCGGTCACGTAGAAGTTCTTGAGGACCGCGTTGTAGTTGTTCTTTGCCGTGATGGTGTAGCTCAGGGTTGCGCCGGGCAGGGCCGAGCCGGGTTCGGTCTTGGTCAGCGTGACGCCCTTGTTGTTGGGCTGGACCACGACGATCTCGTCGTTGTTGTCCTCACGGACGATGGTGCTGTACACCGCTTCGGCGCGCTGCTTGACGATCAGGTTGGTGGTCACGCCGTTGACCGTGGTGGCCTGAGCGTTGGCGGGCATGTCCACGACGGCGAAGACTTTAAGTTCCATGTTGGCGATGCCCGTGCCGGTGGTGTAGGTGCGTGTGCCGTTGCCGTTGGTCACGAAGGGCAGTTCTGTGCCCGGCTGCCCGCTGTTGTCGCTGAAGTAGCGAACGTTGACGGTCTGGCTGGACACGGTGCTGTCGGCAGCGATCACGGGCACATCGACGGTGCCGGTCAGGGCATAGGTATCGTTGTACGCACCCAGGTTGGCCAGGTCCATGGGGAACACGGCGCTGCTGTCGGTGTTCATGGCAGTTGCCGTTCCAGAAGCCGCACCCGGCACGACGCTCTGCACAGGGTTAGGGGTGGGGGCCGTGCCCAGGGCAGTGGTCGCGTCGCCGAACTGCAATTGCGGCGGGTAGATGGTGTTGGTCGAGGCGTCGTCGCTGAGCAGTTCGCCGTCGTTGCCCGAATCCGCGCCCACGACAATAACGAGGGGGCTGGGATCGTTGGCCGGATTAGCGTCGTAATCAGGATAGGTGACCACCGTACGGTAGCCCAGGGTCTGACCGGAGGCCACCGTCAGCAGGGGATAACCGCTGCCATCCACGGGCAGGGGGGTTCCTGTCAGGTCCGTGAAGCGCACCGTCACACCGTCTGGCAGGGTGAAGACCCCAGCAGTACTGGGCGTGACCAGAGAAATGCCGCCTGGGCCGGTTCGATCGGTGGGGAAAAGGCGAACCGTGTCCGACAGCGTTCCGCCGTTAGTCAGGCTGTTGAGGAAGACCACCGTGTCGGCAACGCTGTCGACGTCTGCCTTGGGATAGGCGATCTGGTTGTCCGCATTGACGGCCACGATATTCGTGCCGGGCCGCGTGGGGTCCACGTAACCAGGAACGCTGGTGGGGCTGGTGGGAGGCGTCACGGTGGTGGTGGGCGGCTGCTGGCCCGGTGCCAGCGGATCACCGTCGATCACGCCGTTGAAGATTGAGGGGGTATAGATGACCGCGCGGCTGAACTGAAGATCAGTGGACGCCTCGGTTTTGGGAGCGATTACGCCCGCATCGAAGACTTCAGTACCGGACAACTTGCGTTTAAGTGGCGCTGGGTGCGGAGAAAGGTTGATTTAAGAGGCCGAAGTATATTTCGGCCTGTGGGTGATCCCATCTCAGCGCTCTCGCCAGATATTGCCAGCCATACTGGACCACGCTGACTGCGCGACGACCATGCGCTTTGACTGGAATTGGTTTGGACGCATTCATCCAGACGCCCACCCGCAGACAGCACACCCAGGCCAGCGTGACCAGTCCAAACAACCGCTCTAATCGGTCAGCGTGGGTCACCGCTGACCGTTCCAGGTCAAAGCCACGCGACTTCATGCTGCTGAACGTACACTCGATG
>NZ_JNIV01000136.1 GCF_000701405.1 Deinococcus marmoris DSM 12784
TCCTGCTGCCTGCCGAGTTTCCCGCACCAGGACGCGATTGATCGCCTCCCATGAACCGTCAGCTTCAAAACGGCGAAAGTACGAATACACCGTCTGCCACGCTGGAAAGTCATGCGGCAGGTTTCTCCAGGCAATGCCGCCCTGCAAGACGTACATGATCGCGCACAGCACCTCGTAGAGATCGACCGTGCGTGGCCGCCCTCCTGGCTTGGCAGAGGGGAGGAGTGGTTCGAGCCGCTTAAACTGGGCTTGGGTCAGGTCCGACGAGTAAGGCTTGCGTTTCACACCTCAAGCTTGCCACCGGGTCTGACCCTTTATAAACGCGCTCTTAGTCAGCGGCAGTCCAGCGGCCCCGGTAAACGGACCTACTGGACTGCCGCTGAGCGTTAGATATGTGTGGCTGGCGGGACTGCCCATGCCCTCGTCCAGGCCAGAGGCGTTCATCGGGTGAGTGTGATTCTCAACTGGGGAATCCGGCCCTTCGTACCACGCCGGCTATATTTATTTTGCCCTTTCCCATCTGATAGGCGAAGTGAAAACGCCCAGCACAAAAAGAGACAGGAGCAAGGAGATCAAGATGCAACCTGAAGTCAAACTAAAATTCTGCTGCGTCGCTTGTGACGAACAGACCGGTGTTATTCGTTACGTGGGTGCCGTTGGCTTTGTCTGCACGGGCTGCCACCGCCGTCTTGGCCCGTTCAGCCGCCTCGTGGACTGCGCCGAGAGCCTGAGCTGCGATCCCGCCAACGAGCAGAGCGTACACCGTTTCCGCCGTATCATTCGCGCGCTCCAACGCCTGGGTCAGCGGTACAAGGTCATCGACGACGGAAATGCGCGGCGGCTGGAAATCACTGAGGACACCCGCCGCCGCAAACTGGTCCTGGAAAAATATCCCAGCCAGGAGCAGGCCATTATCACCCTGCTCAGGGAACACGTTGCCGTCCGCCCCCCACAGAAATCCAACCGCGCCTGACCTGCCCTCACCAGCCCATGGTGATTTCTAATGCGCTGGAGACAGAGTCTCTGGGAGGACAACTCACACTGCGGAAGACGGCTGGCCTGAACTGTGGGCATGTCGCCCACCCTGCCCCCGGGCCTGTGCCTGAAGGAACTGCGCGCGCGAGGCGACGGACGCCCACGACTGCGACTGGTGACCTGCGGGACGTTGCCGCTGGAGCATGGGCAGGCTTCCCTGTCTCTGCTCAGCGCCCTGGAAGACGCCCTGCCCGCGCACGTCGATCTGATCGAGGCCGAGGCGCTGAGCAACCCTTATTTTGCTGCTCAGGTGCAGCGCGAGAGCATCAACATTTATCCCCGTTGATCCCCGCATCTGGCTGCACGCCATCGTCAAAGCCAGTGCGCTGGCCCAGCAGTTTGTGGAGGGCGTGACCTTTGAGGAGTACGCGCTGGACGCTATCCGTTCGTCGGCTGTTGAGCGGCAACTGGGCATCGTGGGCGAGGCGGTGGCGCAGGTGTTAAAGCTGGAGCCAGACGCCCCGCTGAGCGCGGCCCGGCAGATCACCGGGTTTCGGAACACCCCGATTCACAACGATGTGAGGGTCAGCAACGCCGTCGTATGGACCATTCTGCAGGGGGCACCTGCCCATGCTGAGCGCCGAAGCCCAGCACGGGTTGGGGGAACTGAACGCCAACGCCAGAAGCTGATCGAGGTGATCTGGTGGCTTCATGCCAACACGGCGGCGCCCTTCGACTCGATGGACTTTTCAAAGGGCTGAGAAAGACAGTCAGGATCAGCCCGGAGACGCAAAGGGCGGCGCCGCCTCGGCCAGCCCGAAACGCCGGGTCAGCAGCGGGTGACGCCGCCCGGCAGACCAGTCGGCGATGATCTCGCCGTGAACTGGCAGGAACTTGAAGCCCACGCCCGAACATGCCGACACCAGCAGCACCCGCGCCGAGTCGGGATGGGTGTCGTAGATGAAATCGCCGGAGCGGGTGGTGGTGTACAGGCAGGTCTTGACTTGCATGACCGGCCCCGCCGCACTGGGCAGATGGTCTTCGAGAAAGGCCCGCATCGTCCCAGTAAGTTCGGGCTGGGGCAGGCCATCACGGGTGTCGGGGTCCACCTGCGGGCCGCTGGCGTGCAGGCCGACCTTGATGCCGGGCAGGTGAAACAGCGGAAAGCCGTAGGCCTCTGGAAGCTGGTGGTGGATGAACAGCGGAAAGCGGCCCAGCGCGAACGCTTCTGGCTGCGTGGGGCGGAAAAACGCCACCTGTTCTTGGGTCACCCGAAGCGACGGGGCCAGGTCCGGCACCAGCCCTGGCAGCCAGGCGCCGGCGGCCACCACCAGCCGCCCGGCGCTGAAGGTTCCGCGCGCGGTGTGAACGGTGGGCGCGGCGGGATCGCTCAGGTCAACGCTCAGCACGGAGGTTCGGTCCAGCAGCGTCGCTCCCAGCACCCCCGCCATGGCGGTGAGCAGTTCCAGGGTCAGGCTGGGATTCAGGATGCCCGCCTCCGGGCTGTACACCGCCTGCCAGTCGTCGCCGGGCCGCCACTGCGGATAGCGCCGGGCCAGCGCGGGGGCGTCCAGAACCTCGAAATCCTGACCGCCCTCGCGCAGGTGGGTCTGGATCTCGGTCAGCATGGGGGTGTGGGCGTCCCCCAGATCGAGCAGGCCCGCAGGCCAGTACAGTTGGGTGGCATAATCGCTCTGAAACTGCTTCCAGAGCGTCAGGGCGCGGGCTGCCATGGGGGCGTACTCGCGCACGGTCTGCGACAGCCGGAAAATGCGCGACGGCCCGGCGCTGCTGCCGCGCTCATGGCCGAAGGCGAACTGTTCGAGCAACAGCACCTGTTGACCGCGCCGCGCCAGCTCATGCGCCCCGGCGATTCCGGCCATTCCCCCGCCGACGATGATGGTGTCGTAGCTGGTCTTCATGCGCTTAGGTCTCCTCCACGGACATACGAAGCAGGCATCCTCACGCCCTTAGCGGGTCGCTGTGCGGTAGGGGCGGTTGAGCCGGTGCTCGAGTCCGGCGAACACGCGCGAGGCCGCGTTGGACAGCAGGAAATAGATCAGACCCGTCGCGGCATACAGCGCCACCGGCTGAAAAGTCACGGCCACCAGTCCACGTGTGCTGAGCAGCAACTCGGTCACGGTGATCACCGAGGCCAGGCTGGAATCCTTGATCAGGCCGATGAACTGGTTGCCCAGCGCTGGCAGGGCGATGCGGGTGGCCTGCGGCAGTTGCACATCAATGAGGACTTGAAAAGGTTTGAGACCCAGTGCCGTGGCGGCCTCAAGCTGTCCGGGAGCCACCGCGTTCAGGCTGCCGCGCACGATCTCGGCGGTGTACGCGCCCGCGAACAGGCTCAGGCCGATGGCGGCGGTGGTAAAGGCGGGCAACGTCACGCCGGTCAACTGCGGCAGGGCAAAGTACAGAAAGAAGAGTTGCACCAGCAGCGGCGTGCCGCGAAACACCTCGATGTAGGCCACCGCCAAGAAGCGAAGCGGCCACAGGCGCGAGATCTTGGCCAGCGCCGCCACCAGCCCCAGCGCCAGGCCCCCCACACTCGCCAGCAGCGTCAGGGCCAGCGTGATGCGGGTACCCAGCCACAGGCTGTTCAGGACGTCAGGGTTAAGCAGGATCTCCACGGCCTACCTCCCTGACCGACGATCCGGCATTATTTGGCTGGCACGCTGAGGTCCAGCCCCACCCATTTCATCGAGATTTTTTTCATGGTGCCATCGGCCCGCATGTCATCTAGGGCCTTGTTCAAGGCCGCCGCCAGGGCGGGTGAATTCTTGGCGAAGGTCACGTACGTCTCGTCGCTGAGCAGCACCGGACCGATGGGCTTCATCTTGATCCCTTTCTGAATGGCCACCGCACCCACCGATTTCTCGGTCAAAAAGGCCTGCACGCGTCCGGCCCCCAGAGCCAGAAACCCCTCCTGCTCACCGGAATAGCTCACGATCTTGTCGTGCCCCTTGTCTTTGAGCGCCGTCTCAAAGATGGTCCCCAGGGAGACGCCGACCGGCTGTCCCTTGAGAGACGCCAGACTGGTGGCCTTGGACGCGACCGGGGCAAAGAGTTGCACACCGTCGTAGTAGTACGGTGCGGCGCTGAAATCCACAGCCTTGGCCCGCTCAGGTGTCTTGCTCTGGGAGGCCACCGCCAGATCAAAGATGTTCGCCTGAATGCCGGCGATGATTGAGGGAAAATCGGTCTTGACCACGTTGACCTTGACGCCCAGGCGTTTGCCCAGCTCGTTGGCCACGTCCACATCAAAGCCCTCCAGGCCGCCCTTGAGGGACGGCTGCGAGAAGGGCGGGTATTCGCCGGACATCGCCACCGTCATCACGCCTTTCTTCTTGATCTGCGCCAGATCGGTGGCGTGCGCCAGGCCGCTGAGCAGCAAGGCGCAGAGGGCGACGGACTTGATCGTTCTGGACTTGATCGTTGTGAACATGGGTGTTCCTCCTTGAGCCAAGAGATCGGGAAATCGGGGCGGCGGGGGGCGGCGAATGGGGATCAGGTCAGGGAACGGCGCAGGGGCAGTGGTCAATCTGGAGGCAACCCAGCGCCCAGCACCGTGTGGGTTACGCGCCAGAGCAGTTCCGGGACTGCCCCGAAGGAATACGGAACGTGGATACGTTCCAGGGGCTGATGATAATCCCGTCCCCAGGGGCCGATGTTGACCACTGGGAAGCGCAGGGCATCGGGTGGGGCGGGGTCCACATGTGCGGGGTGGGCCGTGTGCCGCGCCAGCACCTGCGCTCCAGCGGCGTCGGCAGGTTGCCCCAGAAAGCTCATGTCCGAGATGCCGGGGAAAGCGTGGCGCAGCCGTAAACTCTGGCCCGTCTGATGGGAGATCTCAGAGGCGTGCAACCGCACGGCCTCCAGCAGCGTGTCGTCGTGAGGGTCATCACTGAGGTGGGTGGCCGGATAGTGCAGCGCCCCGAAGCCCAGGACGACCGCTGGACCGCTCAGTCCCGCCAGGGTCACCAGCGACGTCATGACCCTGCGGCTGTCCGCCAGCGGATTAGGATCAGCGGGGCCGTCCTGTGCGCGCCTCACGGCCTCCTCTCCGGCGCGGGCCACGGCGCGGGCGCGCAACTCGCCGACGGTCAGCACCTCGGCTTGCGCGCCCGTCAGCACCCCTGCATTCAAACTGTGCGCCGCCGCCGCCCGCGCTGCGAACCCGGCCAGGGCATCACTCGCCGCTGCCTGGGCCACCGCCATGAACTGCGCCAGGACCGCGCCCGGCGTGCGGCCCTGGGTCAGCATGTTGAAGGCGCACCAGACCTGCCCCGGGGAGGTCACGTCGTAGGCGGTCTTGCCGTCGCGCAGTTCCAGGCACACCGGCGGCGCGCTGGCCTCGCCGTGGGCCGCGTCGGCCAGTTCAGGGGCCGCCTCGATCCGCGAGATCAGGGCGGCGGCCAGCAGCGTGGCGCTCAGCCCGTCGAAAGGAGAGGCGGCGTGGGCGGCCCGCCCGATCACCAGGGCCGAGACCAGCACCTTGCCCACCGTTCCCAGGTACACGGCCCGGCCCTCGCTGCCGTCGCCCGTGTCGGCCGTCGCGTCCAGGTTAACGCCCGCCACCACGTTCAGGCCGCGCCCCCGGGCCAGGGCCGGCAGATCGTGGGCCACTGCCCGCGCGCCGCTGGAGCGTCCCTCCTCGTCGGGGGTGGCCACCAGCAGCAGGTGCCCGGGGCGCCGCGCAAAGGGCAGAGCGGCGTAGCGTTCCAGGACCGCCAGGCCCGCAGCCAGCCCGCCCTTCATGTCCAGAAGCCCACGCCCCATCAGAAAGTCGCCGCTCGCCAGGTCACGGGCGGTCAGGACCTCGGCGGGGCCAGGACTGCTCAGGCGCGCGAGGGAAGCGGCGACCTCGGCGCTCAGCGCGAGGGGATCACAGGCCAGAGACTGCCACTGGCCGTAGTCATCGGTTCCCACCGTATCGTAATGCCCGGACAGCAGCAGCGTGCGCGCAGAGCGGCCCAACACCAGCGCGTAGACGTTATGGGCTGGGTAGCCGTGCCGCGCGGGTGAAAGCCACACGTCATCCGGCCGCGCCGCAAACGTCGGCCAGGTCCGCAGCAGCGCCTCCAGCCGCCCGCCGAACGCCGTCTCACCCACACAGCCCGTGACGCTGGGCCAGCGGGTCAGGGTGATCGCCAGTTCACGGGTGCGCTCCTGCCAGGCCCCAGGCAAGCCGGGGGGCGCGGTGGTGTACGGGGCGGGCTGAGTCAAGACACACCTCTATGGGGAAATACCCGGACGAACCTGAACGCAGCGCGCGGCAGGAGGAAATGAAAGATGTGGACCTGGGCGAAGTTTACCCGCTTGGTCACAGATAGAGAGGAGAAAGATTCATGTCTTCCCCCGTACTATGACTGGGATTTATGCCTGACCTCACCCTTTCTCAACTGCGAATCTTGCTGGCCGTGGTGCGGACGGGCAGTTTCACGGCGGCGGCAGTCGAACTGAACCTGACCCAGTCGGGTGTCAGCCACGCGGTGCAGGGACTCGAGGACGCGCTGGGGGTGCGGCTGCTGGACCGGCACGCCCGCGGCGTTCAACTCAGCCCGGCGGGCCTGCGGGCGCTGCCCCTGGCCCGGCACTTGCTGGAAGAGGCAACCCGCCTGCGGGAAGAGGCGCGGGCGCCCACGCCTCTTTCGGGAAGCGTGACCATCGCCAGCTTTCCCAGCCTGGCGCTGCATTTCCTCCCGCCTGTGCTGGCACAGGTCCGGTCTGCGTATCCCGGGATTGATGTTCAGGTGAGCGACGCCTATCTGGAGCGTCACGCGGTCGAGGCCGCCGTGCTGCGGGGTGAGGCCGACATCGGCCTGACGCAGTTGCCCGCCCACACCCGGCTGATGACGCGGGTGATGGGCGACGATCCCTATGACCTGCTCTTGCCCGCCGCCTGGCCCGCCGATCTGGATGTGACGACGCTCTGGGAGCAGCCTTATCTTCACCTGGGGCCGGCCACCGACGATTTCGTGATGCAGCATCTGCGCCGCTCGGGCATCTCGCTGCGCCCCACGCTGTGCCTGCTGACGGAGAGCGTCGTCGTGGCGATGGTGGGCCGGGGCCTGGGCTTCACCGCACTGCCGCGCCTGGCGCTGCTTGGGTTGACCGGGGAAGAGCTGCCTTTTTCAGTGGTCCGCCGCCCCTTGCCCGTCCCACTGGTGCGGACCCTGGGAACCGTGACCCGGCCAGGTCAACATTCCTCGGCCAGCCGCCAGGTACTGGGGTTGATCTGGGCGCAGGGACTGCCACCTGTGTGAAGCGCTCCGCTCAGAACGCGCCAGAGGGTCTGAAGGGCCTTGGTGAGGGTCAGGCTACAGAGGAGTGATACGGACTCCGATTGAAGGGTGTTGAAAACACTCGGAAATCCGAGCAGAGCGAGAAGGAGAAAAACGGATTCCAGGCGTGGAGTGCAGCAGATTCCCGGCGGTCTGGGCGTCCTGCGGGTACTGGACGGTCCCATGCTGGCCATGGCTGCCCCAAAGTCGCAACGCTGCATCTGAAGGCGGGTTCAGCCCCAGTGACGTGGAAATGTATCGGTCAGGTGCGCGACAGGGACGAGGAGACCTCCAGGCTCGACTTGCTGGCGCGTCCGCTGCGGAGCCGGGGCTGCGCGTCAGAGAGCTTTGGGCCGGTCAGCGCAGTCAGTCGCTGGTGGCGGAACAGGTGTGGATGAACGGAAGGGCCTGATCTGGCCCTCGCCCGGTGGCACTCCATGGTCTCCGGACCGCTGCATCAGGCCCAGAAACGCACGGGCGATCTCTGGATCGAACTGCCGGCCAGCCTGCCCGCCGATCTCCGAGAGGGCGTCCTCGTGACTCCAGGCATGTTTATATGGACGTTCACTGATCAGCGCGTCGTACACGTCGCAGATTGCAAAGATCCGGGCATTCAGGGGAATATCGGTCCCCACCAGACCGTCCGGGTACCCGCCGCCGTCCCAGCGCTCATGGTGCGAACGGATGACCTGGAGCGTTTCCGCAGAAAGTCCAGCGATCCGCGTGGCCAGCTCGTGCCCCTTGACGACATGGCTCTGCATGACGGTCCATTCCTGCGGCGTGAGACGGCCCGGTTTCCTGAGGATCTCATCCGGGACGCAGAGTTTCCCGAGGTCATGCAGGTAGGCACCTTGCCGCAGTTGGTAGAGGTCAGTGGTGTTCAGTCCGAGGTCTTCGCCAAGCTGCTCGGCCATGGTGGCAACGCGGTGGGTGTGGCCACTGGTTTCGAAATCCCTGGCCTCGAGGACGATGCCGAGGGTCAGCATGCCCGCTTCCAGGGTGGAGCGGACTTCACCCACCGCGCGGCGGAGTTCGAGGGCGTGTTCCAGGCGCAGCGCGGTCAGTTCCATGATCTTGCGCATCTGCGGCGTGATCGTCTGCCAGCGGTTCACAGTGCGCAGGACAATGGCGGCGGTCACCTGCCCCTGACTGAGAACGGGCGTGACGATGGCACTCTTGACACCCTGTTCCACCATGACCGGCATGCTGTCCGAGATGCTCGGGTAGTCGGTGCTCCATGCCGTGGTCCGTGTGCGGTGCGCCGTGTCGATCAGGCCGGTCCCGGCTAGGGCCATGCGGACATTCAGGCCCGGTTGGGCAAGTGGGACGCCCTCCCTGCGGGCCTGATGGGAGAAGAAGGCTTCGTTGCCATCTATGGTGACGTAGGCAGCCTGATCAAAGTCGAACACGCCCAGCAGTCGGTTCAGGGCATGCCGGATCAGATCACCCGGGTCTCGGAGGGCCTCGAGTTCCTGGGAGAAGGTGACCAGGGAGTCGGCTTCGCGCTCGCCCGGGGCACCCTCCCTGAACTGTTCCTTGCGGAGCTGGAGGTGTTCATCAGCGATGGCGAAGGCGCGCTCATACGCGGTTTCGGCTTCCCAGACGGCCATGCCGGCGGTGAACGCCTCGACGTCTGACACTGGACCCGGGAGCGCCCTGTTCGTTTCATCCAGCAGATTCTGAAGCGCCTCCCGATCCTGGCCGGGAGTGAGGACCACGAACTCGTCCCCGCCCCAGCGGCAGATAAGGGCCTCTGCGGGCAGCGTCTCGCGCAGGGCGTGGGCGACGGCCCGAATGTATGCGTCTCCGCCGCTGTGTCCACGCAGGGTATTGACGCTCTTCAGCAGATTCAGATCAATGACAGCCAGAACGTGCGGGAAGCTCAGGGTGCGCTGCACCTGCATGAAAGCGGTGCGGGTCAGGCAACCGGTCAACGCATCGAAGTCGGTGGACGTGGTATTCCCGGCGCTTCTGGGCAGCCGCCGGACATGCACGGTCAGACCGCCGTCGTCCGGGTAGACGATGATGCCGATCCACCCCTGGTGGCGAGGACCGAACACTTCCAGTTCTGTCCGCTGCTGGGTGTCCAGGACGTGCCTGAAGGCGGTCAGGATT
>NZ_JNIV01000137.1 GCF_000701405.1 Deinococcus marmoris DSM 12784
GCGGCAGGCGTCAGGGGTGGCGCGGCGGCCTGACGGTCCTGGGCGGCGCGGCCCATCGCCAGAAACTGCGCGGTGGCCTTCGCCCTTTTGGGGGTAGATGACGAATCAATAGTGTCTGGCTCTAGAAATCCGCTGGAGCTTTGCCGTACCCTATGGGTCAGGCTTTCCCGTCGTTGGTTTGACATGTAAGGGTGTTTCCTTCGAGGTGGGATAGCTGAGCGGCACGTTTGGCGACGTGGCCGCTCGCTTCTTTTTCAGACTAGCACCCCGCTTAAGGCGGGGTGCTTCTTGTTGGAGTTTTGTTGGCCCGCTGTTGGCCTCGTGTTGGCTACTTCTCCCGCTCGTCGGCGTCCAGGCGCTCAATCTGGGCGTACACGTCGCGGCGGTTGCCCTCCCGACGGCGACCCACGCCGATCACCAGCACCACCACTTCATCCCGGATCACCCGGTACACGATGCGGTAGCGCTGGCCCACCGCCCGCACGCTCCGGTGACCGCGCAACTCGCCCAGCAGCGCCTTGCCCTGCAATTCAGGATCGGCGGCCAGGGCCTCGATGCGTTCCAGCAGGGCCTCACGCTCACGGCGGTCCGTCACGGCTTCCAGCATCTCCACGGCTTTAGGGGTCAGGTTGACCTGGTACGGCCCGGTTGCCTGGGGTCCGGTCATGGCGCTCAGCGACTCAGGCGGGCGCGCACATCGGCCAGGCTGACCCGCTCGCCGCGTTCGGCCTGGGTCATGCTCTCGCGCAGATCGGCCATCAGGCTTCCGTCTTCCAGCAGGTCCAGGGTCTCGGCCAGACTCTCGAACTGCTCATAGCTCAGCGCGGCCATCACCGGCTTGCCGTGGCGGGTGATGATCACCGGCTGCTCGCTGAGGGTTTCGGGCAGCTCCAAGAACTGTTTGCGGGCCTCGCTGATTGTCAGGAACCGGGTCATGCCGTAGTGTACAATAGAATGTACAAATTATAGGCTGCATAGAATTGACAGGGGCTGAATACCGCCCTATATTGGGGGAATCAAAGCGGCCTCCGGGTCGCTTTTTCTATTGCCGCAGAACAGGCCACAACAAGAGAAAACCCGCGCCCACACCCTCTTTGCTGATTTTTTCGTCCTTCTCGCTGGTTTGTCAGATTGGAGGAGACCCCAACTCGGCGTCAGATTGGCGCAAAACGAACACGGTAAACGCGGCAAAAACAGATGGGATTCTGGGGGTCTTGTTCAGGGATAGGCTGCACAGATGCGTGGACAGAACACTGGCTCATTGACCATCAGCCTGGGCGGCATGCTGTTCGTCCTCATCAACGCCGAAACCTTCCCTACAGATGTGGGCTGGCTGGTGCGTTTCCTGGGGGTGCTGGCCTTTGGGCTTGTGCTGTGGCAGGCGTTCCGCACGCCGAAGCGAGGCAAAGCACCGAACAGACCTTCGCCTGCTGCGTGGCGCACCTTCGCCATCTCCGTCGCTTTGATGTGGGTCGCCATCCCTTTGGGGGCCAACCTGCTAAGCCAGCAGTTCAATTTGCCGCAGCTCATCGTGTTGTGGGTCGTGTTCATGGTAGGGGCGCATTTCCTGCCTTTCGCCTCCGTTTTCACTGCACCGTTATTCGTGTCACTGGCCTGGACCCTGATGGGATTGGCCGCCGTTGGCGTTGTCCTGACCCTGACGGTGTGGCCGACGGCTCCCAGTGTGATGGCCGTGCTAGCTGGCTTTGTGCTGCTTGGCTTCGGACTGTGGATTGCGCGCATTGGACGTGAAAATCCTGTATCGCCACAGCAGCATGCTTAATGGGCACAGGAAAAAGGTCCAGCCACACCCTCTTTGCTGACCTATTGGGCGACGGCTTGAGCGGTGGCCCTGAGAACAAACGGGCTTTGACTCATGTTTTTTGCCACCGGACTGCCACAGCAGAATCAGATTCCACCGACGCCCCATAGAATCTGATTTTTCGCTGTGCTGGTTGGAAAAACGCCGTTGCCAGAATCAGAATCTGATCGTCGTTTAGCGCCTCCGCAGGGACTCCACTGGACGCTTTCGGAGGCCGAACAGCCTCAGCATCAGATTGGCGACGGCAAACGAGTCCAGATCACTCAGAACAAAGATCCGGTCCTGTGCTGCCAGCGCTTCATACGCGGCCTGATTCGTCCAGCCCCTGCCGCTGGGGGACGTGAGCTTCAGCGACTGCACCACATGCGCTGCTGACCTGACCAGACTGCCGTCTGCACTGACGTAGTAGACCGTCTGCGCGTCGATCAGGTACAGACCCGGCAGGGCGGGCTGCGGCCTGGTGTAGCCCTTTTCCGAAGCCCAGGCCGACACCAGTTCAGCTCGTCCTGCCAGCAGCACCGTGCCCGTGGTCTGCCAGTTGAGGAGCTGAAGGGCCGCGTACTGATCGGTCAAGCTTGGAAACGCCCCGCCTCGCCCAGTCTTGCGAACCCGGCACAGCCACACTTGATTCATGTCCTCACCTCGCCACGGTTCAGGCCAGTTCGTCGTCCACCCAGTCGGCCACCTGTAAGCCTGCTACCCGGCGGTACTCACGCCCGTTGTGGGTCACCAGCGTCAGGCCGCGCGCCAGCGCCATGCCCGCATTCAGCAGGTCATACGGGCCAATCGGCTGGCCCTGGGCCTTGAGGGCGGCCCGAATGCTGGCGGTCACCCGCGCGTCGCCTTGGCTGTACTCCAGCACCGTCACCCTGGGCAGCCAGAGTGCTAGAGCGGCTTCCACAGCGGCGCGTTTGGCGGGAGCCAGGGCCAGACCGAACTCGATCTCCATCACCGTCACGCTGCTCAGGGCCAGGGTGGACGGGGGATGCTGGGCCAGGTGGCCGCGCACCTGGCCCATCCCCCGCACCGCATGGCTGATGGTGTCGGTGTCCAGCAGGTACTCGATCAGAACAGCTCCCGGTCTTCCAGGGGCAGCAGGTCGTCGCGCGGGATGGTGAAGTCGGCAAGTTCTGGTGTGGCCGGAGCCGCGAAGAAGGCCAGCGCCTGCGGGGACCACTGGCCCTCAGCGTCTTCCAGGGCGCACAGCCGGGCGGCAGGCTTGCCGTTACGGGCAATGATCACCGTTTCGCCGCGTTCGGCGGCCTCCACCAGTTTGCTCAGTTGGGTCTTGGCGTCGTGCATGTTCACGGTCGTCATGGCGCTCACCTCTAGCTAAGAGATTAGTCCGTATGAGCGAAGGCGGTCAAGTGCTGCGCTGCTAGCGGCTGCCCAGGACACGCTTCAGCACCCGCTCCCACCACTTAGGCGGAGAGGCGCTCGGGGGGGCGGGCGCTGGGCGGGCGCGTACTTCCTCGCGCAATTCACGTAGCGCCTGGGCCTGCGCCTGCTGGGTTTCACCGAGCGCCCGCAAAGCCCCAGCGATCTCGCTGTCCCGTTCGTCGAGGGCCTGGAGCAGCGTGGTGATCCCCTCGCCCTGCTGATGGATCTGGGCGCTCAGCTCGTCCAGTTTCACCCGCCCGCCCTCCGCGCCCAGGGCGGGCGGGTCCAGCAGGGTCACCAACTCGCGGCCCGCGCGCACCAGTTCCAGGGCTGCGCGGGTGCTGTCGGCCTGTCCTTCCCGCACCGCCTCATGGGCCAGCATCACCCGCTCGGCGGCTTCCAGCGGCCATAGACGGCGGCGCTGGGCGTCCCTGGGCAGGGCCTCGAAGACCGCTTCGTAATCGGTGGAGATGCGGCGGAAGGTGGAGCCGGACACGCCCAGACGGGCGGCTAAATCGCCAGGAGTCAGGTGGACCCGCCCGCCCCTGCTCTCGGTGGTTTGCACGTCTGACACGGTACAGCATGGTTTACCCGCCCGGGGGGGCGGGCGCTCGGGCGCACGGGCGGCGCTCGGGCGGGCGCTGGGGGCGGGCGGGTGAATTTGTGCCGATCAGCTCAGCCGGGCGGTGAACTGGTCAGGCTATCCGGCTCGGCCTTACTGCCGGGTGGGTGAGGGCGGACCCTCGGCGGCGGCGCGCACCTTGCGGAGGGCCTCGGCCAGCTCGGGGCTGTAAGGGTTGACCACGAATTCGTGCGCCTTATCTTCCAGCAGTTCAAGCAGGGCGTGGGCCTCGGCGGGCGTGAGGTGAGTGTCCATATCCAGCAGGGTACTGGCCTGCCGCCTCTGGCTACCCAGATTTCTTTCTGGTAAGGCCAATTACTAGAAGTGACCCTTAATAAAGGGAGATTCCCTGTGAATCTTCACCAGGGCAAGACCTTTCCATCTTAGGCCTTAGGCGGGTGAGGGAAAAATTGTCAGTGCTGGGTGGGGAACTCCCACCGCTAGCGTTCTTACGCGCAGATGGTGTTGTTCCCTCTGGTCTGAGGGCAGCCGAACTCCGCTCTCATCTGGATCACAATGCTCATCTGAGTTTAATGCTC
Source organism: Deinococcus marmoris DSM 12784 (assembly GCF_000701405.1). Classification (GTDB taxonomy): domain Bacteria; phylum Deinococcota; class Deinococci; order Deinococcales; family Deinococcaceae; genus Deinococcus; species Deinococcus marmoris. Next base: position 4,364 of record NZ_JNIV01000137.1, read on the forward strand.
AGCATAGTTGACAAATTCAGTAATCCGATTCGGCTAAAGTGACATAGATCTAAAGTGAAACGACACAGAGCTTGGCGCTCGGGTGACCCCGCGTGACGGGGCTGTGTGAATAGCTCTGCGGATTCCGCCTTCTGTTTCCTACTTCTCATTTTTGGAGGTTTCACACATGAGCAACGACACACAGGGTTTAAGCAGCCGCCGTAAGTTCCTGGGCATGGCCGGCATGATGGGCGCGGGGGCCGTTCTTGCCAGTTGCGCCAACGGTGCTACCAATCTGCCCCCCAAGCCCGCCAAGCCTAACCTTGACGCCACCATCTTCAATTTTGCTCTGAATTTGGAGTATTTGGAAGCTGCCTTCTATCTGGCCGCCGTGGGCCGTTTGGAAGCACTCGACGCAGCAGGCGGCGACAGCAGTAAGGTCATTCTGCCTGCCGGCTTCACCGGCAAAGGCGGCGTAGCCATTCCCGGTCTGTCCGACAACGTGCGAAATCTGGCCGAGGAGATCGCGGAAGACGAACTTGCTCACGTCAAGGTGATCCGCGCAGTGCTGGGCAATGCAGCCGTTGGTCAGCCGACGATTGATCTGAGCGGTTCGTTTGTTGCGGCGGGTAAAGCGGCCTCGAACGGCGCGATCACGAACTTCAACCCCTACGCCAACGAGCTGTTCTTCCTGCATGGTGCCTTTATTTTCGAGGATGTGGGCGTCACCGCCTACAAGGGCGCGGCCCGCCTGCTGGTGGACGACAGCGCTGGAGGCAATCTGGAGAATGCGGCGGGCATCCTGGCCGTCGAGGCGTACCACTCCGGCGCCATCCGCCATGCATTGTACCTACGCCGGGACGAGCAGGCTGTTGCTGGCTTAACAGTGACCCAGGTCGTTCAGGCGATCAGCAATCTGCGTGATGCGGTAGACGGCACATCTGACACCGACCAGGGCATCGTGCCGGCGGGCAACCCCAGCTACCTGCGGGCCAATGCCTCCAATCTCGTCCCCACCGATGCCAACGGGATCGCCTTCAGCCGTACGCCCCGTCAGGTGGCAAATATCGTGCTGCTGGACACGGTGGGTACAGCAGTCAAGGGCGGCTTCTTCCCCAACGGTCTGACGGGAGACTTCAGCAAGATCGGCCTCGGCGCTTAATTCTTCTGGAATGACGCGCGCTGGAGCGGAATGCTCCAGCGCGCGTTCCTGTTGACTTGAGTTCGCTGGATCACTCGTGTCCGCAGGCTCTGAGGGAAAGAGTCGCCTAGTGATTGGCCGAACAATGCGCCGATTGTCCAATTAAGGTATACCCCAACTGAACGTAAGGTTGAGAGGTAAAAAGCGTCAAATTAGGATTGTTTTCGGTGTTGTCTGACAGTTCCACATGCGGGTCCAGAACCCAGTCTGATATTTTGTCTTGTCAGGCTACTCTTCGATTGCAGCACCATCACAGCCTCTCTCTTCAACTCAAATAAGCGGAAAAACTCAACTGAGACGGCATGTCCTCTCTTCGGGCTACGCTGAGCGCATGGCAAAGAAAAAGCGGTTTAAGGTTGTATATGAGGAAAACGGGTGGAGTGAGTCCATCCGTATCCTGTGTGATCAGGAGACGGGTGTGTGCTACCTCACTCAGTTCGTAGGTTTTGGAAGCAGCGTCACGGCGCTGCTGGATCAGGATGGAAAGCCGGTCAGGATGCCCAGGCAAGCTCAGACCTAAGTTTCAACCTACCACCGCGCCTCCTGCGGGCTGACTCATTTAGCATTCTGAAGAATTCCCAGTCACCGTTCGTAGTCGTAGGACCGTTGGCGCTGCTGCCGCTGGTACTCCCGGTCCTCGTCATAGCTGCGCTCGTGCTGGTGGAGCTGGGCCAGCTCCTGCGCGCCGCCCTGATCCTGGTACAGCCCCAGCTCGCGTTGCTGCTCCCGCTGCTGTTCGTAAGTCTCGCGGCCATGCGTCCGCAGGTCTGCCAGCTCGTCCTTCTGCAAGGTCCGGCTGGTGGCCGCCAGGACGTGGAGGTGATCGTGCTGGCCCTGGTCCGTGTGACTCACGGCGATCCAATCCTTGACCCGATTGCCCTGGGCCTCGATGCGCGCCATCTGCTTGGCGGCCCATGCCTGCCGTCCCTGCTCGTCCAGGTCCGCGCGCCCCTCGCCGGGGTTGAAGGTCAGCCGGTAGAAGTAGGTCTTCCCGTCGCTCTCGGCGGCGCGGTCCAGGCGCTCATACGCCTCCTGACGGGTCAGCTCCCCGTCTCTATCGAACAGGGGGCGGGTCTGGCGCTCGCCCAGGTCGTCCTGGCGGTGCTGCATGTACCGGACTGAGCCTTTGGCTTCACCCGCGCTGCGGGTGTAGCTGGCCTTGACCACCGAGAAGGATCTCGCTCCTGACATGGCCTATTTCCGCGCGCCGAACATCCCACGCGGCTTGCTGGCCTCCTCCTGGGCATCTTGCAGATGGGTGATGGCGGTCAGCAGTTGGACGGTCAGTTTATGAATGCTGCCCGTCAGCTCTCCCATGCTCCCCTGGGTCAGTTTCTCCTGACCTTCCAGGGCCTCCACCCGCCCCACCAGGGCGCTGACCACCTTCAACCCCTGCTGAAGTTGCCGGGTGGCTTCCGCAAGACCCACCAGCGCTGCCGGTTCCTGCGCTCCTGCACCCTCGCTGATCTCGTTCAAGGTGGCCCTGACGCCAGGGGTGGGGGTCTTCAACTTCTCGACGGCCTGATTCCAGGCGCTGCCGTAGAGCTGCTTGGCTTTCTCCTGATCGCTACCGTAGAGCTTGTACAGGGCGTGGCCTGCCGTCAGCCGTCCGGCCATGCTCTCCAGGGCGGTGCGGGCCAGGAGGTGCGAGAGGCGGTGGCCCTGGGCCTTGACCTCGTTGCGGGTCTGGACCCCCAGTCCTTCCACCATCTCCAGCAGTTCGGTTCGCAGGGTGGCGAGAGCGTCCTCACGGATCGTCTCGTGGGCCTGGCGCTCCCCGGCTTCCACCAGCCGGACCACCGTTGTCGTGAGCCGGTCACCGCGCACGTCGGCCAGCCGTTCCACCCGTTCGGCCAGCTCGGCGGGCAGCACCACCGACACTTTTCGGCCTCCACTTGTCGTAGTAACGTTCGCGGTTGTATCCGACTGTTTTTTACGGGGTGGCACGGTGTTTTCCTCCTGGATTTGAGCAAAGTGCTTTTATCTTCTAATTCTATCCGACTCCAGAATCGTTGTGTGGACGAGTGTTCAGCGACGACTTCGCAGAAGTCGGAAGATGGACTTATCTTGCTTACTTTCCCCCACAACGGTAAAAGGGAAAAAGAGGGTGGGGAGATGGGCGGGAGTGGCAGGGGGAAACGTGCCTCTGCTCAGGCTCAGAAGAAACCCAGACCACCCCAATTCTGTACTCAGTTTATCTGCTTGCTGGAGTTTTGACGGTTCGGATTTGCGCGTCACATCCTTTGATATTTTAAGACTGGACGTTGACAGAGTGGTTGATCGTGGAAATCCGCCGATGAGGTTACAGGTCATGCGAAATACATCGTCTGTGCTTAGGCCATTTCCAGGCTTCATTGCCTCAAGGGTTCGAATCCCTTACGTCTTGGTTTGGTGCATCTTATTCGGGATGCACCATTTTGCTGTCGAAGTTTCCCTTCTCTAACTGAGATTAGGCAAGAGAAAATAGACGGGTTCTATCCGGGTAAAAGTAGATAGTTTTAGCTTCTATACTCAAAGAATGACCACGGATACCGAACGGGAATATCACCGCCTTGTCGAGGTAGGAGCGACACCACTGGATGTTGCTCAAGTCGCTCACAGCCACGGCATGGGCGTCGTAGAGATCATGCGCCTGGTCCGGTCCCTTTTTCAGCTTGAGTTCGCGCAGGCAAAAGACATTGGGGTGCAGGCAGTTCATGGAATGGGACTGAGTGAGTATCAAGAAAAATATCTGCTCCCACTGCTGGAAGAACTTGAGCATCAAGATTAAAGGGAGCTGCTGACGGAATGGCCTGCCTCGTGGCGGGTCATCTTCGTTTGAGGCTGGCTGAGGGGGGTGGGGCATCCGGCGCGCTGTTTGCGCCGGAGGTCACGCCGCCCGAAGGCGGGCATTCAGCAGCGCAGCGGGCCGTTTCAGGCTGCCCCACTCGTGCCGGTCCACGTCCAGGCGGGCCAATTGCGCCGCCAGCACCTGAAGTCCCCCACGTCCTTCTACCTCCGCATTCCAGGCGTTCCAGATCGCTTTGCAGTACCAGCGTTGCGAGTGGTCATCGTCCAGGGCGTGGGCGAGTGCTGTGCCCAGAATCCCCACCAGGGCTGCCCGTTTGTTGGCGTCAGATTCTGCCACTGCTGGCAAGAGGTAAATCACGTCCTGCACGGTTCTGACCGCTTCTTCCAGCTCTTCGGGGGAGAATATGCGCGGGTCAGTGAATAACGGGTCTTGAACCTGGCCGGGGGTAACGGCCCAGGCTTTTAACTGCTCTCGAAGGTACTGGGCCTTTATCGGGCTAGCAATTGACCCGCGCATATTTTTTTCTCCGTCTAGGACGCTGTTTGCATTTTCAGCATTTGCGGCTTCCTGCTGGCCCAGCTTCTCGGCCCGCTGGACCACCCGGTAGGCCGTGCGGCCCGCCTGCCGGTCCTCGTCGAGGTTGCGGTACTGCGCGCTCAGGTCCTGGTAGCTCAGCTTGGCCTTGTGGCCGGGTTGCAGGCGGATCGCGTACAGCGTGCCGTCGATCACCGGAATGCGCTGGCCGTCGCGAGTGGTCATCGTGGTGTAGTGCGGGCGGGCATCGATGTACCCCATCTCCTCCAGCATGGGGGTCCACAGGCGCAGGGTGCTGACGTTCTTCTCCACCTGCGCGGCCATCATCTCGTTGGGCAGGTGCAGCACCATCTGAG
>NZ_JNIV01000138.1 GCF_000701405.1 Deinococcus marmoris DSM 12784
CTGGGCTTGAAACTGCTGCGGGACGAGGGCGAACAGGCGCTGACCCTGGAACGGCTGTGTCAGGACATGGGCCTGACGAGGGGTTCGTTTTACCACCATTTCCAGAATGTCGCCGCCTACCGCACAGCACTGCTGGAGCAGTGGCTGGACACACTCACCGAAGCGCCGATCCGTCAGTCTCAGGATGCAGCCGATGCCCTGGAGGAACTGGAAAGATTGGTCAGCGACCTGGACCATAGCCTCGATCTGGCCTTCCGCGCCTGGGCCAGGCGCAGTCCAGAGGTCGCCGCCGCCGTACAGGTGGTGGACGCCCGGAGGGTTTCCTACCTCACCACGTTGCACCGCCGCACAGGTCACGCCCAGCCCGTGCAACTGGCTGAGCTGACTTACGCTGTTTTCGTGGGTGCCCAGACGCTGGGCTGGGTCGCGGGCAGACCCGCGTTCAGAGCGTTGTTTCAACAGGTGCTGGCTGGGCTGGCAGTCGACCCAGCCCGCGCCGGGGTTTAAACCAGCCTGCTGGGGCGATGCCACGCTTCTGTAAGTCCATCATCTGAGTGAAGCCTTACCGATGGGCCGCTGCCCATGCACATAGGGCTAAAGGCCCCGCCCCGTCCGTCAGGGCGGCGACGGCTATACGGGCGATCGACGTATGAGCGGAGATGGAGGCCACCAGAAAGCGGGGACAACACCGTGTCAAGGCGATTGGGCAACATGATAGGGCGCAGTCGAATTCGACTGCGCCGCCGATGCCCTCTGATTCACGGCGCTCCCGGCCCCCGGAATGAGGTGGTCTCCATGTTGAACAGCACGTCCCACTGAACAGCCGACAGTACCCGCTCTCCGCCCTCCAGCTTTGTGGAATAGGTGTGCGGCCTCCCCCCTCTCCGGGATCAGCCGGGCACTTTCTGATCCCCCATCTGCTCTCCGAAACCGCTGGGTATGAGCCATGCACTTTAGTGCAAGTCTTTCAGACCTGCGCCGTCACGAAAAACTGAGCGGCTGGGCAGTAAGAAGAGAAACCCTGGCGTTTCAGCAGGACATTGAGCTAAAGGTATGACGTGCTGATAGGCGGAATGCTGTGGCGTTGACGGCGACTTTCAGTCGCCCTTTGAACCCCTGTACTTTCAGTGCAGGGTTCTTCAGTGTTGTTCGCGGACCAAACCATCCATCCAGTTAGACCACTGGAAAAACTGTGGGGATGGTCATCTGTTCCCTGCTGATGACGGACCCCCTCCCGTGTCCACTATTCCCTGGATACCTGACTGGTGATGCTGGGGCGTCACCATACCTGATCCACTGGCTGATACGGACGATGTATGCAACGAAAAATACATCGCACCAGACGGGTCTACCGCTCTCCTTTAAGTCTGGGCTGGATGTTGTCATCGAATATTATTTTCACTTATCTGTGATGCCACACAAATATGACAACACATTTTTAACTTGATCTACCGCTATCGCTACCTTTGAGTCATTCCTATCGCTACCTTTGAGTTCAAAGGACATATCCAGTGTGCCAGACGTGGAAAAAATGCCTATCGCTACCTTTGAGTCAAGGGGGTCGAACAGGATGGTTTTGGTACGCTACCTTTGAGTCTCTGGGGGCGGCGGCCTATCGCTACCTTTGAGTTTTTAGACCCAGAATGGCACGCTACCTTTGAGTCACGCTCACGCTACCTTTGAGTCGAATCAACCGATAATCCACGCTACCTTTGAGTCAAAGTGGATCAAATCCACGCTACCTTTGAGTCAAAAACCCGGAAAAATCCCGACTGAGCGCAGTTTTAGATTTTCTCTTGATGATGCAATCAATCTTTTTTTATCTTTTTAAAATCACTATAATCATCAGATCATGCACCAGGGCAGCGAACCGTTCATCAACGAGATCACCCTGGCACGCTCCGGGGTTTTCAGCATCCTCAACCGTGAAGATGGGGATGGCCAGAGCTGGAAAACCACTTTTAGCATCGGTGACCGTTTTTTCCATGTCCAGGGTGTGGCGACCCGTGGGCGGCCCCATGGCGTGGACCCGGATGTCCTACTCGCTCTGCAGACGCTTTTCTTTGAAGCGAAGTGTCCCGATGATGACACGGTGGAGTGTACGGCTTACGCGTTGCTCAAACTGACCCCCATGGGGACCCGTGGCAACGCCTACAGCAGGCTGCGGGACAGTCTGCTGCGGTTGGAGGGCGTGAGTTGGTTGACGCGCGTTTCACGGCAGTCTGAGGGCCGTTTCCGGGGCATCACAGAAACCAACCGCCTGATCGACCGGATCTCGGTCCAGGACACCAGCCTGAGTGCCGACGGGGAAGGCGGCACCATTGAGGCGGGCGCGCCGCTCCGCGTGACGTTTTCCCGGCATTTTGCGGAGTCCATCCGTGCGGGGATGTATCAGATTCTCGATGCCAAACTGCTCAGTGATCTCAAGCAACCCACGGCGAGAAGTCTGTACAGGGTATTGCAGGCCCACCGGGTAGGTGACGATGGATCGTTGGCCCGCGAGCTGCCTGTCATCATGGCGGCCTGGCGGGAGGCGACGGGGCTGACCGGACAGCGGTCCAACAATGTTAAGCGGACCCTCGATGGTGCCCACGCCCACCTGATCGCAGCGAAGTATCTACGCGATGTCAATTACAAGGAGTCCGACGAGGGAACCCGCATCACCTACGAGTTCACAGGTGAGGTGGATCCCGAACTGGTCAGGCTGCTGACTGACATGAAAGTAACGCGCCCGGTGGCTGAGGCCCTGGTTTCCGAACACGCAGACCGGATTCAGGAGGTGGTCAAAGCGATGAAGATGCGGCTGGCCCAGGGTTATAAACCGAATTCGCTCGGCGGGGCGATGGTGCATGCCGTTCGGAATCCCGACTCTTACATCGACGCCCCCCCCCCTGTCGCGCCGGTCTCCAGCCCTTCTCAGTCCAAGCCCAGGACCAAGGCCAAACCAGAGGCGGAGTCGTCGCCCTTGTCGCAGGCCGAATCGGTGAGCATGATCTGCAACATCCTCAAGTTGAAGCTGGGCCGCGCGCCTCGGGCCGCAGCCCAGGCCAAACTCGCTGCGTTGCCGCCGGCCAAGCTGGAATTGCTCGCTGCAGCGTCAAAGACGCATCAGGCAGATCTGGTTGCGGCAGTTCACGAAGCCGTAGGTGAGGCGCCGTAGCACTGCAGCGTGCCAGGTCCAGTCAACACACGGTGATCTGCAAGCTTTCTTCTTCTCGGCGAACACCCCCCAATATCTACTCTTGTTTCATGACAATGTATTTGTGTGAAATTAACTTTGTATAGAAATACAACAGTGTGATAAAATATGAAATTACACTCACTAGAATGTGGAAAATTACGAGTATCAAAACATATTTACATTATTTTACAGAAAAATAGAAACATATTAATACGATCTAACATCTTAAACTTTCTGTGATATTGAGAAAATATATTTGTGTGATATGACATCTCGAGAGACGACCAATGTTGATTGTCTCAAAGCGCTGGTACAAACCACGCACTTTAGTGCGAGCATTTGTGAGGCGAGGTCTGAAACGGAGATTGGTAGAGTTCAGCAGTGCGAGGCAGCCGATCAGGGAGTCACAGCGTCACACGATTAACGGTGCATGTCGTGTGGGTGACGAAATATCGGTATGCCGTGTTGAGAGGGGAAATCCAGATCCGCTGCCGAGAACTGCTCATCCAGGTGTGCGATGCCGAGGACGTCAGAATCCTGAGAGGGGTGGTGAGCAAAGAGCATATCCATCTGCATCTGGAATATCCGCCGAAGGTGTCGGTGAGCGAGCTGGTCAAACAGATGAAGGGGAGAACGTCACGAATGTTGCAACAGGAATTCCCACACCTCAAGCAGCGATATTGGGAACGACATTTCTGGGCGGTGGGTTACGGAGCGTGGAGTACAGGGAACGTGACCGAGGAGATGGTGCAGAAATATCTGGAACACCACCAGCACGGGTCAAATCAGGACTCGGAGACGTTCATCCTTGAAGAGTGACGGCGACTTTCGTCGCTTCCCAAACCCCTGCACTTTCAGTGCAGGGTCGTTTAGTTGTACCAGCAAGATAGACCATTGCGATGAAATCTCACACTTGTGTGAGAATACAATTGCCGTTTTGTGTGTCTAATCTCCCGATGCTCACCCCCGACATTTCAGCTTCCCTGACTGTCCAGCGCGGCCAGCAGCATCTGCTCGGCCAGTTCCTGAACGGTCATGTCCCGTTGTACCGCCAGCAGTTTGAGGCGTTTGTGCGTCGGTGCCTTGAGGGCCACGTTGACTCGCCTCTCAGGCGGTGCAGGCGGCAGCGTTTCCAGTGGGGGAGACACGTCAGTCTGCGGGCGCGGCACTTCCGCTGCTCGGCGGGCCGCGCCCAGAATGCTGCTGGCATCTGTCGGCTTCTTGCTCATAGCTTGACTCCCAACGTGGTGAGCGCTTCCTTGAATGGCGCGGTCAGATGGGCGGGGATCAGGTTTCCGAACGCACGCTGGTAGTCCACGGCCTTACGGATCTGCGCGACCACCGGATAGCCCAGTTGTTCCAGGGCCGGCCTCATGGCGCTGCTGACGTTGTCGTGTTCCAGCCGGTTCAGCACGAAACCCATCTGGACGCCTTTTTGCAGGTCGACTTCACTCAGCGCCTGGACCGTTTCCTGTAACCGGTCCATCTCGCCGGCCCCGGGGAGAAGTGGGACCAGCAAGACATGGGACTGCCGGGCCGAGTCCTGGAGGGTCCGGATATCGTTTGGGGGCGTGTCGACCACCAGAAAATCCATTCCGGCCATGGTCGTCGCCTCAATCGGTCCGATCACCCGGTAGGGGAGAGGGATGCCGCCCGCCTGCGCGCCGTGTTGCCAGCCCATGGCGCTTCCTTCCGGGTCACGGTCCAGCAAGGCCACCCGGTGGCCAGCTTCGCCCAGTACCTGCGCCACGCCCACCGACAGCAGCGTTTTACCCACGCCACCTTTCCGGCTCAACACACTGATAACTTTCACAGCTTTATTCTCTCACATCCTTGTGTCTATGACAAAATGTTTTTTCACACAAATATGAGAATATTCTATCAAGAATTCATAATTGTATGACCTGACATTCTTGTGGCTATCTAGCAAGGTGAGGCTGCTGCTCCGACACCGCTTGACCTGGAATTTGAGCATGACGCGCAGCAGCACACTGAGTCCGGATGATCTGATCTGCCGGAAGCAGGCGCGGTGGGCTGTAGGAAGTTCGCGATTACCAGAACAGCACACAGGTGCATGTCGGCATAGATCAGTTCTGGTCACAGCAGTTCAACGGCCTCACTCCACTTCTTCAGCCGCGATCAACGCGGCCTTGCGGGTGCTGGTGTCGAGTTTGGCGTAGACGGCGGAGGTGGCGATGGAGGCGTGGCCCAGCACATCGGCCACAACGTGCAGATCTCTGGTTGCCCGGTAGAGGCGCGTGCCCGCCGTGCGGCGGAGTGCATGAACGCCGCGTAGTGTTTCATCCAGTCCCAGCATCTGGCCGTACATGGAGACGACGGCGTACAGCCCCCGGCTCGAGAGGCGGCGGCCCCGCGCGGCGGGCTGGAAAGAGATCAGCAACGCGCCGTGGTCCTCCTGACCCGAGATCACGGCGCGGCGGGCAGTCAGCCAGGTCTGCAGAGCTGCCAGCGTCCCGGGCGGAACGTCGACCGTGCGTGCCTTGCGGCCCTTGCCCTGCCTGACCCGCAACCGGGCGGCGCGCAGGTCGAGGTCCGCAACGTCCAGATGCACCATCTCGTCCAGGCGCAGGCCCAGCCGCGCGCCGAGCATCAGGATGGCCACGTCGCGCGCTCCGTGCCCGGGCGTGCGGCGGTGGGTGTGGGGCAGCGCCAGCAGTTCGTCCAGGAGCGAAGTCGGCAGCGCACCCTTGCGTTCGTGGGCGGCCGTGCGCGCGCGGGGTGCGCGAACCTCGCGCGTGGGATCATCGTCCAGCACGTCCGCCCAGACCAGCGCGCGGGTCATGGCCCGGACGCCGTACAGGTAGGTCCGGGCGCTGTCGGCGGACAGATGCTCATCCGTGGGCCGGGCATGCCGGGTGCGCGGATGACGCGGACGGGTGCGAAGGTCAAGCAGGTACTGCTCGATCTGCTCGGAGGTCAACTGGTTGAGGGCCACGGTCTGCGTCTCGCTCCAGCACCACCCCAGGAAATCGCGGACGGCGAGGTGATAGCTCCGCAGGGTGCGTGGGCTGGTATCGGAACCCGCGACGCCCTTGAGCCGGACATGGTAGGTCACCAGTTCACATACCGCCGCGACGTCCTGCTTTTGGAGGGCCTGAAGGGCTTGCCCCCGGCGTGCGTTGGCGTGGGTCCAGCGGGAGGCCAGAACGAGCTGGGTCATGTTCGAAGTTTAGTGTTGCTTACAGCACTAAGCAACACCAAGTCAGCTTTGGACTTGGCTGGCCCAGTCCAAGAGGACCTGCTGAAACGGCTGTGTTGCCTGAACCAGGCTGGGCGTGAGCTGACTTCTTTCGACTGCGCCTGAGTCGGGGTCATGGCGTGAGGACTGACCTTTAAGCCCAGCGGCACCTCAGTCATCCCCTCCGCAGAAGCCGCCACCGCCAGATCAAGGCTCAAGCCCGCCAGAGGCCTCACCCTGACCCGGCCAGGTTTCTGGGTTCGGCTCAGGTTAATCCCCTATGAGCCGCTTAAACGGTGTGGAAACGGATGGCAGATCAGCTCGCCCCGATGGTCTGAGCTTCAACATTCAGATTTGGAGCTCCCCGCTCGGACAGGGCCACCCACGCCCAGGCCAGCGCCATCAGCAGGGTAACGCTACCTGCCACCGTGAAGAAGAGGGACGCCGGGTAGCGGTCCACCACAGGAGAAATCGCCAGCAGCGTGACCGGCATGCCCAGTGTGGCGACGGTCATCAACACGCTGAAGGTGCGGCCCAGGAAAGCGGGCGGCACCATCTGCTACATCAGGGTGATGATGGGCGTGTTGACGGTGGCAACGGCAACACCCATCAGCGCGCCGACACCCAGCAGCGCAGGCGGCGCCGCAAACTGGATCAGCAAAAAGAGTGATCCTCCCAGCAAAGCCAGCCCCAGCGTGACCGTGCGCCGGAGTGGCAGCCGTGAGCCGAACTGTCTTGTGTACCGTTCAGCAGAATCTCAAAACGGCTGAGAGTCCTATTTTTCAGGCACGCGACTTGCGCGTGGTCTGAAAAGCAGGACTTTGGAGGACTCTGAAGAAGGGGATTGCTTCAGCGCCGATCGGTGGCCGTGGTGCTCGTCGGGTGAGCCCGATCGTCTCTCCGCCGCAGACCAGCCAGGCCCGCCAGGCCGAGCAGGCCCAGCCAGCCCCAGTCAAAGCCGTCATCCGTATTGACCGGAGTCGATGTCGTCGTACCTGTGGTGGTGTCAGTGGTCCCTGTCGTGGTGTCGGTCTGGGCGAAGGCCGATACGGGCGCAAGCAGCAGGGAAAGTAATAGCGTGGACTGAGCAAATCGTTTCATAAGTAGACCTCCAGGGCAGACCAACTAGGACTAACGTTCTCTAGCAAAGGGAGAATGACACGCCTCTTCAGAACTTTGCCTAATGGACTCATTCAGTAAACATTCATACAGTCTTTAATATTTTCGGCCCGCAGAACATTGAGAAGGGAGGAATGACGCCGAGCCGAATTAGAGATCCGGATGAAGATGAAGACGAAGGGCCTCGCCTATTGGTCTGGTCTCAGGAGTCACTCCAGTCCATGACCTGCCGGAGCTTCGCTTTCAGGTCACCGAGTACCGCGCGGACGTCAAGGTCTGCCTTGGATGCGCACACCCTCAACACGCTCCATTTCCGAATCACGTCCCTGGTCAGGTCCAGTATGGTCCTCGCATCCATGGACTGGCGGTGTATTTGAACGCCGCGCACTTTGTCCCCCTGGAGCGCACGTCAGACATCCTCGAAGCGCTATGCGGGGTGCGTCCCAGTGACGGTACCGTCGTCCTGAACCTCCAACTGGCCGCTGACCGTCTGACTGACTTCGAAACGCAGCTGAAGGTCGCGCTCGGGCCTGTTCTACATGCCGACGAGACCGGGAGCAAGGTGAATGGGAAGCTCCAATGGATGCACGTGGTGAGCTGCGCGCAGCTCACCACGTACGGTCACTATCCGAAGTGGGGCTTCGCTGCACTGGAAGCCATGAACGTCCTGCCGCAGTTCAAGGGCGTCGTGGTGCACGACGCCTGGGGAACGTACTTCCAGCTTCTTGGTCAGCATGCCCTGTGTGGCGCTTACCTCTTGCGCGAACTGCGCGGTCTGGCCGAGCACCATGGTCAGGTGTGGGCGGGAGAGCTCCGGGACGCGCTGCGTGCGGTGTGTCACCAGCAAAAGGAGGGCACGCTGACCCCGAAGATCACGATGGACTTCGAGGTGAGCTTTAATGCGCTGCTCCAGGCTGGTTTGGACGCCAATCCCCCAGCGGCTTTGGTCCCTGGGCGACAAGGCCGGACGAAACAGACACCGGGCCGGAACTTGGCCCCGAGGTGCCAGCAGCACCGCCTCGCAGTGCTGCGCTTCCTGCACGACGAAGGCGTCCCCTTCGACAACAATCAGGCCGAACGAGACGTCAGACCATGGTGCGTCAAACGTAAGGTTTCCGGAGGATTCCGATCTGACGAAGACGGCCAGCATTTTGCCGGCGTCCGGAGCTATATTTCGACGCTCCATAAGCACGGATTGAACGTCTGGCATGGCCTCGTCAGCGTGTTTCGCGATGACGTCATCCTGCCCAATTTCTCCTGTTGAGCAGTTACCAATAAAGCTTTAGAGCATTTGTCGAAATAGTTGTCAGGCTGAGCGAAGCCGGGACGTCTCCAAGAGCATCACCAGACACTCCAGCTTCATTCAGAACGGTGCATCTTCAGTACTGGACAACTTGATGTTGACAGTGTTCTGAACGGCATTTTTGCCGTTTGGGCATTTGATCGTAGTCTGAAACGGCAGTAGGCGGCTTCCTGAAGCTGTGAAACAAGAAGAAGCCGCCCAGATCGACGCTATCAAGTTCGTCCAGCTCCTGAAAGAGCGCTTCCCCTTCTTGCGCCGCGATACCCTGCAACGTGCCCAGGATGCGATATGTGCGCTGATTGAGCAGCGCTCCACCAATCAGCAGCAGTGGTCCCAGGCCATGCCTGGGACTGGCTCCCCAGAAGCCAAGAAAAAGCGTCTGGGACGGTGTATACAGGATCCGCAACTGGACAGCGATTTC
>NZ_JNIV01000139.1 GCF_000701405.1 Deinococcus marmoris DSM 12784
CACCCACACGAGGGTGCTGCACATCCCGTATTAGCTGACCTTTCAGCCAGTTATTCGGAACTTTGGGGCAGGTCAGTCACGCGATACTCACCCGTGCGCCACTAGATCCGAAGATCCCGTTCGACTTGCATGTCTTAAGCACGCCGCCAGCGTTCACCCTGAGCCAGGATCAAACTCTCCATAAAATGGTCTAGCACTGAAATCAGAGATTTCAGATGTTAGTGTGTTTGGTCCAAGCTTTCGCTTGGCTGCCCCCTTCCGTGGAAGCGGGTCTGCTTTGAAGTCCACAGGCCAAAGCCCATGTCTTCCGTTTTCGTGAATCTGGAGCCACTTCCCATTGGAAGCGCCGTTCACCCGCCTCTGTCGAAGCGGTCCTGCTCTCTCTCTGCGTGTGTTGTCATGCGGCCCGCCTCACTCGGAGGCTCAGAAAAGATACAGGCCATTCCCCTTTCTGTCAACCTCTGCTGGATTACTTTTCGCCAGCGCGAGGCAGAAAACCCGAAAAATGCGTCTCCAAACTGCTTTCGAGGGCGTGACTTGATGTTTTGAGAGCAGCCAATTCTCCCAGGCGAACTGAAATGGCAGGCCGAGCCGAACGCTGATCCGAACACCGTGAGCAGCGAAGAAGACGACTGCAACTCGCCTCTTTCTCACCTTTCGCAGATGCGCCTCCCAGACGGGCCTCCCAGACGCGCCTATACTCTGTGTTTGGCAGATGCCCGCGTTCCGTACCAAACGGGGAGGCGCGGAAGGGAGGCACGCACAATGCAGGACATGCAAGAACTGTTGGAAAAACTGGCGTCGCTCCGGGAGTACCTTTGACATTCCCGGCAAAACGCGCCGCCTGAACGAATTGGACCGCGAGCTGAGCGATCCCGAGTTGTGGAACGACTCCGAGCGCGCCCGCAAGGTCACGCAGGAAGCGGGCACCGTGCGGCGAATAGTCGATGAGTACACGGCGCTGAATTCTGACGCCCAAGGCCTGAGCGAAATGCTGGATATGGCCGACGCCGAGGAACGCGAGATGCTGGCCGAGGAGCAGGCAAGTATCGGCGTGCGGGTGGATGAGCTGTACAGAGAAACGCTGTTCACCATGAAGCACGCCGACACCGCCGCCATCGTGCGGGTCAAGAGCGGCGCGGGCGGCACCGAATCCCAGGACTGGGCAGGCATGCTGTCGCGCATGTTCATGCGCTGGGGCGAACGCCGGGGCTACACGGTGGAACTGGTGGACCAGCAGGACGGCGATCAAGCCGGGGTGCTGAGTTCGGAATTCATCATCCGGGGCGACAAGGCTTACGGAATGATGGCCCCGGAACACGGCGTTCACCGTCTGGTGCGGGTTTCACCTTTCGACAGCAACAACCGCCGCCATACCTCGTTCGCCTCGGTGGACGTGGTGGCCGAGGTGCCGGTGGAAGAGATCAACATTCACATTCCCGACAGCGACCTGCGGCGCGACGTGTTCCGCTCGCAAGGTGCAGGCGGGCAGGGCGTGAACACCACGGATTCCGCCGTGCGCCTGACCCACCTGCCAACGGGCCTCGCGGTGGCCTCGCAGGTCACACGCAGCCAGATCAAGAACCACGACATCGCCCTCCAGATTCTGAAGCAGCGCCTGTACGACATCGAGGTCAAGAAGCGTGATGCCGAGGAAGCCAAGGCGCGCGGCGAGCAGAAGAAGATCGAGTGGGGCAGCCAGATTCGCAGCTACGTGCTGGACAAGCAGTACATCAAAGACCACCGCACCGCCGTCATGAAGCATAATCCCGCCGACGTGCTGGACGGTGATCTGGACGATCTGATGTGGGCTGGCCTGGAATGGATGGCCGGAAAACGCGTCGCCGAGGAAAGTACCGACGACGAGTAGCGCCGGGGGACGCGGGTCAGGGGCGGGCTGGATTTCCCGTCCGCTCCGCCGCCGTTCTCGGGCTGATTCCTGTGGTGAAATGCACACTGTCACGGTCCGGTCAGAACAAGGGTGGTTTAATAGGGCCTAATCTCCATCAACTTCAGCCCCAGTACGCCTGGTCCCGTTTCAAAAGTTACTTACCAATGACTGAATCCAATACCCGCACCATTTCTGGCTACACCCTGAACCGCACCCTGGGACGTGGAAATACGTCTCTGGTGCGGCTGGCCGTGGACCGGGACGGCGAACAGGTGGCGCTCAAGATTCCGCACGAGGAGACCCTGGGCAACCAGGAGGCGGCGGAGCGTTTTGGCAACGAGGTCCGGTTGACTCTGCAATTCCGGCACCCGCATGTGGTCCGGGGCTACGCGGGCACGGCCTTTGGGCCAGGGGCGTTTCTGGCCATCCGCTATTACCCGGACGGCGCGCTGAACGAGCAACTGGCCCGCATTCCGGGCCGGACCCTGCCGATCAAGGAGGGCCTGCGGATTCTGGCGGACCTGGCCTCGGCGCTGGCGTACCTGCATCATCTGGGGGCAGTGCATCAGGACCTCAAGACGCACAACGTTTACGTGGATCCGCAGGGCCGGGCGGCGCTGGGCGATCTGGGCAACACCTATTTCGTGGCGCAGGGCGGGCAGGTCAGCGGCAGTCCGTACTACATGGCCCCGGAGATCTACCACGGCGAGAGCAGCAGCGCCGCCAGCGACGTGTACAGCCTGGGAATTTTAATGTACGAGTTGCTGTCGGGGGACCGCCCCTACCAGGGCAACTCCTACGAGGAACTGATGGTCGCGCACATGACCCGCTTTCCGGCCCCGCTGACCCACCTGAATCCAGCGGTCTCCCGGCCCCTTTCACGGCTGGCCGAACAGGCGCTGGCCAAGCGCCCCGGCGAGCGCCCCCGCGCCGACGCCATCCGCCGCGCGCTTCTGAGCGATCTGGGCGAGACGCCGCAGGATGAGGTCTACGAGGAAAACAAAACCTCGCAGCCCACGCAGGATGTGGGCCGGACCACGCTGGTGGGGCGGCATGGCCCATCTCAGCCACGCAGCGCCCCAGCCGAGGCCAAGCCAGAAGCCCAGAGCAGCGCGGGCTGGAATCCGTTCAAGCGCCGCAAATAGTCGCCGGAGATTCACTTGCCGAGTGCAGACCTGCCCCAGAGCTGATTGCGGGGCACAGAGTTGATGACGGGACACAGGGCAGGCATTGAACCTTTTGCCGCCGCTGTCCCGTATCCCTTCTCAGGAGGTTCCACCATGACCTACAAGACTGTTTCTGCCCTCGCCGCCGCCCTGCTGATCGCCGCTGCCGGAGCCAGCACTACCAAGCCCGCCGACCCCAAGATGATGGACGCCAAAATGGTGCATTACACGCCCTACACCAAGGCGGCCTACGACGCGGCCAAAGGGATGAAGCGCGTGCTGTTCTTCCACGCGACGTGGTGTACCAACTGCAAGGCTGCCGACGCCGATATCACGGGGAACCTGGGCAAGATTCCAGCGGACGTGGTGATTTTCAAGACCGACTACGACAAGGAAGTCGCCCTGAAAAAGCAGTACGGCATCGTTTCCCAGCACAGCTTTGTCCTGGTGGACGACAGCGGTAAAGCGCTGAAGAAGTGGGCGGGCGGCAAGCTCAGCACCATCATCAGCAAGACCCAGAACTAAAGATGTTGCTGCTGCTGGTGGCCTTTGCAGGCGGGCTGCTGACCGTGCTGTCGCCGTGCGTGCTGCCCGTGTTGCCGGTGCTGCTGTCCGGCGCGGTGGGCGGGCGCGGGCGGCCCGTGGGCATCATTTCTGGGTTCATCGGCTCGTTCGTGCTGCTCACACTGTTTCTGGCGACGCTGGTGAACGCTCTGGGTCTGAGCGTGGAGGCGTTGCGCTGGGGCGCGGTGGTCCTGCTGCTGCTGTTCGGCCTGACGCTGGCCGTGCCTGCCCTGCAACTGCGCTTTGAAGTGCTGGCGGCACGGGCACTGCCACAAGGCCGGAGCAGGGGCGGCGACGGCTTTCTGGGCGGCGTGCTGGTGGGGATCACGCTGGGTGTGGTCTGGACCCCCTGCGTCGGCCCGATTCTGGCCAGTGTCACGACGCTGGCCCTCAGCGGACAGGTGACCGGCTTTGCGGCGGCGGTCACGCTGGCCTACGCGCTGGGCGTAGCGATCCCGATGCTGGGCGTGATGTGGGGAGGCCGCAAGCTGCTGAACCGCCCTGCCCTGATGAACCGCCTGAGCGGCATCCAGCGCGTCTTCGGCGTGGTGCTGATGCTGTTCGCGGTGGGCATGGTCTTCGGCGTGGACCGCCAGATTCAGACCGCACTGGTCGAAAACCTGCCTGCCCTTCAGCAACTGACCTTCTTGGAGGAAACCCCTGCGGTGCAGCGGCAGTTGGAACAGACGCTGCCGTAAAGCAGGAGAAAAGGGCGGCCCCGGCATTGGATCTGCCGGGGCCGCCCTCCTGTTGCCGTTTACTTCTGGACGAGGTAGGCGTTCTGAATCACGTCGGTGGTTCCGGGCATGCCGGGCTGAATGCGGGTCAGCTTGTCCAGCACGTCCAGACCCTCCACGACTTTGCCAAAGACAGTGTGCTTGCCGTCCAGGTGCGGGGTGGCGGTAAACGTGATGAAGAACTGGCTGCCGTTGGTGCCCGGTCCAGCGTTGGCCATGCTCAGCACGCCCTTGCCGCTGTGACGGTGCGAGGAACCGAACTCGTCCTCGAACTTGTAGCCGGGGCCGCCGGAGCCGGTGCCGGTGGGGTCGCCGGTCTGGGCCATGAAGCCGTCGATAACGCGGTGGAACTTGATGCCGTCGTAGTAGTGGTGGCGCAGCAGGTACGCGAACGAGTTGACAGTCACGGGGGCGTCGTCAGGGTACAGCTCGACGACGAGGCGGCCCTTGCTGGTTTCCAGCACGGCGCGGTACTCCTTGCCGGGTTCAATGCCCGCACCCAGTTCGGGGGCGCTGGAGAACTTGGTCTGGCGCTCGGCGCTCAGTTCGGGGGCTTGCGTGAACCCATCGGCGGTGTAGGTGTCAGACATGGGATGCATTGTAGCGGGGGAAGGTTGAAGCGCGCGAAAACGGTTCCCTCACGTGGCCTCATCCGGCGAACCCGTCCAGAGACTGTCACTGGATCACTCACCCAGAGTCTGGAAATCCCCTGATAGCCACTCCCACCAGCGAACGTTCGAGGCTCGCCGCATCCAGCACCGTCAGAACCTGCGAGTTCATCCAGGACAGGTGGGGCGCAGCTACGTCGCGGCCTCGTGGCAGCCACCGCTTACCGGAAGTTGGAAAGGGTTGGCCGGTTGCGCGTGCGTCAGAGCCGGAGGAAGAGCCAGGACAGTCAGATCAGGGCTGCCAGCCTCTCCCATCAGATCACCCATTCACCGCCGCGCATCAGCGGCTCGCGTTCGCCGGACGCCGTGATTCCGTCCACATCCGTACCGGGCGTGCCGATCATCCAGTCCACGTGGATCAGGCTGTCGTTGCCGCCCGCCGCACGCAGGCTCTGCTCGTCCTCGCCGCCCTGAACGTTGGTGGGGTAGCAGCGTCCCAGCGCAATGTGGCTGGCCGCGTTCTCGTCGAACAGCGTGTTCAGGAACAGCGTGCCGGTCTGCGCCACGGGGGCAGAGGCGGGGACCAGCGCCACCTCGCCCAGCCGGCCCGCGCCGTCGTCGGTGGCGATCAGGGCCTTGAGGGTGTCCTCGCCCCTGTCCGCGCTGACATCCACGGCCACGCCGTTCTCGAAGCGCACGCGAATGCCCTCAATCAACTGTCCACGGGCGCTGAGGGCCTTGGAGGCCACGGCCACGCCATCCACCCGGTCCTTATGGGGCGCGGTGAAGACTTCATCGGTGGGCAGGTTGGGTACGCCGTAAATACCATTTTTGGCCGCCTCTCCCCCGCCCTGCCAGATGTGGTTTTCGGCCAGCCCCACGGTCAGATCGGTGCCCAGTTCGCTACGGAAATGGACGGCGGTGTACTGCTTCCCGGTCAGCAGGTCAGTCAGGCGTTTAAGCTGCGCCAGATGCGCGTCCCAGGCGGCCACCGGATCGGGGGTATCGGCGCGCGTGACCTTGAAGATGTCGGCCCACAACCGCGCAACGGCCTCCGCTTCGGCAAGATCAGGGTAGACACGGGTGGCCCAGGCGGGGGTGGACATGGCGGCCACGGTCCAGTTGACGTGAAAGCCGCCGATGGCCTCGCTGACCTTGCGGGTGGCCCCGGCCTGCAATTTGCTGCGCCGCGCCACGCGTTCGGGGTCAACGCCGGACAGCAGGGAAGGATCGCTGCCGATGATCGAGATGAAGGCGTACCCGTCCTCCACCATATGCAGGGACTCTTCCGAAATCCAGGAAGGCAGGTACTCCACCGCTGCGTCGCTGCCGTCCTCGTAAAGCGCGAGGGCCAGATGCTGATCGTTGTAATCGACGCGCACATTCTCGGCTCCGGCCCGGTACGCTTCACGCGCCACCAGCCGGGCCAGTGGGGCGGCCTCCACAGGCGCGTTGATCAGCACCTTGCCGCCTGCGGGCAGGTTGACGCCGGTGCGGACGAGAAGTTCGGCGTAGCGGGTCAGTTGGGTCTGGAAGGCCTGGGCCTGAACGGGGGAAGTCATGGCCGCATTCTACGGCTGAGAAGGCGCTGCCCAGTTCGTCGTGACGCCTCACCCACACACCAGACTGGCCCGTTCGGCCTGCTTACAGCCAGCGGTCCCCGCCCGCCTCTTTGGCCGCGTACATGCGGCGGTCTGCCAGATTGACCAGTTCGTCGCGCTCCTGAGCTTCGGAGGCGAAGGCCAGCCCGGCGCTGACCGTCAGACCCGGCAGCCCGCCTACCCGGAGTGTTCGGACGGCCTCCAGCAGGCGGCTGGCCGCCGCATACGCTTGCTGGGGTTCCAGGTCCGGCCACACCACCAGAAACTCCTCGCCGCCCCAGCGGGTGACCGTGGCCTCCGGCCCTGCCGCGCCCTGCGCCGCCCGCGCCACCTGGGCCAGCACCTCATCGCCCAGGGCGTGTCCGTGGGTGTCGTTGATGCTCTTAAAGCGGTCGATGTCCAGCAGCAGGGCCGCCGCCCGCGTGCCGGACCCGTGGGCCACCACCTCGTCCAGATGTTGCCCACCACCCCGGCGATTGAGAATGCCGGTCAGGGGATCGGTGTGGGCCTGGGTGCGGAGCAGTTCACCGCGCACCCGCTCAGTGTGAACAGACTGGCCGTACAGCGCCAGAAAGGCGATCATGCCCACCAGAAAGAGGGCGTACAGCAGCAGCGGGATGTCCAGTGGCGCAAGCAGCACCACCACCGCACCCACACCCGCAGTCATCAGGGCCGTGGCTACAAAGGCCCGCTCAGGAGGCAGCGAGCTGAAGATCACCACGGTCACGATGCCCACCGTTAGGTAATACTGCGGCGGGATGCCCTGGTCCGTCAGGGCACTCCGCAGCACCTCTGCCACCGTCCACAGTGGCAGCCCGTAGGACAGCAGGACCGCCAGCAGCCGGGCAGGCACCCACTGCAACGCGATCAGCGCCCCCATCACCACGCTGATCCCCAGGCCGACACCCAGCACGCCGAGTTGTTGACGGGCGTGGGTCAGCTCCAGCAGCAGCAGCGCGGCGTGGGTGGCAGTAGACAGCAGCGCCAGCGTCAGGTGTGCGCGGCGGACTCCACCCTCCAGATCGGTGGTCGGCGGGGAGAGGCGGATACGGAGGGCCATCTGAGTCAGAGTGTACGGCGGGGACTCTTACGCCCGTCTGCCACCCGCATCTACCGCCTACCGCTGGCGTCCACGCGAACCCGGATTTCTCCCAGTCATACGGATTCCGTTTGTTTCCTTCTCGCTCCGCTCGGATTACAGGTGTTTTCAACACCCTTTAATCGGAGTCCGTATCAGCTCTTCAGGAATCCAGACCTACCAGCCCTCGATCTGCCGTCCGGCCTCGAAAGCCGCCGCGCCCGCCGCCACCGCCAGATTCAGGCTGCGGCCCACGCCCGGCTGCGGCAGCTTCAGCGCACCCAGACCCTCGCGCAACCACACCGGCAGGCCGCGCGATTCCGGGCCGAACAATAGATAATCGCCGCGCTGGAAACCCGCCCGCGTATGCAGCGTGGTGGCGTGCGTGGAAAAGGCGAACACACGCGCGCCTGCCTCCAGCCCAGCCTGAAAGGCGGTCCAGTTGACGTGTTCGTGCAGGGTGACCCCTTCCAGGTAATCCATCACCGCCCGCCGGAATTCGCGGTCATGCAGGTGGAAGCCAAAGGGCCGGATCAGGTGCAGTTCCGCGCCCAGCACGGCGCAGGTGCGTGCCACGTTGCCCACATTCCCGGCCTTTTCCGGCTCGTACAGGACGATTCGTAACAGCGGCTGACTGGGCAACGGTTGACTGCGCGAGGGCTGAATGGGCGGCAGCTCGCTCAACCCGGAATCCGTGACAGCAGCGCCGTGGCCCGCGTCTGCACATGCGCCGGGGCCAGCCCCTCGGAGGTCTTGAAGCTCACGCCGACCTCGCTTTCCGGCAGCCCCAGCAGCGCCGCTACGTTGCACGCAATCCGGGCGCGCAGCGGCCCCAGCTTGGGCTTGTCCAGGGTGACCACCAGGGCAATATTGACAGGCGCGTACCCGCGTTCACGCACCAGCTCCAGCACCCGCCCCAGGATCGCGCGCGAGTCCAGCCCGGCCCACAGCGGGTCGGTGTCGGGAAAGTAGTCGCCGATATCGCCCAGCGCCAGCCCCGAGAGCAGCGCGTCGGCCACTGCGTGCAGGACGGCGTCACCATCACTGTGGGCCACCGTTCCCAGGGCCGCGCCAGGAATAGAGACTCCGCCCAGAATCAGAGAGTGCCCAGCGGCCAGTCGGTGTGCGTCCTCGCCGTAACCGACGCGGAGCGCCGGACCTGCCGGTTCAGATGAAAAAACCATGTGGGAAAGATAGTCGAACTGTGGATTAGAAGATCTTCGCGCTGATACGCCCTTCCTGAAATGCAGCCGGCCAGAGGAGGGGTATGGGTGCAGGAGACCAGCCGCTGGCGGCCCCGCTCACCACAGTTTCCGACACGGTAGCGGGACAACAGTCTTCTTCAGTGCCGGGGAGAACGGCGTGTCATGCTGGCACGCTCCAGAGCGTCGCCGTAAATCCTGATCAGTTGGTCATAGTTGCGCTGGGGCGAATAGGTGTCCTGGAAGGTCTGGAGCGCGCCGCCTCGCATACGTTGACGTTCCTCGGGATGC
>NZ_JNIV01000140.1 GCF_000701405.1 Deinococcus marmoris DSM 12784
CCGAGTGCGCCCAGCCGCACGAGGAGTTCCGGTACGCTCCATTGGAGCGTATTCCACGGGAGGGCCTTTTGAAACCATCGGCGGAAGGTACGTTCGTGGAGTCCGCTGTAACGGCTGAGATTCAGGGCATTGATTCGGCCAGGAATGGCCTGCCACACCGGCATCAGGTGGAGGAAAAAACGCTGTTGGGCAGCGGGGAGATTGAGCAGGGTGAGCAGCACAGGTAAAATAGTCATTGGGTCTCCTTGGGTGTGGGCTTGAGAACCTCACCCTACCGGAGACCCGTTTTTTGGGCCACCCCTACTTTTCGTCAAAACTGTCCGAACCATTGGTAATACGGACTCCGGATAAAAAGCGCAGACTGGAGCATCGCTAAATTCTATTCAGCCATCATTTTTTGCCACAGTGCCGCCGACAACCCGATCTCCTCACCCCGCACACCCCGTTCCACAGGTGGCCTCTATACGGTAATTAAGCGGGATCCGTATAACCCGAAGGGCCGGACTCGCAGAGCTGCGGAGCAGACGGGTTGACCGTGAGAGCGTGCCAGCAACCAGACTCCAGTACTCGCACCACAGATAAAGAGATCATCAATGCTGCTCGGTTTCAGGAGCGATATTTCCAGACGGCACTGGCGCGCTAGCCTCCCCGTCATGAGTTTGAGCCATCCAGAAAAAAACAGCGCCGCAAGACCCGTTACCCTCATCACTGGCGCGTCCGGCGGCATCGGCAGCGCCCTGGCCCGCGCGCTGGCAGGCACCCACGAACTGATCCTGGCCGGGCGCGGCGGCGCGGGCCTGAACGCCCTGTGCGCCGAAACGGGGGGCCATCCGCTGATTCTCGATCTGACCCGCCCGGAAACGTTTGCGGGTGCGCTGGCCGGACTGGGCCGGGTGTCCAACGTCGTCCACAACGCTGGAGTGGTGGAGCTGGGCGCGGTGGCCGAACAGGACCACGCGGTCTGGACGCATACGCTGGCGGTGAACACGGTTGCGCCTGCCGAGCTGACCCGTCTGCTGCTGCCCACGGTGCGCCGGGAGCGCGGAACCTTCGTGTTCGTCAACAGCGGCGCGGGCCTGAGCGCGAATGCGGGCTGGGGCAGCTACGCCGCCAGCAAGTTCGCGCTGAAAGCGCTGGCCGACGCCCTGCGCGCCGAGGAAGAGGCCAACGGCGTGCGCGTGACCTCGCTGTATCCGGGCCGCACCGCCACGGAGATGCAGCGCAAGGTGCGCTCCCAGGAGGGGGCCGAGTACACGCCGGAAGCCTTTATTGATCCGCAGACGCTGGCCGCCACCGTCGCCTTCGTCCTGAACGCCCCGCGCGACGCTGCCCTCACAGACCTGACCGTGCGGCCCGGCCCACAGTGAACCGTGATTACGACGTGGTGATCATCGGCGCTGGCCCCGCAGGACTGACGGCGGCCCTCGCGCTGGGCGGCGCGGGGCGGCGGGTGCTGCTGCTGGACGGCGGCCCTCCGCGCAATGCCCGTGCCACAGCGGCGCACAATGTGTTTACCCGCGACGGCTGCGCGCCCACGGATCTCAAGGCGCTGGGTCTGCGCGATCTGGAGCCATACGACATCACGGTGCGGCACACGCCTGCCCGTGAGGCGCGGGCCGTGGACGGGGGCTTTGCCATCCGGCACGAGGATGCGGGCGGGGGAGGCGGCTGGGCCAGGGCGAGACGGCTGCTGTTCGCCAGCGGCGTGCGCGACAGGCTGCCGCATATCCCCGGCCTGCGCGAACGCTGGGGCCTGACCATCCACCATTGCTCCTACTGCGACGGCTGGCCCAACCGCGACGCGAAGCTGGGCGTGCTAGGCAGCCATCAGGAAGGCCACCATCTGGCACTGAATGTGCGCGCCTGGGCCGAGGAAGTCAGTCTCCTGACCGACGGCCCCGACGAGTTGACGCACGAGCAGCGCGAGGACTTACAGCGTATCGACGTGCCCCTCTATACCCAGCCTGTCGCGCGGATCAGCGGCAAGGACGGCGTGACGGTCCATTTCCGCAATGGCAAGCGGCTGGATCTGGAAGGGCTGTTCCTCAATCCCACCCAGGTTCAGAACAGTGGCCTGCCCGCCGCACTGGGCTGCGAACTGGACGCCAAAAGCCGCGTGACGGTCAACGAGAACGGCATGACCAGCGTGCGCGGCATCTGGGCCGCCGGGGACATGACCTGAGCGCCGCAGTACGTCACCAACGCCGCTGCCAGCGGAATGACGGCGGCGGTCAGCCTCAACACCACCCTGATCCACGAGGACGTGCGGGCGCGGGGCGCGGCCTTTCACAAATCGCCGGACGAGGACCCGCAAGTGGGCGTGACTTGAAGGCCAGAAGTTGAAAGCAGTCCTGTTTGATCTGGACGGCACGCTGCATGACCGCAACGCCACGGCCCAGCATTGGCTGGAGGGTCATGTCCAGCGATTTGACCTGCCTCCTACTTACGCCGCTCGCTTTCTGGAACTGGACGATTTCGGCTACCGCCCCAAATCCGAGGTGATGCCTCTGCTGGTGCGGGAATTTGGTCTGGCGTACCCAGCCCAGGCGCTGCTGGACGATTTCTCGGCGCACTTTATGGCTGCCCCGGTGCCCATGCCCCATGCCCACGCCGTCCTGGCGCAATTGCGGGAACGCGGTCTGCGGATAGGCGTGGTGACCAACGGCTGGCCGGAAGTTCAAACCGCCTGTCTGGAGGGCTGTGGCCTGATGGCACTGGTGGACGACGTGGTGATCAGCAAGGTTGTCGGTCTGAGCAAGCCCGATCCGGCGATCTACCGACTGGCGCTGCAACGGCTCGGCGTGACTGCCGCCAACACCCTGTTCGTGGGCGATTCCCCGCGCAATGACATCATCGGGCCGCAGGCGGTGGGACTGCGGACGGCTTTCCTACCCACCGGACACGCATTGTCAGGGGAGAAGCCGGACGCTGTTCTGGGCGATCTGCGGGACGTATTGACGCTGGCCTGAGTTTTGCTTTTGCTCAAGCGGATTCAGGGAGGCCACTCGCCTCCGCCAGCACGTCCAGCAGCGCGGTCACCACCTGCGGATCGAAATGCTGGCCGCTGGAAGCCTGAATATGATTCAGGGTCTCGGTGACCGTCCAGGCGCGCTTGTAGGGCCGCACATTGGTCAGGGCGTCATAGACATCGCAGACGGCAAAGATGCGGGACAGCAGGGGAATCTGCTCGCCGCAGAGCTGCTGCGGATAGCCCGCGCCGTCCCAGCGCTCGTGGTGTCCGGCGATCACGTCCAGCGTGGCGGCGGGCAGGAAGGGCAGGTGCCGCGCCAGGGTCACGCCGTCGGCGACGTGTAACTCCATCCGGGCGCGCATTTCTGGCGTCAGTGGGCCGCCGTGCAGCAGGACCGAGTCGGGAACGGCCACCTTGCCGATATCGTGCAGGTACGCGCCCCAGCGCAGCGCCCGCAACTCGCCCGCCTCCAGCCCGAAATGCTGGCCCAGCCGCAATGCCAGCGCCGTGACCCGGTCCGTGTGGCCCTGCGTCTCGGCGTCGCGGGCTTCCAGCGACAGGCCCATCGCGCGCAGGGCACCCTCGTGGGCGGCATGTTCGCGTTCCTCGGCGTCCAGACGGGCGGCCAGCAGGGTCAGCAGGCCCGTCACGCTGTCGATCAGGTGCCGCTCGGGCGGGGACCAGTCGTGGGGCCGAAACACATGGGCCAGCAGCGCGCCCACCAGCCGCCCGGCGCGGTCATGGATCGGCGCGGCAATCAGCGCACAGACGCCCAATTCCGGGAATCCGCTGGCGGCAGGCTCGCCGTCCGTGTCCTGAAAATACAGAATGTCCGGCGAGGCTTCCAGGGCGCGCAGCAGGGGCAGGTGGCCCGGCAGACCGTGGGCCAGCAGCGCGTCCATCGCCGATCCTTCGGGCATCACGCCGCTGGCCGCGCGGGCGTGGTAGGCCAGCGTGTGGTCCGCGAGCTGGAAGTATCCGGCCCCCACCGCCGAGGTCTGGGCCACCAGCGCGTCCAGCACCGGGGTCATGGCGCTGCCGAGGTCCGGTGCGCTCAGCCCCAGCCGCGTGAGCTGCAAGGTCAGGTCCAGCACTCCGGGTTGGTGTGGGTCAAGGGACCCTGTCTGCGCTGAGGTGGAGGCGAGGCTCATATGACACCACGCTAATCTCGCCGGACTGACAGCGTTCTCACAGCAGGCGATCATGAGCCAGGAGGGGTGCGTCTTCTGAGACTGCGGCTGGAACAGCAAAACCCCCTCCGTGAAGGGGGGCGATACTGAGAATCTGTGCTGGAACCTCAGGGCAGCGGGAAGCCGCCCGCGAAGGCGTGGACCTCATCCTTGACGTTCTCTCCCTTCAGCGCCCGGTCAATCAGATCGGCAATTTTCGGCATGTCGCTTTCCACCATGCCGCGCGTGGTCACGGCGGGCGTGCCGATGCGGATGCCGCCGCCGTGCAGGATCTTCTCGGTGTCGTAGGGCAGCGTGGACTTGCTGATGGTGATGTGGTTGGCATCCAGCGCCTTGGTGGCCCTGGTGCCGTTCAGCCCCTGTGGCCGCAGGTCCAGCAGGAACAGGTGGTTGTCGGTGCCGCCCGAGACGACGCGGTAGCCCTTGTCCTGAAACGCGGCGGCCAGCGCCTGCGCGTTCTTCACGATCTGCTGGGCGTAGGCCTTGAATTCGGGTTGCAGCGCCTCACCGAAGGCAATCGCCTTGGCCGCGATGATGTGTTCCAGAGGCCCGCCCTGATGGCCGGGAAACACCGAGCGGTCCATCTTGGCGGCGATCTCGGGGTCACTGCTCAGCAGCAGGCCGCTGCGGGGGCCGCGCAGGGTCTTGTGCGTGGTGGTGGCGACGATGTGCGCGTGCGGCAGTGGGCTGGGATGCACCCCGGCGGCCACGAGTCCGGCAATGTGCGCGATGTCGGCGAACAGGATCGCGCCCACCTCGTCGGCGATGGTGCGGAACGCCTCGAAATCGATGACGCGGCTGTAGGCGCTGGCCCCGGCGATGATCATCTGGGGCTTATGCTCATGCGCCAGACGGCGAACCTCGTCCATGTTGATCAGTTCGGTTTCGGGACTGACCTTGTAACTGACCACCGTGTAGTTCTTGCCGCTGAAATTCACCGGGCTGCCGTGCGTCAGGTGGCCGCCGTGCGACAGGTCCATGCCCAGCACGGTATCGCCGGGCTTGAGCAGCGCGCCGTACACCGCGATGTTGGCGCTGCTGCCGCTGTGGGGCTGCACGTTGGCCCACTCGGCCCCGAACAGTTCCTTGGCCCGCTCGATGGCCAGCAGTTCCACCTGATCCACCACCTCGCAGCCGCCGTACCAGCGCTTGCCGGGGTAGCCCTCGGCATACTTGTTGGTCAGTACGCTGCCCGCCGCCTCGCGCACGGCGGCGCTGGTGAAGTTCTCGGAGGCGATCAGCTCCAGCCCGGTGCGCTGGCGCTCGCCCTCCTGCGCAATCAGGTCAAACACGGCATTGTCACGGACAGTCGCGGGGCGCTCGGCAGTGGTCATGAACTTACGGTAACACTGCCGCCAGTGGGAAAATGGGGGGGTGTCTTGGCAGGGCAGACGGGGGGAGGAGAGGTCTGACCGCCGGATGGTCTAGCCGTCTAGCGGCCCGGAAAAATGCCTTGACGGGCGGTTTTTTGAATATAACCCCTCCGGGCCACCTTCCCTGAGAGTGTGTTTTGGAAGGTGTCACATCCTCAGCCGGAAGACGGATACCTTTTCGTTCAGGCCACACCGGGAAGTCGTTGGCGGTTTCCCCTCTTCTACTGAGCTGTGCCAGTCCCAGCCTTGCCACAGGGGGAGGGAGCCAAAAGTGCATGTTCCTGGAACTCGTACTTCTGGGATTTTCAGAAATCCTGAAAGGCTTTTTAGACACGCTCATAGACAGAGAAAAACCCCATCCAGCGCGGGGCCGGACAGGGTCTTCTCAAAAAATGTGGAGCTGACTTACTTCACCATCGCCACGTCAAGCGACGTGCAGGTCACGCCCCCATCCGCAGGGGTGCCGTCCGCGCCCGTGGCGGTGTGGATGTTGAAGTACTTGGCGTTCATGATCACGGACTTTTCCACGCTGCCGCTCAGGGTCAACATGCCAGCGGCGTCGGTCTGGGCCACGAGCTTGCTGGCCATGATGGCGTCGCCGCCGCTTTCGCAGGGGTTGGCGCTCTTGGTGCCCATCAGGTGGTAGTGGGCCACGTAGTAGGTGCTGGGGGCCAGACCCATAACCTTGGCGGTGGTCATGACCTTGGTGCCGTCCATCTTGGACTCCACCGTGCCGCTGGAAGCCAGGGCCATTCCGGCGGGCTGCTTGGTCAGCGTGTAGGGCTTCATCATCATGTTGCCCGCCATCATCGAGCAGGAGCTGAGGGCGAGGGCCATTGCGGGCAGAATAAGAATATTTTTCATGGGTGTGCCTCCGTGGGCGTTGAATTGTCTTTCGTCTCGCAGTGTGCTTCGCCGCACTGACCATGAGTGTCGTTTTGCCCGCTTTGTAACGGAGAGCTTAAGGGCAACTCCACAGGTGAAGAGAGCCGCCTGCATCACACATGCGCGGCATCCCACCCCCGTCTTATACTCAGTCCAATCCCCTTCACTTCTCACTTTCCTGCGAGGTTCCGCCATGACTGCCACCCTCTCCCCATCCACCCTGCCCACCACCCCACAACCCTCCGAGACGGAGTTGAAAGCCCTCTTCCAGACCCAGCAGGACTGGCGCTGGCGGGCCGCCCAGACCGGGGTGGCCGAGCGGCAGGCGGTGTTGCGGCGGCTGCACGACGCCATCAAGGCCAGTCGCGTGGCGCTGGCCGACGCGATGGCCCTGGACCTGGGCAAGAGCCGCGCCGAATCTGAACTCACCGAGATTCATCCCGTGCTGGAGGAACTCCAGTTCATCATCCGCTGCCTGCCGCGCTGGATGGCCCCCCGCAAAATTGCCACCCCGCTGATGCTGGCCGGGGCGCAGAGCGAGGTGCGGTTCCAGGCGCGCGGCGTCACGCTGATCCTGAGTCCCTGGAATTACCCGGTCAATCTGGCCCTGTCGCCGCTGATCGCCAGTCTGGCGGCAGGCAACACCGTGATCCTCAAGCCCAGCGAGAAGGCCCCGCACACCTCGCGGGCGTTAAAGGAACTGCTGGAAGGCGTCTTCGAGCCACGGTTGGTGGCCGTGGTAGAGGGGGACGGGGCGGCGGCCCACACGCTGACCACGCTGCCCTTTGACCACATCTTCTTTACCGGCAGCGGCGCAGTGGGCCGCAAGGTCATGGCCGCCGCCGCCGAGAACCTGAGCAGCGTGACGCTGGAACTGGGCGGCAAGTCCCCAGCCCTGCTGCATCCCAGCGCGGACCTGAAGACGGCTGCCGAGCGCGTCGCGTGGGGCAAGCTGCTGAACGCCGGGCAGACCTGTGTGGCCCCCGACTACGTGCTGCTGCCCGCCGACATGCGCGACGCCTTCGTGCTGGAACTGGACGCGGTCATCGCCCGGCGCTACGGGGACCGCATGTGGCAGCGGGCCGGGCCGGACTACGGGCGCATGGTGGACACGGCGAGTGTGGAGCGCCTGCAAAAGCTGACCGAGGGCAGCGTGGGGCAGGGCGCGCGGGTGGCGCTGGGCGGCGACTTCGATCCAGAGGCCCGCTTTATCTCGCCCACCGTGGTCACGGACGTGACCCCCGACATGCCCCTGATGGGCGGGGAACTGTTCGGCCCGGTGCTGCCGGTGCTGACCTATGACACCTTTGAGGACGCGCTGGCGCTGATCCGCCGCCTGGACCCCCCGCTGGCGCTGTACCTGTTTGCAGAGGACGAGGCGGCCATCGAGCAGGTCAAGCACGAGACCACCAGCGGCGGCATGGTGGTGGGCGGCACCGTGATCCACCTGATCAACCCGCACCTGCCCTTCGGCGGTGTGGGGAGCAGCGGCATGGGCAACTACCACGGCGAACACGGCTTCCGCACCTTCAGCCATGAGCGGGCCATCCTGCGCGAGCCGAAGCCCTCGCCCGTGCGCCTGATGTACCCGCCGTATGGCCGCCCACTGCCGCGCCTGACCGCCTGGGCCTTGCGCCTGCTGGAGCGTCAGGCCGGGCCGCGCGAGTAGTCGGTGACCCCGGACTTCACGGCGGCCATTACCGCCGGGGGCCGTTCCAGCCGCTTCGGATCAGACAAGGCGCTGGCGCTGCTGCGTGGGCAACCGCTGCTGCATCATGTGGCCGCCAGCTTGCAGGGCTGCCCTGAACGCCTGCTGATCGCCCCGGTTGAAAAGTACGTACTGGACGGCTGGCAGGTCATCTCCGACACCCGCCCCGGCGAGGGACCGCTGGCCGGACTGGAAGCGGCCCTGAGTCACAGCTCAACCGAGTGGCTGGCCTTCACGGGCGTCGATCTGCCGGGCCTGACACCCGACTTCTGGGCCACGCTGGCGCAGGCGCGCACGCCGGGAGCATTGGCCCTTCTGCCACTGGACCGCGAGGGACGGCCCCAGGCGCTGGCCGGGCTGTACCGCCGCGAGTTGCTGGCACGCGTGACCGATCTTCTGGAAGGGGGCGAGCGGCGTCTGAAAGTGGCCGCGCCACCTGAGAGCAGCGTGCTGGTGGGCGGCCTCTCCCACCATCTGCGGAACGTGAACACGCCGGACGATCTGGCAGCGCTGGTGGGCGGGAGTCTAGAGACGGGGAGTCTGAATACGGGGCAATAAAAAAACCGCCTCTCGGCGGTGTTGAAAAGAAATATAGCGCCGTATGCGGGGGCTGTCAAGGTATGCATCTGGATGGGGTGCATCCCGCTAAGCTGGGATCGGAAAGGCAGCGTGGCGAACGTCATCCAGACTCACCAGGGGATTGATGTTGTTCAGGTTGGCACGAAGCGAGGCCATGCCACTGGCCCCAGGACGGGACCAGTGCATGCCCGAACCCTTCATGCGCCAGCCAATCACACTTTTGTTGATGCCTTCGATCTGCCCTGAGCCAATCGGCCAGCCCTGAGTGCGGTAGTGGGGATAGTTCATCAGGTGCGTGCGCCTGAACAGATAGTTCAGGGCCTGTTGTGCTTCTGAACTCCACTGCCTCTGCCCCACAGGGGCAGAGGCAAA
>NZ_JNIV01000141.1 GCF_000701405.1 Deinococcus marmoris DSM 12784
AATTTCGATAAAAACTATAGCCGATAAAAATCGAAGTTGTTCAGTGTTGAAACTTCACTGTGAAAGGAGGCTGTAAGAAACGTCTTCGTACAGTTAGCTCAAGCAGGACAGGAGACACCCGCACCTGCAAGCCATAAGTAGGCGGGCCGGACCCATACATAAATTATCCGGCAGGTCGAACGCGCACAAGGAGAACCACCATGAACAACAAGTACAGCATGAAGAACAACACCGAAGGCTTCACCCTGATTGAGCTGCTCATCGTCATCGCCATTATCGGGATCCTGGCTGCTGTGCTGATCCCCAACCTGCTTGGTGCCCAGAAGCGTGCCTATGATACCGGCGCCCAAGGCTGCGCCAAGAGTCTTCAAACGGCCCAGGCCGCTTGGCAGATCGACAAGCAGACATACGGCATTCTTGGAAATACCACAACCACACTTAACGCCAAAACGGACGGCGTCGCCACTAACTGCAAAGACGCCAATATGAGTGTCGTCGCCACGACCGGCGTCACCTTCAGTGGCTCCGAATACTCATTTGACGTCGGTGATATTCGTGGTAGCAAGACCTTCCGCGTTAATCCTTCTTCCCTTAAGGCTGTCCCATCTACCGCAGCGCCCACCGACGCTGCTCCCGTGACCGCTGGCCCTTGATTTTAGTCACCGCGAATAGGGCTTGACTTTGATCCAAAGCCAGAGTGGGACGATGCATATGCATCGTCCCACTCTGGCTTTAATTCCACTGCTTGACGCTGCTACTAGCCTCGCCTGTTCGATCACATCCCACGTTCGAATGGGAATCGAGAGCCGCATGGCTCTGTGAATACGCCTCAGTTTGGAATGGCACTTTACCGGTTCCAGCGAGCGCGTCGTGCTATGGAGACTCTTGCCGAAGTGATTCAGCCTTGGTTCGGCATCGTATGTTGGTCTGATATGGCGGACTTTTCGCGGTACGGTAGTCATCCACGCTCAGGGCCCGACTGTAATAGCGACTGTAGTAGCGGCCAATCCCAAACAATCTGAGAAGGGATCAAAAGGGACATGCGGTCTGTTTTGCACGTGTCAGACGTGACCACAAGGGACAGAAAAACAAGAGCTAATCCTGGAAAATACGCACCCGAAGCACCTTCTAAGCGGTCGGTCAATGGTTCGAGTCCATTGGGGTGCACCACCAAAAGACCGTCCAGGACGGCAAACGAGGAGGCGGCCGCTGGCCGTCTCCTTCGCTTCTTACCTCTACTGTACCTCTACTCACTGCAACGTGACCCCAAATCGAACGGACCCGTCACTGGGGACAAGGAGGGTTGCGCGCCATTTCGCGCGTCGGTGGGGCTTCCAGCCTGCGGGCGAGACGGCCCTCCTCCCATCATAAGGAACAGCATTCCTTCGGCGTTGGTCCAGGATTCAGAATCTGGCGAGGTTGGCCCGCAACGGGGCGAGGCCAGAACCGTTCCACCGTGGGCGGTCACTTGCGCAGGACTGCCCTGCGTTTCTGGCGCCGCCTCACGAAAAGATGTGGCGGCGGACACGGCTTCTCGCCCCCGCTCACCGTGCCTGATGGCAGAGCGGTAACGTCCTGCCCCAGATCCCCCCCGCAGGGGGCTTTCGTGTAATCCGCATGAGGCACTACACTTCCAGTCTCCGTGAAACGACACCTCTTTCCGATCGTACTGACCGGGGCACTACTCAGTGCATGCGGCGGCGGCCCCACTCCTCTTCCCGGCGAGAAGCCTCCAGTCGACCCGCCGCCCGTCGGTGCGCCGTTAGCGGACCGCCTGACGGGCAAGCTCGCCGCCTGGCCGTACACGTCGGCCTCCCTGAACGTAGGCCTGATCTTCAACCCGGACGCACTCAAGTTCGCGCCGCTGCCGTTATCTGATGGTGGCGTGGTGGACCTGAAACTGCCTCAAATCAAGCTGGTGAAGAGCTTGCTCGACGGCTGCGCGCTGTCGCCCGGATTTGAGGGTGCCCAGGGCCGCTACGACGTCGCGGTCTTTGAGGTGGTCTCGTCTCAGGTGGATTATCTGGGACAGGTTTTTGAAAACGGCCTCGACAACACTGCACAGCTCCGTCTCTACGCCTCTGCGGCTGGTCAGCTCAAGGGACGAGCCGAGTGTGCCGATGGCGAGACCTTTATTTTCGACGCCCCAGTGCAGGCCGGGTGGAACGTGTTGAGCGGTCAGTTCGACGCGGCCCAGAATATCCTGCGGCTCGTCAAGTCGACTTCGCCCTCCACGCTGGTCTTCCGCAAGGGCAAGGAAGAGGTGGCGATTTATCCGGTCAACCCGGAGCCGATCACGCTCAGACGCGGCGAGTCGGTCAAGGTTCCAGTCAGAATCTTCCAGAACGGTGGGATCAGCGGCGAGGTGACGCTCCGTACCTACAACGGGGTGACGGTCTCGCCGGGGACGGTACGGCTGCCGGACAATGTCGGCAAGCTGTCTGTCGGGACTGGGATTTCCGGGGCAGCAGCCCGCCCCAGGCTGAATGCTGCGTTGGACGCTACACGGAGCGCGCCGTTGCGCGGGCAGGCCCTCGATACGGTGTTGACACTCAAGGCCGAGGACTACGCGCCCGGCCTCGGCGGTGATCTGGTGGTCCAGGTCCTCAGAGAGAACGGCGTCCAGATCGGCCAGCTCGTACTCAAGGATGCCAGGGTGCTGGTACCGCAGATCAGTATCGACGCGCCAGCGGTGGTAGCCCCGCGCGGTGTGAAGACGCCATGGGGACTGAGCGTCTATCCCGGAGACTACCGTGGCCAGATGCGCGTGAGCGTCGAGGGCTTGCCCGCCGGACTGACCCTGATCGCACAGACCCAGCAGGTCAGCAGCCCAGGTGGAATCCCCTTCCAGTTCCCCCTCGATGTTGCCGCAGGCGTGCCCGTGGGCAACTGGCCGGTGACGGTGGTGGCTGAACAGGTGGCCGACGGCATCACGGTGAAACGCCGCGCACTGATAACCGTGATGCCCGTGCCAGTAAAGCTGCGCACACAGCCGTATTCGATCGCGACCGACGACGCCGGACGGCTGTGGTACCGCGACGGCCAGAGCATGGTGCGTCAGGCGGCGGACGGCAGTGCCCAGGCATTTTCCATCCCCACATCTGCGGCCTCAGATACGTCAGTGCGGACCGGACGTGACGGCGGCATCTGGCTGCTGAGCAGACCCCAGGTCCGCTTTGATCCGTCCACGGGCAGTGCGGAGCTCAAGAACAACCCCACGGACGGTTTGAGCAGTTCGTACGGTGTTCTGTTCGACAGCCAGGGCCGTGGCTGGGACCAGTACAACCTGATCCGCAGGCTGGATTACGTGCCTGGGGGAGGTCCGGACAGCGGGACGATCTCAACTGTGGCCGGCAGCGAGAACGATTTCCTGATGGACGTGGGTGGTGAGCGCGTCTGGGGATACACATATGCGGGAAGCGGGATGCAACTGGTGATCATCGACGCCCAGACGCTGAAGCGTCGCGCGCTGAGCGTGCCCGGCGTCAACAGTTATCTGCATGGCTTTGCGCGCGGCGACAAACTGTGGCTCGAGGGGAGCACCCCCGGGCAACTGGCCGCGTTTGATCCGGCCACCGACCAGGTCAGCCGCTACGACGTGGTGGTGGACGGTCAACCGGTGCGGGACTTCAAGGTGCTGGGCGTGGACCGCCTGGGGCGCCACTGGTTGGAGACCGGCCAGATCGACGGTGATCTGTACCAGAAAGAATGGGTTCTGTATGACCCACTGACCTTGCAAGTGGTGACGCGCGCGCCGGCGATCTTCCTGAGCGGCACGGGAGAATCGGCGGCAGTAGCGGCTGGCGGCACGCTGTGGGTCCGCACGCTGGATGCCAGCGGGCTGGTGTCCTACGCTTACGCGTTCAAGCCCTGAGAGCGTCTTTCAGTCAAAACTGGGCTGAATAGCGCGCCGCGCGCTGATGGTGTCGCTGCCCTACTCAAACTTCATGATCAGTTGCCGTTGCCAGGGGAGGTGACGGCTCAGCCGTCCTCGTGGCCGAGCCAGAGGCCGAAAGCCATCGGCCCCAACGTGCTGGACCCAGCGCGGAAACGGCTCAGGCGGGCCGGGCGCAGGGACGAGAACAGGCGGTGGTGTTGAAGACATTCTGGATGGACCACGGTGACCGTTGATCAGCAGGGAGTACAGGACCAGCGCCCTGGGCGGCCCCAGTAGATTCCGACTTCATCCGAGGCAACATTGCAGGGCGGCCATATCCGGGTCCCACCCCTGGAGACGGTGTCCATGTCCCTGAGTGGCCGGAAGTCACCCACCGCTATCCTGACGCCGCTGCTCCTCGTGCTGGGGCCGTGCCCCTCGTGGTCATCACTTACGGCGGCCACCAGACGGGTGTTTCCGAATGTCGGTGTACCGCAACATATGAAGCCGCCCAGACTGTGGGAGCCACCAGAAAAGCCGTGCTGTTCGTCTATGGGAGTGGTGCTCGTCTTTCGAAACCCAGCTTTGCCCAGATGGACGTCCACGACCAAGACGAAGGAACACCTGGCGTGAAGCGGACTGCTCGCCTGTTGACTTGCGCCTCGACTGCAGATGGCACAGTGGCCGTCCATCCTGTGGACGCCGCCGAATGATGCACCCTCCTCCCCCGTGCCCACAGCTTTTCGCCTTTGCCCGTCACGATCTCACGGGTTGACCACTGTCGGGTCACGCTGGCATGCAGAGAGCCAGGCTGGTCGCGCCCGAAGGAGGACAGGGCTTTTGATGAAGGGTCTTCTCCGTCATGCCCGTCAACGTACGGCAGGTTGACCGGCAGCGTCGGCGCTGAGCTGCCGGGCAGTCAGCAGCAGGCGGCGGTCCAGCCGGAAGCCGAAGCCGGTCCAGCTCCACTCGCTCAGGGCCACCGACGGGGCGTTCCGTCCGCTGGCGTAGCGGCCTTCCAGCGCCACCAGCCGCCCATCCGGCAGCACGGTCAGGGCCGTGACGGGTTGGAGCAGCGCGCTGCCCACCCAGACGTCACGGAAGGTGCCGCCCGGCCCAGGCTTGAGGACCGCGACGTGGGCGCTATCGCCGCGCGCGTCGTGGTTGGCGGTGATGGGCGAGCCAGGCGTGGACCAGCGCGTGATCGGCCAGTCGCGCCAGGGCCGCCACACCGCCAGGATGCATTCGGGGCTGCCGTCGCCTGTCACGTCGGCGTAGACCTGCGAGCGCACGTCCCAGGACGCAGGCAGGCGCAGTGGCGGACAGGGCGCAGGAGAGCGCAGCGCCCCGGCGGGAATCAGGGTGCCGTCTGCGCGCAAGGTGCGCCAGCCGCCCGCGCCTCCCCCAGCAAGTGCAACACCGCCCAGCGCGACACCGACGAGGAGCAGGGCAGGCAACCAGAGCTTCATCTACACGCGTCCAACCCGAGCCGGGCAAGAATCCGGGGGTGCTCCTGCCCGTTGGCGGGCGAGACGCGGCCCGCACGGTAGCGGGTGGGCACGGCGCAGGCGCTCCAGCCAGTCGTTTCAGGCGTGACCTGCACCACCGCCCCCACGCGCGCGTCCGGGTAAGGCTGATCCAGCAGCAGGTTGCCCAGGCTGTACAGCACCAGCGCCGTGCCTATCCGCTCGTGGCCTTGCAGCACATGCGGTCCGCTGCCCACGATCAGGTCCGCTCCCGCCGCCGCCAGTTCGCGGGCCAGTCGGCGCTGCCTCGCCGTGACCGGACCATATTCCGCGCCCCAGTGAACGCCGACCACCACCACCTGTGCCCGCCGCGCGCCTTCCCGGATGGCGGCCAGGGGGGGCGGCGTGTGGCCGTCATCAAAAAACGCAACCCAGGCGACGGGAACACCGCGCACCCGCGTCAGGGTCAGCCCGCGCGTGACCGGAGTTAGGCCGCTTGCCCGCAGAACCTGCCGCGTCTGCGACTGTCCACGCACGCCGCCGTCCAGCGTGTGGTTGTTCTCCAGGCCGAGGTGGGTGAAAGCGCTCAGAGCCGCCACCCCGGCGGGCGGTCCGCGCAGGTCCAGGCCGCTGCCCTGGTGCGGCTGCGTGGTCAGCGGCGACTCCAGGTTGCCGAACGTGGCGTCGGCCCTGAGCGCCGCCCGCACACCCGCAAGCGCAGCGCCCCAGTCTGCGGCGTTCATCTGGGCCACCGCGCGCCCCACGCTCACGTCCCCCACCAGCGCAAACGTCAGCGGCGCGGTTTCCTCTCGCCCGCCAGACGTCAGGGCCAGCAGGCCGAGGGCCGCCAGCAAGACAGCGCTCGCCCTCACTTCACCACCATCTTCACTTCACCAAGATGCCGTCCAGCCACGGATGCACCGGGGGCAGCTTGCCCGCCTTCAGCCGCACGCGCCACGCCTCGTCGGTCAGCCGCTGTGAGACGGGAACCGCGAACTCGTACTGCGAGTACACGCCGCCGCGCGCGATCTGCTGCCCGCCGCGCCCGTCCGGCACCACCGCGTACACCTCGTGGATGGTGCCGGTGGCCTCCTCCAGCGCAAGGCCACCCGCCGTCGCCACATCCGCCACCACGCCCGCGTAGGGTTGCTCGTCAAAGGAGGGTGCGCCGCCGTCGTCCCCACCCTCGGGATCGGTGCTGGCAATCTTGAGCTGCTCCAGCCAGCCGCCGAAGAAGTGGATGCGGTCATAGCTGTCACGGCTCAGGGGCTGCCCGGCCAGTTGTTTGGCGCTGACGGTCTTCAGAAACGCCAGCATGTCGCGCAGCTCCGCCAGGTTGTTGTCGGTGCGCTCGGAAAGAATATTCTGATCGGTGAGGACACGGCGAGTCAGCGCTTCCAGGGCCAGCAGGCGGATCCAGACCTGGGAGGCAGGCTCTACATAGCCGCGCGGGTGTTCGGGCTGCTCGCCCCCACCCATCTCCACCATGACCTGCTTGGCGTACAGCAGCGTGTCGTGGCGCAGCTCGGTCCACGATCCCAGCGCGGTGAGCATTTCCTTGCGCGTCCACGCGGGCGTCCGCATGAAGGCGGGGTAACGGCTGTCGCGCGCCTCTGGCACAGCGAGCGCTTGCAACACATATAGCCAGCCGCTGTAGACGTTGGCGTTCCAGTCGGCGGGTTTCAGGGCCGCAAACTGCGCGCGGGTCTTTGTCATCTGCGGGCCGTAGTTGGCATAGGCGGTGTCGCCCAGCTTGCCCAGCTCGTTCAGTGCGGCGCTGCTGCCCAGGGCGGCGAGCAGGTCCAGGCCACGCGGCAGGGCACGCGGCTTCTGTTCGGTGCCCACCTCGCGGTAGACGAGTTGTTGCAGGGCCGCGCCGTCCAGCGTGAAGCGCTGTCCCATCAGCCGGAAGCCCAGCGTCTCGCGCTGGCGGACGTCTGCGCCCTCACCGGGTTTTGCCACCACGAAAACGCTGTTGACGCGCGGCGGCGGCAGCTTGGAAAGGGCCGCCTGAAATGCTGTCAGGGTGCTTGCCTCGCCCAGCTTGCGAATGTTGCCACCCATAGCCGTCTGAAGTGCCGAGGCGTACTGCCGGTAGTTCAGATCGTCACTCGCGCCGATCAGCAGCGTGGTGGGATCGTACAGACGCGCCCACAGCTTCTGCGCCTGGGCGTCTCCAGTCAGGAGGCTCGTGATCAGCGCCGCCGTGCGCGTCTCGTCGGGCTTCGTGACCCGCAGGTTGATACGGCCCAGCCAGGTCAGCGTGCGGAAGTAGCGTTTCAGTGTCTCGGAGC
The DNA here is from genome assembly GCF_000701405.1 of Deinococcus marmoris DSM 12784. Classification (GTDB taxonomy): domain Bacteria; phylum Deinococcota; class Deinococci; order Deinococcales; family Deinococcaceae; genus Deinococcus; species Deinococcus marmoris. The sequence goes on from NZ_JNIV01000141.1 coordinate 7,638, forward strand.
GGGTGTAGTGGCCGCGCGGCACATACTGGGAATAGTCTTCCAGCATCTCCGAGGCCGCGAAGATGGGTGAGAGAGCGGCTCCAGCGTGGGCGTCAATCAGTTTCAACTCTGCGGCCACCAGCGGTGCGACTTCTGCCGGTACCGGGGAGGCTGGGTCCGCCAGTTTCTGCGCGACAGCCAGATACGCCAGCGCCCGCCGCGCGTCAGTCTCAAGTGGCGTGCCGCGCAGCGCCTTCAACTGCTTGTGCGCGCTGACCACCAGCCGCGCCGTGAGCTGCCGGGCCGTCGGCGCGAGCGTCTCGCGCTCCAGATCGCGCAGCAACTTGTCAAACACCAGGTGATAGATGTGCAGCACCGAGTCCGTGGTCACGAAGATCGGCTGCTCGGCGTACCGGGTGGCCTCGTACACCGCGTCGAACTGCCGCCACCCGGCAGGGGCGATCACGAAGCCCTGGCGGGAGAGGGCCGCGCGCTGCGCCGCGTTCAGGGTGGGAAAATTCAGGTCCGGGTTACCCCTGAGCAGGCCGGGGTTGCTGAGGGCGTTGAGGTTGACCGGCAGCGTGGACGCCGCCCCCATACCGGCAGAAAGGGTGATGAAACACGACAGGGCCACCATCAACCGGGAAGGCATCATGATGTCCATACAGTACACAGTGGGGCGAGTGCTGCACCCGCGCCGCAGGACGTGCGAACTGGGGCCTCGCCTGGGCGGGCAACCACGCCGAACTCGCGGTTGGTGGGAACGCACAGGCAAGCGGCCCCAGTTACAGACAGCGGCTCCAGAGTGAACTGCCCTACCGGCTGGCAGACCCCCAGCATCACTGCGTGACCTTCTCGCCGCCCAGACTTAGAGCGTGTTTATCAATGGTTCGGACAGTTTTGACGAAAAGTAGGGGTGGCCCAAAAAACGGGTCTCCGGTAGGGTGAGGTTCTCAAGCCCACACCCAAGGAGACCCAATGACTATTTTACCTGTGCTGCTCACCCTGCTCAATCTCCCCGCTGCCCAACAGCGTTTTTTCCTCCACCTGATGCCGGTGTGGCAGGCCATTCCTGGCCGAATCAATGCCCTGAATCTCAGCCGTTACAGCGGACTCCACGAACGTACCTTCCGCCGATGGTTTCAAAAGGCCCTCCCGTGGAATACGCTCCAATAGAGCGTACCGGAACTCCTCGTGCGGCTGGGCGCACTC
>NZ_JNIV01000142.1 GCF_000701405.1 Deinococcus marmoris DSM 12784
GAAGTGCTGCTGGAGGCCGCTGGCCTCCAGGGTCGCCCGGCCACTTCACTGGTGTTTTCCTACGAAGACATCAAGCGGCGGGCCTTCAACCGGCTCTTTGCGTGGCGAATACTGAGCAATCTAGGTCTCCAGGCACGATTTGCCGAATTAGGAAAACATCCGTCCAGGCCGCTGGATTTGGGGGTCAAAGCGGCTTGAGGGTGGTCAAAACTGTCCGAACCATTGCTGATACGGACTCCGATTGAAAGGTGTTGGAAACACCTGGAAATCCGAACGGAGTGAGCAGGAGAAAGACGGGTGCGTGACGTAAAGTGCGGGAATCGGGACAGCGCCGATTTGGGCTTGCCCCGCTTTTAGGATGCTGTGCTGCACAGTTTGTGCTGGAGGGGCCAAAGACATCACCCTCCCGAGGCGATTGGGCCACAGGATGAGATGTGTCGAACTAGACTCCGCTGCCTACGCATTACGGTGTTTGTTGCCCTCAGAATTTGGTGACCTTCTTCCCATCAGCGGAGGGTATCTGCAGGCCTGATGGCTGAGGAAGTGCTGTCGCCGCTCAGCTATCTGCAGAATTCTGCATTTTTAGCACCCTGAGCGTCTCATTTTGTGACATCGCTGCAACGGCTCTGACGATAGAACGGGTTCAGAAAGGCGCCGCCCGACGCTCCCTGACCGAAAAGGCTACTCCATGACGGTTACCCCTCGCAGTTCACCTGCCACCGTCTTACTGGTGGAGGACAACATCGCGATCCGCACCTTGCAGCGCTACGTGCTGACCCGGGCGGGGATCACAGTGGTGGAATGTGCGGACCTCCCAGACGCGGAAAACTATCTGCGCACCCAGACGCCAGAGGTGATTGTGCTGGATCTGAATCTCCCGGGCGGGCACGGACTGAACCTGCTGCCACAGATCAACCGCCGCCGCACGGCGGTGCTGGTGATGACGGCCATGGGTCAGCAGCACACCCTGAATGCCAGTGAAGACCTCCGAGACGACTTCATGACCAAGCCATTCGACCCGGACACCTTTGTGCTGCGGGTTCAGAACCTGGCAAGGCAACAGTAGGCATGAAAGGCCACCGGCCGGTGCTGGGGTTTGGGGTCCTCAGCCTGGGGATCAGCCTCGCACTGACGTTGCTGATTCTGGCCACGGGCGTGACCCTGCTCACCGACCATCTCCACCCAGGCGCCCGGAGCATCTGGCCAGTGTTGATCTTCACCTGCGTGATTGGCGGTCTAAGTTGCGTGATTCTGAGCGTGTTGCAGTTCGTTCAACTCGGTGCATTGCAGAGTGCTGAGTTGAACGCCACAGTGCGTGAAGCCCAGTGGAGCGAGGCTCTGCTCGCCTGGGCGTACGCCGACGTACCGCTCCCTGGGCGCCTGGATGAGGCCGGCGTTCAAACATTGCTAAAACTGCGCGATAGCCTGAGCGGCGAAGTCTCTGACCGCCTCAAGACCCTGTACGGGGCCCAGGGCTGGCTGTCGCGCGATCTGCGCCTCCTGGCCAGGCGCTCGACGCCAGTGGTGGTCCGCGCAGAGGCCATCGAGCGCCTGGCCCTGTTGCGCGAACCGCTCGCCCTGGACGCTCTGGACCAGGAACTGCGTCACCGACACCCGGAAATCCGGGCCCTTGCGCTGCTGGCGCTGTCGCGCAGCGTCGGGCGTCTCGAGCTGCACCGCACCGAACGCACTTCGCGCGTGCTGGCGCTGCACGGCGCCATCATCCGGGGCGAGTTCAGTGTCGGACAGGTGCAAGAAGCCCTGACGCTGCTGGGCGAGGCGGGAAGACTTCTGGCACACGAACTGCTGCTGGGCGCCCCCGACATTCTGCGCGCCGCCACGCTGGACGTGCTGGCCCGGCAACGCACTGGAGCGCTGCACCGTGAAGTGCTGGTCCTGCTCTCAAGCCCGAACGCGGAACTCCGTGCTGGTGCCTTGCGGGTACTGGTCAGCAGCGCCCAGGTTCCGGCGGACAGTGCTCTCACTGTCCTGGAGCTGACCGAGGATCCTACTGCGTTCGTTCGCCTTCAGGCCACCAAGGCCGCCGCGTACCTCAATCCAGTGCCCGCAGAGCGCCTGTGGAGTTTGCTCGGTGACCCGCACTGGTGGGTGCGCCGGGCCGCTGCTCAGGGCCTGCTCCATGTCCCTGAAGGGGAGCGTCTGCTCAGCGACGCAGCGGTCCGTCACGCCGACCGCTACGCACGTGACATCGCCCGCACCACCCTGCAGGAACATGGCGAGCGTCAGCTGAAAATGCCCTTGACCCTTCAACCGGTTCGGCCCCCGCTGGCTTACGCTCCGGGGAGCACATGATCGGCTCGGTCCTCGGTGGCATCGAGTTGCTGATCTTACTGTATTTCACGGTGTTGAACAGCTTCTACGCGGTGGCGGTTTACGTGGCCACCCGTGAATTGGGGCGTCACGTCCGCCGGCGCCAGAGCGTCGGGCTGACCGAACTGCTCAACCGCGAGTTCTACAAGCCGGTGAGCATCCTGGTGCCTGCTTACGGGGAGGAGGAAACCATCGAAGCCTCGGTCAACTCCTTTCTGGCGCTGCACTACCCAGAGTTCGAGGTGATTGTCGTCAACGACGGCAGCAAGGACGGGACCCTTCAGGCCTTGATCGACGCGTACGACCTGGTACCCACTGAACGTCATCCCAGTCGTGTGCTACACACCAGACCTATCCGCGGCGTCTACCGGTCGCGGCGCATTTCCAAACTCACGGTGGTGGATAAGCAAAACGGCGGCAAGGCCGACGCGCTCAACGTCGGGCTGACCTACGCCACGTTTCCACTGTTCTGTGCGGTGGACGCCGACAGTCTGCTCGACGCTGAGGCGCTGCTGCGGCTCGCCCGGCGGTTTATCGAGAACGACAGGCTGGTCGCCGCCGGCGGAAGCGTGCGGATCATGAATGGTGGGGTGATGAGCGATGGGCGCGTGACTGAACTGCGCTTGCCCACCACCTGGATCGAGCGCGTACAGGTTGTCGAGTACGCCCGGGCCTTTCTGGCCGGACGCACCACCTTCAGCGCGCTGGGCCTGCTCCTGGTGATCAGCGGGGCGTTTGGGCTGTTCAAACGCAGCGACGTGATGGACGTCGGCGGCTTCCTTGAGGGCACCGTGGGCGAAGATATGGAACTGGTCTTGCGGCTTCACCGCCACATGCGTGAGCAAAAAAGGCCGTACGACATCGAGTTCGACGTGGATCCGGTGTGCTGGACGCAATGCCCGGACAACGTCAGGATTCTGGGAGCGCAGCGCGACCGCTGGCAGCGTGGGCTGTGGGAAGCCCTCTGGGCACACCGAAAGATGTGGTTCAATCCCCGCTACGGAAGAATCGGTCTGGTGGCGCTGCCGTATTACCTGCTCTTCGAGGCCCTGGCGCCTGTCATTGAAGTGTTCGGGTACGGCTTTATGATCGTCTTGGCCCTGACGGGCCGCCTGGACGGCACGTTCGTCGCTCTGTTCCTGCTGCTGGCCCTGCTGTACGGCACGGTGGTCAGCGTGGCGGCGCTCAGCATCGAACTGTTTATGCGCGTGCATTTTCGCCGTCCGGTTGACCGGGTCATGCTGCTTCTCACTGCGCTTGGTGAGAACTTCGGTTTCCGCCAGTGGCATGCCTGGGTGCGCTTCCGCGCGACGCTGAAGCTGGGTCAGAAAAAGGGCCAATGGGGAACGATGACCCGCACACGGATCCAGACGAAATAAAACTGATGCTGTCCCAGTTGAAGGAGGGCCTAATTGATACGGACACACAGGCCGATAAACACGGTATTTCATCGTCTCCTAAGCCAGCACTTCCAACTGGGACAATTGTGAGCCAAGTTCCTAGCAGAGTAAAATTTATCGTGTCTTTCCCCCGTCATGGTCGTTCACGACGCCACCCAGAACACCCGGCTCAAGAAGCTTGACAATGTCACGGGTGAGCCGCACCTGCGCTTGTACGCCTGCGCGCCGCTCATGACTGCAGAGGGTCATAAGTTGGGAACCTTTTGCGTGCTCGACCAACGCTCGCGTGAGTTCAGCGCTGAGCAAGAAGTTCTGCTCAAATCCTTTGCGGCGATGGCCATGGACGAACTCAACCTGCGCCGCGCCGTTCAGGACCTCAGTACGATGGCCCTCCACGACGCGTTGACAGGGCTTCCCAACCGTGCCCATTTCCGCCAACTGATGGCCCAGGCCTGCCGCCGCGCAGACCAGTCGGGTGAAAACGTGGTGGTGGGCCTGATGGACCTCAACCGCTTTAAGATCGTCAACGACACGCTCGGGCACGCGGCGGGCGACGAACTTCTGAAGCAGGTTGCGCTGCGCCTCAAGCACTCAGTGGCCACCAGCGACGTGGTGGCCCGGATGAGCGGCGATGAATTCACGTTGTTGCTGACCGATGTCCGTTCGGCAGACGACGCTGCGAAGGTGATGGAACGTATTCGGCAAGCTTTCGAGGAGCCGTTCAAGTTGCGCGGTCAGGACATTTTCGTGCGCTGCAGTCTCGGCCTGAGCAGTTATCCTGACCACACCCAGAAGCCCGAACACCGAACAGCTTCTGAATCATGCGGACGCCGCCATGTACCGCACCAAACGTGCGGGTGGTGGGTCTGCCTGGTATGACGAGGCTCAAGACCAGCGCTCCCCGGTAGAACTTGATCCGCTGATCTTGATGTGACCTGCCAACGGATTCATCCGTTGGCAGGTCACGGCTGCTCCATCATCTGAACAAAGACCTCCACGACTTCAGGATCGAAGTGGAGCCCTGAACCGCTTTGAATATGATCCATCGTTTTCTCCCGCGTCCAGGCCTGGCGGTAGGGCCGGTCACTCATCAGCGCGTCGTACACGTCCACCACGGCAAACGCCCTGGCCGCCAGCGGAATGGCCTCACCCTGCAGTCCCCGCGGGTAGCCGCTGCCGTCCCACTTCTCGTGGTGGTTCTGCGGAATCTCCAGGGCCGGATGCAGGAACTCAATCGGGGTCAACAGCTCCGCCGCGTACTTCGGATGCTTTTTCATCAGGCTCCACTCGTCTTCCGTGAGCTTGCCTGGCTTGAGCAGGACCGCGTCAGGGATGCCCATCTTGCCGATGTCGTGAAGCAGCGCGCCCCGACGCACATGAATGAGTTGTTCGGGCGTGAAGCCGAGTGCCGCGCAGAGGGCGTGCGTCATCTCCGTGACCCGGCGCGAGTGCCCCTCGGTCTCGTGGTCCCGCAGGTCGAGCGCCCGTGCCCAGCCCTCGATGTTCTTGTCATACGCGGAGCGCAGCTCCACGTTACTGCGCTCGAGTTCGGTCACGAGCCGAGCATGGTCAATGGCGATGGCTGCCTGATCGGCCAACGTTTCGAGGGTCGACAGCCAGTCCAGTGAGAGCGGCCAGGCCTGATGGTGGAGCACTTCAAGGACCCCCACCACCTGCCCTTTGCTGAGGAGCGGCACCGCGTAGTAAGCGGTCAATCCCTCGTTCCTCACGACGTCACGCCAGGCGGGCAGGGCGGAGGCATGCGTCAGATCCGTCAGGCTGATCGGCTGCTGGATCAACGCGGCGCTGCCGGCCAGTCCCACACCCAGTTTCGTCCCCGAGTTCTCCAGTTTCTCGGCGTAGAAGCCCCGGGTGACGGTGTACGTGAGCGTCTTGCGGTGTGGATCGAACAGGAGGACGGTGGCCACGTCCATGCCGAGTTGCTGCCTGACATTGTCCAGAACCAGACCGAGGGTGACGTCGAGGTCTGCACTGGCAGCGATCGAGTGATCAATCTTGCGGAGTCCCGTGATGGAACGCAACTGACGCTGGAGGTCCTCGTTGAGGACCTGGATTTCTTGCTCAGCCTTCCGCAGGGCCGTGATGTTGCGGGCGATCTTGGACACCCCGATCACCTGACCGGCCGCATCCAGGATCGGCGAGATGGTGACCATCACCTGGATCTGCTCGCCGTTCTTGGTGACCCGGTTGCCTTCAAAGGGTGGGTCCCGGAACCCCTGGCTGGCCCGTTCCATCAACTCAAGTTCAAGCGCGTGAAAGTCGGCCGGGACGATGAAGGTGATCGGCTGACCGATCGCCTCCTCGGCCGTGTGGCCGTAGAGTTCCTCGGCCCCAGGATTCCAGGAGCGAATGGTGTGGTCCAGCGAGACGCCAATGATGGCGTTGTGACTGGCCTGTACGATGGCCGCCAGAAAGGCCCTGTCTTCGTCGGCAGCCCGGCGCTGGGTGACGTCGCGTCCCACCCCGTACACAATCCCGTCGCCCGGCAACACCATGGACGACCATTCCAACCACACCACACTGCCGTTCTTGTGCAGATAGCGGTTCTGGAAGGTCGTCGGGACCTCTTCTGACCGAATGTACCGGGCCTCAGTGAAGGTTTCGGCACGGTCGTCGGGGTGAATGAAGTCTAGAGCGGAGTGGCCAAGCAGCTCTTCCGGCGCATAACCCAGAATGCGACTGGAAGCGGCACTGACAGACAGGAAGCGGTTGTCCAACCCGACGGACGCGATCAGGTCCACGGACAGGTCGAGCGTGTGCTGCAGCTCTGCGGCGATGGTGCGGGCGTGGAGCTCGCTCTCTATCAGCGCCTGCCGGGCCCGCTTCTCCACCGTGATGTCACGGATCAGGGTGGCCACGCACGCTTCTCCATCAATCGTCACTGGAACGACCGAGATGACCGTGTCGGCCACCGCTCCAGACTTCAGGCGGAACTGCACCTCCCGGTTGAGCACCTTCCCTTCTTCCTGCAGCGTTCGCCCGACGTCTTCGAGTTCTGACAGATTGACCCAGATGTTGAGATCGAACGGGGTGTGGCCGATCACGTCCTCGCGGCTGTAGCCACTCTGGCGTAAAAACTCGGCGTTGACGTCGAGGTAATGGCCGCTCTTGAGATCGGCCACGACAATAGCGACTGGTGAAGCTTCAAAAACCCTGGCGAAGCGCTCCTCGCTGGCCTGGAACTGATTGCTGGCCTGCTTTTCCTCGGTAATGTCGCGCACGAAGCCGATCACGCAGGCTTCACCGGCCACCTCCATCGGGATGATCGACAGCACGCCGTACACGTCCTCTCCACTCCTGCTGCGGAAAGGAATTTCACGGCTGCGAATTGGGAGATCGCCGTCGACCATGCTCCAGGCGACTTCGCGGTCAGCCGAGTCGGCCCACAAGCCGAGGTCCTGAGAAGAGTGGCCCAGGATTTCCTCGCGGGTGTAGCCGCTCTGGCGCGAAAACTCGGCGTTGACCTCAAGGAAACGTTTGTCACTTTGACGGGTGATGAAGATAGCGACTGGACTCGTCTCGAAGACCCTGGCGAAGCGCTCCTGGCTGATCTGCCGCTCCTGCTGGGCCACTCGGGTCTCGGTGACATCCCGGATAAACATCGAGACGCCGTCCTCGCCTGGATAAATGGTCACGTCCGTCTGCTTGCCCATGGCCGAGTGGTTTAACAGATGCTGAACGGTACCAGATTCCTGAGCTTTCTGAAGGGCCAGACCCAGCGGTGCGTGGGTGGACAGGGGAAACAGGTCAAAATGGTTCTGGCCGAGGGTCTCCGTGGGTTGACGGCCCGTCATGGCTGCTGCCGCCGCGTTGACGTAAGTGACGTTCCAGTCCTGATCAAACGACACGAAGCCGTCGGTGATGCGCTCCAGGGTGGAAGTGAGTTGCTGCCTGATGCGCGCTTCCTGCTGACGGGCCTGCTCACGCGCGGTGACGTCGTTCTGAAAGCCCAGGAAGTGCGTGACGGTTCCCGCCGCGTCACGGATGGGGCTGAGCATCAGTTCGTTGTAGAACAACGAACCGTCCTTGCGGTAATTGCGCAGCACCGTGGTGACGCTTTGGCCCTGCAGCAGGGCGTCACGAATCTCCTGCCGGATGTCCTGATCGCGGTCCTGACCTTGCAGAAACCGGCAGTTGCGCCCGACGATCTCGGCGGCCAGGTAGCCGCTGAGCCGCTCAAAGGCTGGGTTGACGAAAATGATCGGCAGGTCCGGCTGCTGTGCATCGGTAATCACGACGCCGGTGACGCTCGCGGCAAACGCCTGGCTCAGGAGATGGAGATCAGGTGATAGAGCGGGGTGAACGTCCATGGCTCCTCCTGAATGCGGCGTTGTGGTTCATGGGCGAGGATAGTGCCGAAAGTTGCTCGCCTCAATTGAGAAAACGCTCACTGACAGAGCGGACGTACCTCACTGCCCGGATGTGGATGCCCCATTTGCTGTGGTCGTGATCGTTCCAAGTGGTGAGAGATGGTTTGTCAGGGGGCAGGGCGTGGAGCATAGCCCGCCGCTGCGGCCACCTCGGAGGACGGAGAAAATGCTCCCGGCTTCAGTACTGGACAACTTCACTTTTTCGTCGTCCAGATCGGCAGAAAGCTTGATATGAGCAACGATCCCGTCTGGGACAAGAAATGCGCTGAGAACAGCTTCTGATCTCAAGCGCTTGTCGGCTCTGTCAGGAGGCGGCACGATGGATACAACGTTCTCTCAAACGTCATCCAAGCGACGAGCAAAGGCTTTTTCGCGTGCCAGTGAAGCTTAAATCCAAGTTGTCCGGTACTGAAGCTCCCGGCATCGCCCGCAGGGATTATTTGTGGGCACAACCAACTGGAACCTCTGAGGGAAGAAGAGAGTGACCAAGTGATGTGGGTAGGGTTTAG
>NZ_JNIV01000143.1 GCF_000701405.1 Deinococcus marmoris DSM 12784
CGAGTGCGCCCAGCCGCACGAGGAGTTCCGGTACGCTCCATTGGAGCGTATTCCACGGGAGGGCCTTTTGAAACCATCGGCGGAAGGTACGTTCGTGGAGTCCGCTGTAACGGCTGAGATTCAGGGCATTGATTCGGCCAGGAATGGCCTGCCACACCGGCATCAGGTGGAGGAAAAAACGCTGTTGGGCAGCGGGGAGATTGAGCAGGGTGAGCAGCACAGGTAAAATAGTCATTGGGTCTCCTTGGGTGTGGGCTTGAGAACCTCACCCTACCGGAGACCCGTTTTTTGGGCCACCCCTACTTTTCGTCAAAACTGTCCGAACCATTGCTGATACGGACTCCGATTGAATTATTCACAGAACGATGGAAATCTGAGCGGGACTCGCAGAGCTGCGAAGCATAGGAAGAGCGTCCTTCCCTGCGGAGCTTTGCAAGTCATGGGCGTCTGTTCATGATGAGAGCGAGCATGAGGGAAGCGGGTTCCAGGCGTGGAGTTGGCAAACTGGCGCTTTCCCAGTTTGTTAACGGAACAAACGGAATCCATATGAGTCCGCTGCGCCATCCCCAACCATTGACGTCCTGCGCCGCGTGACTGTGCAGGCCCCGCTGACCCGTCGCTCAGTCTTACTGTAAACTGAGGGCCAGATGAAGGGAGGCGCACGATGAACAGAAACGCATATTTGAGGCGCTGCATGACTATCAGCCTGCGCCACCGCGCCACCTGGGTGGTGATGGGCGGAGTTGCTGGACTGATTCTCGGTGCTCTGCTGGCCCTGGGTGTGGCTGAGATGAGCGCCCTGGCCGTGCTGGGGGCCGCCGCCGTTGCGCTGGCCATCGCCTTGAATTCCTTCCTGCGGCATTCGGCAGACCCGGAAGCCCAGCCGGAGGACGGACACAGCATTGGGGCAGCGTCTCGGAACGGCAACCACCCGCGCTGAGGCCCATCCGTCTTGGTTTCACGCCTGCGCCCATGTATTGCGCCCGTTCATTCATTGGCCTGACCCCGGAGCGTGTTAGCGTCGGGGAATGACCGATCAAGCAGCACAGCAGGCAGGGACACGCGGCAGCGCCTTTATCACCGGGGCCAGCAAGGGCATCGGCTACGAGGTGGCGCGTTCTCTGACAGGGGCGGGCTACGCCGTGACCATCACCAGCCGCAATGAGCAGGAAATCACCGAGGCGGCCCGCAAGATCGGTAGCACGGCGCGCGGCGTGGTCTGCGATGTGCGTGACCCGGCGGCCTTGGAGCGCGAGGTTAACGCCCACACCGAGGCTTTCGGCGGGCTGGACGTGCTGTTCGTCAACGCAGGCGTGGGCAATTTCGCCAACGTGGCCGACATGACCGTGGAGCAGTGGCAGGACGTGATCGACACCAACCTGTCGGGGGCCTTCTACACCATCAAGGCGGGCATTCCGGCCCTCAAGAAACGGGGCGGCTACATCTTCACGCTGTCCAGTCTGGCAGGCAAGAATCCGTTTGCGGGTGGCGCGGCCTACAACGCCAGCAAATTCGGCCTGAACGGCCTGTCCGAGGTGCTGACCCTGGATCTGCGCCAGCACGACATCAAGGTGACGCAGATCATGCCGGGCAGTGTGGCCACCCACTTTGCCGGGCACACGCCCAGCGAAGCCGACGCCTGGAAGATTCAGCCGGAGGACATCGCGCAGCTCACGGTGGACCTGCTGAACATGCCCGTGCGGACGCTGCCCAGCAAGGTGGAAGTGCGGCCCAGCAAGCCCCCGCAGAAGTAGGCGCAGCGCTTGAAATAAGGGTTGAGTTGGGCCGGATGCAGCGTGTCGCATGGCCGAACCTGGGCTGAAGCTGCCCTGCCCCAACCCAGCGCTCGTGACATTCCAGTTGACCGGGTGCGTGGCTTCGGCGGCAGCGTTTTGCCACCGTGGTCACGCTGCTGGCGCTGGAATTGCGCGTGCCGGAAATCGTGTGGACGCCAGGCGATCCACGGCCCCGGCTGCTCGTGTTCCTCATGACTCTTCTGGTGGCGGGCATCGGCTAGGCAGTGTGGCCAGCCTCTCCCGCACTGGTCTCCGGCTGGCCTTTCCGAATATCCCCCCTGATGTCCATTTTGCTGCCGCCGTTTATCTCGGCGAGGATTGGCCCGTATGCCGACACGGTGATGGGGCTGTCCGCCGACTGTCCCCCTCGTGCTGCTCATGGCCCATTCATTGCTGCCGCCCCTGCACAGGCTGGGGTGGTCAGGGTCTCAAAACACCTCACACCAGCTTTGCTAGACTGCGGGGCGTGTACACCAACCGCCGCGCCCATTACGAGTACGAGTTGCTGGAGCGCTTCGAGGCGGGCATCAGCCTGACCGGCAGTGAAGTCAAGAGCGTCCGCGCCGGGGGCGTCGATTTCCGCGACGCCTTTGCCCGCCTCGCGGGCGGCAACGTCGATCTGGAGGGCCTGTATATCCCCACCTACAACGAGGCCACCTACAACAACCACGAGCCGCGCCGCACCCGCCGCCTGCTGCTGCACCGCGAGGAAATCGCCAAGATGAAGCGTGGGCTGGAGCAAAAGGGCCTGACCCTGATTCCCACCCGCCTGTATGCCAAGGGCCGCTATTTCAAGGTGGAACTGGCCCTGGCACGCGGCAAGAAGCTGCACGACAAGCGCCGCGCCGAGGCCGAGAAGACCGTGCAGCGCGAATTGCGGTCACTGTGATGTGGGGGCTGTGAAGTTGTTTTTTCTAAAATCGCCCGTTGGCGGCAGCCGTGGTGGGATGCGGCGCTCCTGGCCCGTTCTGGCGGCGGCCCTGCTGCTGGCCGGGCTGGCGGGCGCGCAGATCACCTACGGCAAGCTGAATCTGGCCGGGCAACAGGTGGAGAGCATCGGCCTGTACGGCGCGGAATATGTGAACGCGGACGCGCTGGGTAAGCTGGTCAACGTGGTCCGCGACGGTTCGGTGATGCGAATCACTGGGCTGGGTCACACGCTGCTGCTGCCCATCGATCTGGATCAGGAGCGCGCCACCACGGATTTCAACACGGTGCAGTTCGATACCCGGCGCATCCAGGGACAGGCGGCAACGTGGGTCAACGGTTCGGTGTACCTGCCCCTGTCCACCCTGGCCACCGGGCTGGGGGCCAGATACGAGCAGGGCAAGCTGACGCTGGTGCAGCCGGAACTGCTGGGCGCCAGCAGCCGCGCGGGCCAGGACAGTGACCGGCTGGTGCTGGACCTCAGCCGCGACGTGGGGTTGACCGACGAGGCGCGCGGCAGCCGCGTGGTGATCCGGTTGCGCGGCGTGAAGGGCGAGGCCCGCAAGTACACCACGCGCGGGGCCTTTCTGCCGTCCGCCGAGGTCAGCCGCGACGGCGACGACCTGATTCTGAGTGCCCCGATTACGGCGGCCAGTGGCTACCGGGTCTACAAGGTGGTGCGTCCCGGCGGCGTGCGGGTGGTGCTGGACCTGGGACCGGGCATTCCGCGCGGCAGCCCGGCCATTCTGGAGCGGGTCACGCGCCCGCTGATCGTGCTGGACCCGGTTAAGGTGGCCGGAATTGGCCGCGATCCGACGCTGGACGTGGCCCGCCGCGCCGCAGAGATGCTGACCAAGGCAGGCTGGCAGGTGCAGGTGACGCGTGACACGGGCAGCGCCCTGAGCCGCGATCAGAAACGGCAACTGGCCCGCCAGAGCGACGTGTATCTGGCGCTGGACCTGGGGCGCTTTCCCGGCTCTAATCGCAGCGGCGTGACCGTCTACGAACCGGCGGGCAAGGCACCGTCCCAACTGGTCAACAGCGTGCGGGTGGGCAGTACGCTGCCCTACGGCTCGCTGGTGGTGGGCGATACCGGGGGCACACGCCGCCTGAGCGAACTGCTGCGCGGTGAACTCAAGGGCGGCAACATCACGGCGGGGCAGGGCAACCTGTCGCGGGTCATGACCCTCAGCGAGGCCCCGCAGGCCGCCCTGCTGCTGGAGCTGGGCTGGGCCAGCAACTCTAAGGATCTGGCGAACCTGAGCGTGGAGCGGCGGGTGCAGGCGCTGTCGGTGGCGGTGGCCCGCTCGGTGGCCACCTACCTGACCGCCCGCGCCAACAACAATGCCGATATCACGGCCACCGCGCCCGGAGCCACGCCATGATCCGCCGTCTGTTCTCGCTGTTCAACGTGATCTGTGCCGCGCTGCTGGCCGCTGCCGTCCTGGGCTTTCAGGCCGTGCAAAAGCCACCCGCGCTGCCAGAAGCCCCCAAGTTGCAGCTCGCCGAGCGCACCGCCATGAAGGTGCAGGTGTACTTCACCGATCCGCAGGTCCGCGCCCTGAAGCCTGAGACCCGCACCGTGCAGGTCACCCAGAGCAACCCACGCGCCGTGGCCCAGGCCGCCCTGAACATCTGGGCCACTGGCCCCAGCAGTGCGGCCAATCTGGCGGTGGTGCCTGCGGGAACGGCGGCCCCCAAGGTCTACCTGCGCGGCACGCATTACTACGTCGATCTGCCTGCCGCCTACGCCAACCTCCGCTACGGTGCCAGCGGCGAGCGCATGCTGCTGTGTACCCTGACCCGCACCCTGCTCGATACGCGCGGCGACGACGTGACCTTCATCCTGAACGGCCAGCCGGTGGACACCCTGGGCCAGATCGATCTGCGTAACCCGTTCACGCGGCAGGACTGCGCCGATGGGTAGGGGGGGATGTCAAACCGTCTGACGGTCTAACCGCTCAAAAGATTTGAGAACACCGGGTTTTTAATCTTTTTGCGTTTTGACAGTTTGACGGTTCGACCCGCAGCCATGCTGAGGTCCATCACCCTTCAAGGTTTCAAGAGCTTCGCCGAGCGCACGCGGCTGGAGTTCGGCCCTGGCGTCAGCGCCGTGATCGGCCCCAACGGCAGCGGCAAAAGCAACGTGGTGGAGGGCCTGCGCTGGGTCACGCATGGAGCGCGGGCGCGTGAGTTGCGGGCGGGGCGCGGCAGCGAGTTGATCTTCCACGGCAGCGGCGGCAAGGCTCCGCTGGGGCTGGCCGAGGTGCAACTGGAATTGCAGACATCGGAGGGCCGCGTGAACCTGTCGCGCCGCATCTACCGTGACGGCGCGGGCGAGCAGGATTTGAACGGTAAACCCGTGCGTGCCCGCGACATTCAGGCCGCCCTGCGTGGCACCGGACTGGGGCCAGGGGGGCTGGCGGTGATCGGCCAGGGCGAGGTCAGCGGCGTGGTGGGCGCGGAGGGCCGCACGCTGCTGGGCTACGTGCAGGAGGCCGCCGGGCTGTCCCGCGCCGTCAGCGCCCGCCAGGAAACTGAGGCCCGTCTGAAGGAGGCCGACACCCATCTGGCCGGGTTGCGCCTGCTGTTAGATGAGCGGGAGGCGGCGGTATCAAGGCTGGAACGCGCCGCCCATCAGGCCCGCCGCTGGCGTGAATTGACCCTGCGGACGCTGGCGCTGGAAGATGCCCTGAAGCGCGAACGTCAGGCCGCATTGCACCGTGAGATTGCCGGGGCCAGGAGTGAGACGGTACAGCTTGAACTTCAGAGCGCTGCCCTCGCCGCCGAGGTCCAGACCGCCGCCGCCGGGGTGGAAGCCGCCCGTGAGGCCGCGCAGGACGCCCGCGCCCGCCGGGATGCCCACGCCGGAGCCTTGGATGCGCTCAGTGCTGCCCGCGACGCCCATGCTCAGGCCGAACGCTACCGGGGTCATCTGCGCGGGGAAGCTGCCGCATTGACGTCCGAACTGGCTGGCCTGCCCACCGTGGCCCCGGACCAACCTGCCCCCTATCTGGCCGCGCTGGAAGCCGACTCTGCCCAGATTCGCAGTGAGGCTGAGACGGCAGAACGCCGCGCCCGCACCTTGGACGCCGAACTGACCCGCGCCCGCACGCTGGCCGCCCGCGCCGCCGAGGGCGTGGCCCGCGCCGCCGCCAGTCGCGAAACCCTGAGCGCCGAGCTGGAGCGGGCCGAGGGGAATCTGGAAACGGCCTCCGAAGGGCTGGAGGCGGCTGCCGAACGGCTGACCATCTCGCGCCACGCCCGCGAATACGCCGAATCGCAGTACGCCGCGCTGGCCGCCGAACGGGAGGCTGCCGCGAATCAGGAACGCCACCTGACGAACGAACTGGCCCGCGTGAACGCCAGCGTAGCCCCGCTGCGCCGCGAGCGTGAACGCCTGCAAACGGCCCTCAACAGCTACGCCCGCTACGGCGAGGGCGCACGCAACGCCCTGCGGCTGGACCACCCCGGCATCGTGGGTTCGGTGGCGGACCTGCTGACCGTGCCCGCCGAGTACGAGACCGCCATCGGCGCGGCGCTGGGGCGGCGGCTGGAGCAGGTGGTGGTGGGCCGCGCCGACGACGCCCGCGACATCATCGAGGAATTGAAGCGCTCGGGCGGGCGGGCCACCTTCCTGCCGCTGGACCTGATCCGCGCCCGCCCGCGCCGGGACGCCCAATTCCTGCATGAATCGGGCGTGGTGGGCAATCTGGCGGACCTGTGCCCCAGCGATCCGCCGCTGGTGGGACAGGCGATTCTGGCCGATACGCTGGTGGTTCAGGATCTGCGTGCCGCCAACCGGATTGCCCGCTCTCACAGCAACCGCCCGCGTCTGGTCACCCTGGACGGCGAACTGGTGGAACCGGGGGGGGCCATCACCGGGGGTAGATTGCGCGACAGCGGCGCGGGCGTACTGAGTGATCAGCGCCGTTTTCAGGAGCTGGAGGCGGAACTGGAGGAGGCCGATGCACTCGGAACGCGCCTCTCGGCGGACCTTGAGCGGCTGAGGCTGACCCTGGAAAGCGGTTCTGAGCGACACGACGCGCTGCTGGCCGCCCGCGAACGCGCCGCACGCGAGGAACGGGATGCAGAGCGCCGCGTGACTGAGCTGACCGCGCAGGCGCGTAGTCTGGGCGAGAACCGGGACCGTCTGCTGGCGCGCTTGGGGCCGGAAGTGGAGATGGTGGCTGGCCTGGAAATGCCGGATGTGGAGGGACTGGAAATCCAGTTGACCGCCGCCCGCCACGCCGCCGAGACGGGCCGGGCCGCCGAACGGGAAACCGCCGAGGCGCTGGCCCTGGCCCGCGAACTGTCTGCGGCGTGGCGGGCTTATGAATCCGCCCAGACCCGCGCCGCCGATCTGCGTTCCCGGCTGGACGCCAATACCGCTGCTGCCATCACCCAGGACACGCATCTGGGTGCCGCCGCCGCCGAACTTGCCCGCCGTGAGGCCGCACTGAGCGAACTGGACGAATCGGAGTTCCCCCGTGCCGAGGCTGCCCGCGAAGCTTCTGCCGTGGCCTACGCTAACCTGATCGGCACCCAGAATAAGGTCCGCGCCCGCCTGGACGACTTGCGCGTGCTGGTGGCCCGCCGCGAGGGCAGCCTGGAACCGTTGCCCGACGGCTGTACTCCCCCTGGCACCCCGCGCGAGTGGACGGCGGAACTGGCCCGCGCCCGCGCCGAACTGGAAGGTCTGGGCACCGTCAACGCCCGCGCTGAGGCCGATCACGCCGCCGAACTGGCCGAACTGTCCACCCAGCGGGCCGAAGCTGCTGATGCAGAGGGGGCAACCACAGAACTGCGCGTTCACCTTGGAGAGTTGCAGGATGCGGAAGGGGCCGCCACTCGTGCTGCCTTTACCCGCGTCAACGCTGCCTTCCGCGAGTACAGCGCTGAACTGCTGGGCGGCGAGGGCGAATTGGAGGGCGAGAGCGACGACTCGGGTCGATTGACTGGCCTGCGCCTGGCCGTGCAGCCCAAAGGCAAGCGCACCCGCAACCTCAATCTCCTGAGTGCCGGGGAACGCACGATGGCGGGGCTGGGCTTCCTGTTTGCGCTGAACCATGCGGGCGGCGACGGTGGGGCGGGAGGATTACCGCTGGCCGTGCTGGACGAGGTGGACGCCCCGCTGGACGAGGCCAACATCCGCCGCTTCACCGCTTTTCTGGAACGCTTTAGCGCGCGCGGCGCACAGTTCCTGCTGGTCACGCATCAGAAGGCGACGATGGAAGTCGCCACTGCCCTGTGGGGCGTGACCACCGACGGCAGCGGGGCCAGCCGCGTGCTGAGCATCAAGCAGGCCGAGGACAGCGTGCGCCGCGTGATGGTGGAGGGCTAGGGCGTGGGTGTAAAGGTGTTCAATTCCCGTTGCAACTCCTGATAAAACTGCGCGATGTGAAAGCCGTCGCAGGCCGCGTGGTTGGCCCGCAGCGCCACCGGCATCCGCAGTCGGCCCCCGCTTTCCTCGTAGCGTCCCACCGTAAAAATGGGCAACAAATAATCCGCCCCATTCTGAATATTCAGCTCGAAGGCGCTGAAGCCCAGCCACGGCGCGACGGAGATATTCAGGGCGTTGGGCGGCGTATTTGGTTTGGGCAGGTAGTCCTGTGACGAACCGAAGTTCTGTGCGTCGGCGCGGTGGTTGTCCACAAAATCGGCGAAATCCCCGCCCAGCTCTGTCCACCAAGAGTTTCCAGTCAAAGCCTGAGTGCCGTCGGCAACGCAGAGCGCAGCGACAGAACTTGAAAAAGTACGGTCACTGCGCTCTTTTGGCGAGATGTCTACGTTTCGTCCGTCTAGCATAGCCTTTGCCTTCATCACGGGTCTGTTGAGCCGCAC
>NZ_JNIV01000144.1 GCF_000701405.1 Deinococcus marmoris DSM 12784
ACCATTTTGGGACTTTGAACATCTCCAAATGGTTTCAGGCGGCGCTGAGATTTCTCTCAGCGCCGCCTGAAAAAATGGACAAAGTCGAACTTAGCCCTCCGCGCCCAGCTCACGCACCCAGCCGGGCAAGCGCACCCAGACGACAGCGTGCACGGCTGCCCCCAGCACCAGAAACAGCGCCGCCGCCTGCCACTGGGACAGTGTGGCGCAGGCCAGCAGCAGCGGCACGCCCGGCGCAGTGGCCGCCTGAATCGCACCCGTCAGGGCGGCCTGCCGGGCAGGTAACTCGGCGTTGTTGGCGGCGGTGCGGGCCAGCCGCAGGGCCAGCAGCGCCAGTGCCAGCGCCAGCGTCAGCAGCGCCAGCACGGCAGCGAAGGGAACCGCAACCGGACGGGTCAGCAGCAACGCCACGCCCAGCACGACGCCGGGCAGGGCCAGCGCCGCCAGCCCCAGCAGGTAAGCGCGGCGGGCAGCGCGGATCAGTCCGGCGCGGTCAGAGCGCATGTCACGCACAAAAGCGGCCAGCATACGGTTCAGGTCTGGGCGGTCAGGGATTGCACGCGGGCCGGGGTGCCGCCCACCTCCACCTCCGCACTTTCGGGCAGGTCCTTGCGGAGACGGGCCAGACCCAGGCCACCAGCGTTCAGACCCGCCTGCCCCACCACTTTCCCGGCGTGGGTCACGTCCGCGCCCACGGCCCAGCCTTCCCCGGCCAGTTGGCCCAGGTGATAGCGGGTCTGCCCGCGCGCCTCCAGCCGGGCCATGATCTCCTGGCCCACGTAGCAGCCCTTGCGGTAGCTGATGGCGGGCAGTGGGCCGCCCACATCCAGCCCAACTTCCTGCGGCAGCACGCCCAGAAAACCGTCGCGGGCAATGTCGGGAATCCCGGCGCGGATGCGGGCGCTGTCCAGCGTATCCAGCGGGGCTTCCTCGCCGCCCAGGGCAGCCAGCACCTCTGCCTCATGCCGGGTGAGGTAATGCAGGTCCACCCCTGGCGTCCCGGTGCGGTTCACGCGCCCGGCCAGGACCACACCGCCGCCCAGCTCGAAACTTTGTGCATCGGGGCCGTCCACAGTCCAGCCCGGCACCCCGTCGGCCTCCCAGACATGCACCGTACCCAGGGTCTCCGACACGTCCTGGACCTCCACCTGATCGAAGATGATGTAGCGCTTCAGGCGGGCCAGCAGCGGCGCGGCCTGTCCGGCGTCCAGATGCAGATACACGTCGTCGGCGCGCTTGTAGGCCCGCGCGAACTGCTCGGTCTGGCCGCGCACGTTCAGAAAGGCGCAGGCCACCATGCCGGGAGTCGCTGCGCCGCGCAGATTGCCAGTCATCTGCCCCTGCACGAAGTCCACGCGGTCCGCGCCCGTCACGCGCAGGCCAGCCGAAGGAAGAAGAGTCCACATGGGGTTCAGGGTACGTGAACCGGGAAGGAAGGATTGGGGGAAAGACGTGTGACCGTCCCGCCCAGACCGCCCCGCTCGGGTGCCAGCCTGTGCCAGATGAAGGCCAATAGAGATTTACATCGCCGTCAGATGGCAGTTGCTGTTCCCGGTTCACCCAGATTTGTCTTTAATTCATCTCAAGCACGTATCAGTCGCTCGCCACGGCCAGCACGCGCCCCGCCCGGTGAAGCTGTGCTGCGCGCGTCAGATACCAGCGGCTCAGGTCCGAGGCGGCCTCGCGGATGATGGCCCCGGCCTGCGGCAAGGCGGCGCGTCGGCCCTGAAGGTTGTGGTGGACCACGGCGGTCAGGTCATCCAGATTGAGCAGATGCGCGCCCGGGACGTCGGCGATGTTCGGGTCCAGGATGCGCGGCACGCTGATGTCGATCAGGAACATGGGGCGGTCCCCCCGTGCGGCCAGGGCGGCGGCCACGGCCTCCCCGTTCAGCACGTAATGCGGCGCGGCGCTGGAAGCGATCACCACATCGGCCTCCGGCAGCGCTTCGTGCAGGTATTCGGCGGCGCAGACCCGGCCCCCCAGTTTGGCGGCAAGCTGGCGGGCGCGTTCGGCGGTGCGGTTGACCACGATCACGTCCTCAATGCCAGCGGCGCGCAGGTGGATCAGGGTCAGCTCGGCGGTCTCGCCCGCGCCGATGATCAGGGCGGTGCGGCCCGCAAGCCCGCCCAGCGCCAGTTCCGCCAGCTCCACGGCGGCGCTGGACACGCTGACCACGCTGTCGCTGAGGCCAGTCTCGGTGCGGACCCGCTTCCCGGCGGCCAGCGCGCCCTGGGCAATCTTGTTCAGCAGCGCCCCGCTCAGGCCCCGCGCGCTGGCGGCCTGCCAGGCACGTTTGACCTGTCCCTGAATCTGGGTTTCGCCGATGATCAGACTGTCCAGGCCGGCAGCAACGCGGTACAGGTGGGTCACGGCTTCCTCGCCGGAGTAGCTGTAGAGGTGGTCTTCCAGATCATGGCCCCAGGCCCCCTGAAATGCGGCCAGCGGATCGCCCGTCAGTCCGGCAAGGTAGACCTCGGTACGGTTGCAGGTGGCCAGCAGCATGACCTCGCGGGCGTGGCGGGACAGGTGCGAGAGCAGCGCGTCTTCCTCGCCAGCACGCACGGCAGCGCGTTCACGGACCTCCACAGGCGCGGTGTGGTGATTCAGGCCCACCACCACAAAGTCCAGCGGACCGGGGGCGGGCAGCGGCGAGCGGGCCACGAAACGCCGCGCGGTGGGGCAGGCCAGCGTCATGCCGGACCTCCCAGCGCGGCCTGAATCTCGGTTCTCAGGCCCTGCATGGCGATCTCGCGGCCCGGTCCATCCAGCAGCAGGGCCTGTTCGCGCGCCGCCGTCCAGCCGTCGATCTGGGCTTCATGCGGCAGCAGGGCGGCAATCCGGCGGGTCAGCGCCTGCGCCAGCATCGGCAACTCGCGCCCGGTGTTCACGGCCACCTGCACCCCCGCGCGCTGGGCCGTGGCCGCGAAACGCAGGTTGCCCCCATCCGCCTCTCCAGCGTGGTTGACCAGTGCGCCGATCTGGCGGGCCTCGGTCACCACGGCGTCGTTGATCTCGGGGCAGTCCGTCGCCGCCACCACCACACGCGCGCCAGCCAGATCGCCCGCGCGGTAGCCACGTTGCTCTGAGACGGCGGGCAGGTCCAGCAACTCCGCACGAATTTCCGGCGCGATCACGGTCACGTTCAGTCCAGCGTCCAGCAGTATGCGGGTGCGGCGCAGGGCCACCGCGCCGCCGCCGATGACCACGGCGCGCTCATTGCTCAGATTCAGGAAGACGGGCAACAGACTCACAGGGCGCAGTTTAGCGCCACAACGGCGGGTCAGGCGTCCCAGACCGAACGGTCAGAAGGGCGGCCAGGACGCAATTCCAGCCCATCTCAAGCCTGCTTCCCCGATGCCTGCGAAGCCAGCACCGCAGGGTCCCCATCCTCGGGATGGGCATCGTCGTACAGGGCCGAATAATGCTCGCCCAGACCCACCAGAAAATCCATTTCCTCGCGCGTGGTCTGTGCGCTCAGCCGGGTCTCGAAGCTGAGCAGCAGCGCCGCGTAGGCCAGCGAGGCCGAGCCTGCCACCGCCAGCAGCACGGGCAGCACGTCCGACAGCCCTCCCAGCAGCGCCGCCCCCAGCAACGCAGAGCCGCCGATCAGGATACTGGTCAGCACCAGCAGGGCCACGGCCAGATACAGCGCCGTCATGGCCCGCACCAGCAGCCGCGTTCGCCGGGCCAGACGCGGCAACTGCCGCACGATCATCCGTTTTTCCTGGCGGGCGCGGGGTTCCTGCTGGCCCTCCGCCGACACAAGCAGGCGAAAACGCGCGGTCAGGTGCCTCACCCGGTCCGTGGCCCGCCCCACCCGCGTACTGGTACTCAGGATCAGCGTGCCCGCCCCACTGATCAGGACGGCGGGCGTGATCATGGCGCTCAGGACGCTCAGGCTGGTGTCGGCCATGTGGGCAGGCTAGCGCGTGTGGCGCGGCCCGACTTCGCCAATTCTGCACACTGCGGCCCAGGCAGAGGTCCGCACCCGTACCTGAGGGCATTTCTACCATTCCAGCGCATTCGCAAAATCTGCGCTGATCCTGAACTTTGCCTGCACAGCTCGGGCGGACACTGATCTCAGAAGCGGGAAGCAGAAGGCCACCGGGCCACACCCGCAACCCACGAGGAGAACCACCATGAAAAAGAGCATCCTGTCCGCCGCATTCAGCCTGAGCCTGATTCTTGTCCCCGCTGTCCTGACCACCGCTCTTGCCGCCCCCACGGCGGTGCGGGTCACCGCCAGCGACAGCAGCGGCGACCTGAGCTACCCGGCGCTGTACACCGAAAGCTCGTGGATGTCGCTGGCCGTTCCGCTGACCGATCTGGGCGGCAGCGTCCCCGGCGACCTGAGCCTGGACGCCGGAACGCTGGCCGCCGGAACCACCATCACGCTGGACGGCGTGACCCAGACCGGCGACATGGCCCTGCTGCATGTCACGGTCAGCCGCGCGGATACGGGGGCCAGCATCAATCAGCTTGCCACCATCAACGTAATGTCCGGCGGTCAGGTGGTGGCCGCCCTGAGCATCCCGGTGATCGGCGCGGCCAGCAGCGACTGAGCGCGCAAAGAGTACGGCCCCCAACCCCTCTCCCTCACAGGCGGGGGGTTTTTCTGATGCCGGACGATGGGCGGTGCGTGTTCTCTGCTCTCACCCGCGCAGCCACAGATTTTCGAACTCCTAAACTTCCCCCGTCCGCGCCCGGCGTTTCTGAAAGGCCCCGGTCAGCAGCTCCGTGACGTACTCGCGGGTAAAGGGCATCCCGCTGGTCTCGGCGGCGCTGATCTCCTCGTCGCGGTTGTAGGTCAGGCGGACGTAGGTGGCGCTGTAGCCGGGGCCGGTCTCGTCGAACTCCAGAATCAGGTAGCACGGCAGGGTGCTGTCCAGCGGGTTGCCCACGCTGCCGCAGTTGATCAGCGGGCGGCCCTCCACGTCCAGCAGCAGGGCCTCGTGCATATCGGCGTAGACCAGCGCGTCGGCGTATTGCACCAGTCCGAATTGCGGATTGGGCGCAAACGCCTCGATCTGGTCCGACAGGCTGCTGTGCGGGTACAGGCGGTGAAACAGGCCCCGGCTGCTGGCGTGGACAAACCGCCACCACGCGCCGCCGAACTGTTCCTCGATGCCGTAGGGCAGGGTTTCCAGGTACGTGAGTTGATCCGGGGTCAGCTTGCTGCGCGGCCAAAGGTCCTGGGGGCGGTGACTGGCCCCGGCGACGCGGGCGTCCCAGTTGCCCTGGATCACGCGGCTGGCATACGCCTGCGTCCAGTCCAGCACTTCACGGGGGCGCGGGCCTTTGCCCACCACGTCACCCAGCACCCAGAATTCGGTAATGCCGCGCCGCGCCGCGTCCTGATGCACCGCGAGCGTGGCCGCCAGATTGGCGTGCAGGTCCGCGAGGATGGCGAGGCGTTTCATGCCCGGAAGTCTAGACCACTGCGGCTGACGGCTTTCGCACAGACGGTAAGGAGGTCTTTAGGTGGCACGGAAAACGGCGTGAGCGCGCGCTTCCTTTCTACGGCTCCAGCTCTCCGCTACCCCAGTTCGTGGTACTGCCCCCGGAAGTACAGCAGCGGATCGTCATCGGTATAGCGGCTGTATTCCACGTAACCCAGATACAGGGTGTGGTCCCCGGCCTCAATCACCTGATGTTTGCGGCAGACCAGTTGCGCCACGCTTCCGCCGATCAGCGGCAGACCCTCGTGGGCGAACCACGGCACGGCTTCCTCCGGGCCGGGGCGTCCGGCGAAGTGGTCACTCAGGTGTTTTTGCGTGCTGCTCAGGACGTTGACGCCGAAGTGGGTCACGCTTTCCTGAGACAGCAGGGCGTACATGTGCGCCCGGTGGTCCACGCTGACCAGAATCAGCGGCGGCGTCAGGCTGACCGACACGAAGGCGCTGGCGGTCATGCCCCGGCGGGTCTCGCCGTCGGTGGCGGTGATCACGGTCACGCCGCTGGCGAAGCGTCCCAGCGTCTCGCGGAATTCCAGAGGGGTCACGCCCGCCCGCGCGCCGGAAGCCAAATCGGTGGAAGTCATGCGCCGAGTTTACCCGCCCATGAGCGGGGGATGCTCAGGGTTTGGAGGGCGAAAGGATCGTGGGGGTCACGGGCAGGGGCGCAGCCGTCACAGGCTTCAGGTCACGCACCGTCAAGTCCGGCAGGCGGATCACGCCGCGTTCGGGCACGGTGTCCACCCAGCGCTGACCGCTGACCCGCACCTCCGTTTTGCCGGGGGGCAGCGCCGCGAAGCCGTAATAGCCGCTGCCGTCGGTCATGGAGTAGGCCATCACCTGACCGTTTTGCAGCGCCTCCACGACCCGGAAGCCGGGAACGGACGTGCCCGTGATGCGGCCCATCAGCCCGCGCGAGGTGGGCGGTTTTTCCTTCCAGGGAGCGGGTGAAGCCAGGACTGCGCCGGGGGCGGTGAGCAGCTTCTGAATGGTGTTCAGGCCCTGCGCTGTGGTTTCCTTTGCGCCGTAGACGTCCAGCGTGGGTGTGCGGTACGAGTAGCCCACCCAGCCCAGGCCCGCGCCCACGCTGCGCCCCGCCTGATCGGCGGTCACGGGCGCGCCGTTCAGGTACATGGCCGTTCCAGCGGCCACACCCGCGCTGAGGCCGTCGGCACGGGGCTGAACACCGCGCGCAAAGGCGTTCCAGCCGTCAAACCACACGCCCTGCTCGCCCACCGCGTCGCGCTTGTAGTTCATCAGGACGTTCAGGTCGATCAAGCCGCTCTGCATCCAGGCAGGCCAGTCCTGAAGCACGTCGCCGTAGGTGCGGGTGCGCCGGAAGCCCGCCAGATCGCCGGGGGCGGGCGGCTGACCGTAGGTGATGGTGGCCGCCGTGATCCACGCGTCCGGGCGCAGCGATTTGACCTCCAGCGTGATGCGCCGCACCACGTTGGTCACCTGCTGCCGTTTCCAGTCCTGCCAGGTCAGGTCACTCACGACGGGGGTGCCGGTGCGGCCCGTCTCAGCGCGGTAGCGGGCCAGCACCTTGGGATCGTAGCCCCACACGTCACCGTCCGGGTAGCGGATACGGTCCAGTTGCACGCCGTCGATGCCGTAATTCCTGACCAGGCTGACGACACCCTGAATGGCGTATTCGGCGGCCTCGGGAATGCCCAGGTCCAGCCAGCCGTCGTTGCCTTCCTGCCAGCTTCCGTCCGGGCGGCGGGCCATCCACGACGCCGCGCCGGAATTTGGCCCATGTGTGCGCGAGATATGCGCCGGGTTGGTGTTGGGCACTGCCACGTTGGCAATGCCTGTCACGCTCACCCAGGCGATCACCCGCATCCCGCGTGCGTGGGCCAGCCGCACGGAGAGGCCCAGCGGGTCCAGACCCTTTTCCAGATCGGGGTCCGTGGCCCTGGGCACGCTGGCCTTGAGACACAGGCAGTCGGCACGGCGAATGGCCTGCACGAACAGGGTATTGACGCCCATGCGCGCGGCGTCGTCCACCATCTGCGTCACCTGCGCCCGCGTCTTCAGCCCTGGTCCGAAGGCGTCGATCCACAGCCCCCGCACGCCGCTGCCGACGGGCGGCCTGAGCGGCGCAGGTGCGGGGCGGACTGGTGCAGGCGTGGGCAGTTCCACAGCAGGCGTCACAGGAACTTCCGGCGCGGGCAGCGTCGGCCCTGGCAAGACTGGCGCGGGCACGACGGGAGCGGGCAGAACCGGGACAGGCGGCTCTGGAGCGGGCTGCACCGGTTCGGCGGGTGGGGCTGGGATGGGCGTCGGCGGCAGCTCTGGCACAGGGTTGGCTGGCACCGGATTTGCTGGCACGGGGTCTGACGGGGGCGTGGTGGACGGCACAGCAGACACAGCGGGAAGGTCACTGTCCTGCGCGCCGCCCGGACCACCCAGACCCGTTCCCAGGATGAGCGTGAGGGTCAGCAGCGCCGCGCGGCGGGAAAATGAAGGCGTCATGATGTCGCCCCGCAGGCTAGCGCAGGTGGGCAGGGGGGACATGAAGACGGTCCCGGACCCGCCCCACACGGGAGGAAACTCGTCATCAGGGCTTTGGTCCAGCACCGGAAATATGTTAATCTCGCTGGCGCACCACCCATCCCCAGGAGGTTTCACATGAATAAAGGTAACTACTCAGCAGGGGGACTTGCGGAGTGGAATCAGATAGAGTAGGCGCATCAAGAACGCTCTTTGCCCCAATTGCCTGATCCTTCAAGCTCGCCTTGACGAGCTTGAACTGCGATTGCTGACCCTGGAAGCTCGCCTTGCCGCCACAAGCCGAACTTCTAGCCAACCGCCCAGCCAGGACAAACCGTGGGTCCCCAAGAGTGAGCGCCAGAAGAGCAACCGCTCTTCTGGCGGGCAACGTGGCCATCCCGGCAAGACGCTCAAAATGAGTGAGCATCCTGATGAAATCAGGACGCTCCCGGTCACTGGGCAGTGCGGCTGTGGGCAGCC
>NZ_JNIV01000145.1 GCF_000701405.1 Deinococcus marmoris DSM 12784
AGACTGAGATGGCGTCCATCTATCCGGTGTTCCCAAGTCTGGGCGGGAACATTCACGGCTCCCCAACAGCCGTGAATCAGCAGCGTCGTGCGTCCATCCTTGCGCCACTCCGGGTCAGTCGGTTTGCTCTGAGGGGGAAAAATCCTGCTTCTGGCGCAGGTCAATGAGGGTCTGAAACAGTTCTCGCATGAGTGGACTCTGCTGGCGGAGTAGGGTCTGTTCCAGCTCAGCAACGCTGAGCTGCCCCTCAGACTCTTCTAAAAGCTGATCCAGATGACGTTCCATGACCTGACTCAGCATTTCCCGTTCTGTTGCCATGCACCATCATCCCATTTCAGCGGGATGCACCCCGGCGATGCTACTGGGCAGAACGTGGGCAAGGTCTGGTTTGTGGTCAAACCCTGAGACCCGCTCCCAATCCACAGGTGATGCATCTTGTGATCCGTTCCCGCCTGTAATCCCTGCGGCGAAGGAGCCTTGCGCAGAGCGGTGCGGGTCACCTTCCACCGATGCCTCTCAGCAGACGGTCAAGCAGCTGGAGCTGTAACGATAAGAAGCTAGAAATGACGTCTTGGTGAGGTTTTTTCGCTTAGCGGTGTAAAATTCCTGGATCTTGATACTGGTGGCGAAGTCAAAATCTGGCCATTTCATCGGAGACCGCTGGTGGCGCAGTGGCACAAAACACTGTTCTGGGAGACCGGCATCTGACTTCGCCATCAGTATCAAACGCTCTGAAAGATCACTCCAGTGAGACCACCACTTTTCCCCGAACTTCCGGCCCCTCTGCATACTCGTGGGCGGCGCGGATCTCGGCCAGGGAGAAAACCTGATCGACGGGCACCTTCAGCTCGCCGCTGTCGATTAATCGGCTCAAGAAAGCCAGATCCAGTCCCCGCTCTGCCGTCCGCACGGCGGCAAAACGCGGCTCCGCACCGGGCAGCATGGCCGCAGCGTCAGACAGTCGGGTCGGCAGGCCACGGGTGCTCACCAGCACACCACGCGGGGCCAGGGCATGTTTGACCTCGCTGAACTTCAGCGCGGGCGGCGTGTCCAGGATCACGTCCCAGGGCTGGCCGATGTCATCCCAGTTCATGTCGTCGGCGGACACCGCCTCATCCACGCCCAACTCGCGCAGATACTTTAATTTGCTGGTCCGGGCCACGCCAGTGACATGCGCGCCCATGATTCGGGCCAGTTGCACTCCAAAAGCCCCAATACCGCCGGACGCGCCATAGACCAGCACCCGCTTTTCTTCCTGGCTGGGTTGCAGTCGTCCCTCGCCGCGCAGGGCCTGCAGGGCGGTCAGACCTGAGAGTGGCACCGCCGCCGCCGTCACCAGATCGACGCTCTCAGGAGCCAGTCCGACGCGCGCCTGACTGACCGCGACGTAATCGGCGGTCCCACCCCCACCATGCCCCAGCAGGGCGTACACCCGGTCCCCCGGACGGTAGGCGGTCACCTCCGGCCCGCAGCCCGCCACCTCGCCCGACACATCGAAGCCGGGCGTGAAGGGCAGTTGTCCGGCCATGATGATGCCCAGGCCACCGCCGCGCAGGTTGAGGTCAGTGCCGTTGATGCTGGAGCCGTGAACGCGGATCAGCACCTCGTCACCCTTCGGGGCGGGCCAGGCGACTTCCTCGACCTGCAACACCGAGGGATCGCCAAAACTGTGAAAGCGGGCGGCCCTCATGAGTCAGCCGCCTGAATTGCTCCGTTCATCTTTGCTCCTTCCCTCACGCCTGCGCGGTCTGCGTGAACAGGTCCACCTGCTGGCGCACCCACTGCTCCAGGGGGGTCTGCTGCACGGGCAAATGTGCCAGGACCTCTCTCATGTCCACCACCATCGAGTCCAGCGGTGCGGCTGCCCCGGCCCGGTAGGCGGCGACGATCCCGGCCTCGGCTTCCGGTCCCATCATGCGGCCCATGATTGCGCCGAATTGCTCGGGCGTGGTGGCTTCATACCGAATCTCGCGACCCAATGCAGTGGAAAATGCGTCTGCAATATCAGCGCCCTTCAGCGCCTGTGGGCCGCCCAGGTCAAACGCCTGCCCGGCCAGATCGGGGCGTCCCAGCGCCGCCACCGCGAAACGCCCCAGATCCTGCGCGGCAATCCAGGAGGTGGGCCGATCTGCTGCCACCGGGTAGGCCAGTACGTCTTCAGCCTGGAGGCGCGGCAGCACCCACGGCCCCAGGAAGTTTTCCATGTAGGCGGTGGGGCGCAGGATGATGTTCGGCACGCCGCTGTCGCGTAAACCACGCTCCAGATGAATGCGGTAATCCATCATCGGCAGGCCAGTAGGCTCGTTCGGAGTTTGCCCGCTGGTGTTGAGGACCAGCAACTTGACCCCGGCCTCCTTTGCCGCCTGAAGAGCGTTCTGGGCGTATTCCAGTGGATTGCCTGTGCCTGAGAAGGGCAGCATCAGGAACACCTTGTCGACGCCCTGCGTTGCGCGGCGGACGCTGTCCATGTCGGCCAGATCGCCCGCCACCACTTCCGCGCCTGCGTCCTTCAGCGCCCTATTCTTTGCCGCGTCGGTGACCAGCGTCCGCACGCGGTATCCGGCGTCCAGCAATCCGTGGGCCACTGGCGCACCCTGCGCCCCACCTGCGCCGTAAGTCAAAACAAGTTCGCTCATGGAGTGCCTCTCTTTTCTGGCACGCTGAAGATGTGCATCAGAGAATCCACGCTATCAGCGATATTTCATTTTGTGAAGAAGTTTCTAAATGCTGCTATAGTTTCTGATAATGAACTTTGAGAACCAGATTCATGGGCGGCCTGAATGCACCGTGGAGCGAGCGTTGGACGTGATCGACGGCAAATGGACCACCCTGATCCTGCGCGATCTGCTTTCAGGCACCCGGCGTTTCGGTGAGTTGCGGTCCAGCCTGAGCGGCATCAGTCCCAAAACCCTGACAGACCGCTTGCGCGCGCTGGAGACGCAGGGTGTGCTGACCCGTCAGGTGTTCCCGGAGATTCCGCCGCGCGTGGAATACACCCTGACCGACAAGGGCCGCGCACTGGGCAGCGTGGTGCATGCACTCGCCGAGTGGGGAGCGCAGTGGACCTGAGAAAGCGGGACGGGAAACAAGACTTGGAGCTGTGCTCGTTCCAGTGCTGCACCGTCGAGAACTGGCCATGTCGTTCGGGACGACCTCAACGCACTCATATCGGCGTTGCGATGTGGGTCTGGGTTCGGTTGGCGCACGGTGCAAGAGAGGCGGAAACAACGACACAGGCGCTGGGATCTGGTCTATTTGAAGAATACTTGCGCCAGCAACTCAAAATCCGCCCCTGAGTCTCGCCGACGCCCGGTCGCCTGGCAACGCCACTTCAGCCGCCGAACGTCACTTCCTTTCTGGAAACGTTTTACTGGGCTTCCCCACCACCCCCTAAACTGGGAAACCATGACCCAGACCCCCAAGATGCTCGCCGTCCTCGGCGGAACAGGCCGCACTGGACGTCTCCTGATCGATCAGGCTCTCGTGCAGAATTACTCGTTGCGGGTGCTGGCGCGCGATCCCAGCAAGCTGCACCGCCAGGATGATCGGCTGGACGTGGTCAAGGGTGACGCCACAAACGCGCTGGACATTGAGCGTCTGATCACTGGCAGCGACGCCGTCTTGAGCGCCCTGGGACAGACCAGAGGTGGCCCGGACGATCTGCTGACCCGCGCCGCTGGACTGTTGACCCAGCAGATGCCGCAGCAAGACGTCAGGAGGCTGATCACTCTGGTTGGTGCGGGTGTGCCGTTCCCTGGTGACAGTCCAAAAGTGGTGGACAGGGTGTTCCGAGCTCTTCTTAAGGTGTTACAACCCGCCGTCCTGAACGACGCGGTCGCGCATGCTGAACTGATCCGGGCCAGCGCCCTGGACTGGACCATCGTTCGGGGACCGATGCTGACCGACGGCCCTGCCGCACCGCTCCTGGTGGGCCGCGTGGGGGAAATTCGGCCCCGTGTGACCCGGGCCAGCGTTGCCCAGTTCATGCTGGCCCAGATCAGCCGTGACGAGTATATCGGTCAGGCTCCCGCCATCAGCAATTGAAGTCACCTGAGAATGACAGTAGTCCGGAAACTTTTTGACGATTGGCAAGGGGATCATGCATGTTGATGTCTAGCAACACAACGGACGCTCCCCCTCCAGATTCTAGCGGCCTTGCTTTCCCACACCAGCGTGCGCCCAACTCAAGCGGCGACAGGACCGAGTGAGTCAGCAGGGCGCACAGAGACGGCGCGGCCTCCTGCGCAGAACTTGTCCTGTTCATGCGGACTCCGATTGAAGGGTGTTAAAGACACCTGGAAATCCGAGTGGAACGAGCAAGAGCAAAACGTGTGCCGAACGCGGAGTGGACGAGAGATGTGCTATTCCAATTTGAGCGCATGACAAACGCAACCCGTATCGTTGCCCGCCGCTCTTGGCGTTCGGAGAAGACAAATCAGCCCGAATCGCGCTTCAGGAGGCGCACACGCCACTCGCCGGCGTCACTCAGCCGCTCGGTCATCACCACGCGAAAGCGGGCACCATCATGCAGCTCCAGCACGCACTCACTGCCCTCTTCCACGGCGAGGTGGCCGCCAACAACGTTGAGGGAGACACGCATCAAGCCCCGGCCGCCCTCCAGACCTTCCACCTGGCCCGAGACGGCTGTGGCCCCGAAGTGCGCGACCAGACTGTTAAAAGCGCGCACGGCGGCTCAGGCGTCGCCCATCATCAGGCCCTCAATGGAGTGGCCCTGCATGATGGGTTCAAGTTCGTCCACCACCCGGCAGATCAGGTGATCGCGCACCTGCTGCGGCAACTGGTCATAAAAGGTGCGGGTGAATTGCAAGTCATGCTTCTCGTGGTGGCCTGCGCCCGGCGCGTCCACTCCCAGCACCAGAACCGGGCGGGCCTTGTTGCTGTGGTTGGCCGTACCGCGGTGAATGGTGAGCGCGCTGCGCGCCGAGATGTCGCCCATCCTGGGCAGCTTGCGCTGCGACAGCGCGGCGTAGCGCGTGAAGGTAGAAACCGGGGGAAACATGCCGTGATCAAAGGCGGAGGGGTCATCCCACTGGGTGCCGGGCGCGATCTCGAACGGCCCCATGTCCTCCTCGACGTCCACCGAGGTCAAGTTGAAAGCGAGCGAGTTCAGGCGGCGGTCCACCAGGGTCTCGGGACCGGCAGGGAAATCGCGGTGCCAGGGCTGGTCCTTCGCGCCGGGGTTGGGCACATCAAAGCCGATCTCGACAATTTTGTAGTTTGGTCCGAGGACGCTCTCGCACACGGCGGTGACCCAGGGATGGGTGACCAGGTCGAGAAAGCCGCTGATGTCCTCAGGGTGAATCTCGACGTAGTGGCGGTTGGTGCCGCGTCCCACCGCGCCGCCGGGTCGGGCGAGCGCCGTCTGGTAGAGCGCTGGCAATTCCTCGCCGAGCCTGCCCACCCACGCGCGGGAAAACGCTCCCTTGAGGCCAACGGTACCATCGCCGTAGAGGCCGGCCATGATGGCGGGAATGTCGTATGCCGTCTGGGCCTCCGGCATTTGGGTGGGCTTGACGTCGCGGGTCATGGTCATGGAGTCCTCCTGGGACGGTGATGGTGTGTTCAGCATATTCCTCTCTCAAGCAAAATGATGAAGGTCAGTTTGACAGTCAAATCGCCAGGGACCAGAGTACTTCTTTCGCGGTTAGACGGTTAAATAATTTGACGGTTTGACCCCTTTTTCAGAGCGCCGCCAGCGTCTGCTGGATCGCCTCACGGTGGGGTGTGGGCGCAAAGTCAAAGCCAGCGGCAAACTTCGCGCCGTCAATGACGAACGGGGCGTTCGCCTGGTACTGAATCTCAGCCATTTCCCGCACGATGGGGATAACGCGGGCCAGGACTGTCAGCGGCAGACCCGTCAGGGCCATCGGGGACCGCGCCGCCACCTTTACCTCCTGCGCGATGAGCCCCGCGAACTGCGTGCTGGACACCGCTTCGGCAGTGGGGATGTGCCAGACTTGGCCGCCAGGGTTGTGTTGCCTTAACTGGTTCGACGGCAGGCTACGGGCAAGGGTGGACTGAAGTTCAGGTCACCCCTGCGGCAACCGTTGACCACGTCTGAAACGCGTGCCTTTGATTTTTGGCGGAAACGCTGGTACGGGTGTGATGGTGGAGGTTCTCGATCCGGGCATGCAAGTTCAGGAATTCCTGTGCGCGTTTCCGCCGCCTGAATCCCAGTTGTTGTCGCTCCTGACGCCGTGTGGAACGGTGGGATTGCTCAATCATGTTGTTGCAGCGCGTTGTGGAGATCACCTCTTGGTGATCGACCGCTGCCAGACTCACAATCTGCCGGATCGCCGCTCCATAGCTGGCGAGCTTGTCTGTGCAAATCCTGTCTGGGACATCATATTCACCCAGCAGCCCGGTCATGAAGGCCTTCGCGGCTTCGGTGTCTCGGTGCCGTTGAAGCAGAATATCGAGCACGAAGCCGTGCTCGTCCACCGCCCGCCACAACCAGTGGCGGACACCATCTACCGTCGTGCAAACCTCATCCAGAAGCCACCGGGAACCCCGTCGGGGTTCCCGGTGACGCAGGCCATCTGCGAAGAGCGAGCCGAATTTGATACACCATTCGCGCAGCGTCTCATGGCTGACAACAATGCCGCGCTGGTGCAGCAATTCCTGGACATCTCGGTAGCTGATGGGAAAGCGGTGGTAGAGCATTGGCGGCGTGCTGGATAATCGTCATGGGAAATCGGTGGCAGTAGGGTTTGGCATCGGTCACAGCGGGTCAGCCTATCCTGAACCGGTTAAGGCAACACAACCGATACATCTGCATCTCAACCGACTACTGCACCTGTTCTCGAAAAACGCTGAATTCCTGCACCAGCACGGCTATTCACTCCGCTATGCAAGGTGCAACTCCTGAGAGATACGCCACAGCCTTTTGAAATTGGCCTTTTCCAAGACGCTTAGCCTGATACATAGCATGATCTGCTTGGATCATTAAACTATCGACGTCCAGACCAGAACTCGGGTACTCACTCAACCCTGCTGAGGCGCTGATTCGAATATGATGTTCTAAAATTTTTACGGGTTGGTTCAATAAATATAAGACGGTTTTTACATACTGAAGTTCATCATAGCCTTCTAGAAGCACCATGAACTCGTCCCCACTCAGCCTGGCGATTGTGGCCGTTTGAGGTAACGCCTGCCGGATGCCCTCAGCTACAAAGACTAACAAGCGATCGCCCACATCATGTCCGAATCGGTCATTGACAGATTTGAAATTATCCAGATCCAGGAACACGATGCAGAAGGGTCTCTTTGTGT
The DNA here is from genome assembly GCF_000701405.1 of Deinococcus marmoris DSM 12784. Taxonomy (GTDB): domain Bacteria; phylum Deinococcota; class Deinococci; order Deinococcales; family Deinococcaceae; genus Deinococcus; species Deinococcus marmoris. Next base: position 7,294 of record NZ_JNIV01000145.1, read on the forward strand.
CTCTTGAAGCAAGAATCTTTTCTTCCAGCGTTCGGACAAACGCACTGCGGTTAAGAAGTCCTGTGAGTGTGTCTGTGTTGGCCTGCTGCCAGAGTTGCCCGGTCAGTCTCTCCAGCGCCGTATTGGCCTGTTCCAGTTTGTCCACCGTCAATGCCAGTTCCGCGTTGGTCGCCGACAAGATCTCGCGCTCCTGCCGTCCGTGCGCGGCTTCATCGCGCAGACGCTGGAGTTCCAGACGAGCTGTCACCACCTCTATTTTTTGATGTACCTGTTGAGAGTGCAGAATGCGTTCCAAGCGGTAAGAGGCCTGCAACTGCGTCAGGGCCCGCGCTGGGTCACCAAGAACTTCATACGCGGCTGCGAGCGCGGCGTGCGCGTCCATCTGGCGTCCCCTGGCCTCAGTGTTCTCCAGCACACGGACACTTTCCTCGAGGACAGGCAACGCGCCGTCATCCCCCAATGCCAACAGAGCACGCCCGAGCATTTCCAGGGCGTAGCTGTGGCCCACACGGTCACCCAGCCTGTCTCCGATCTCTACGGCTTCACGCGCGTACATCTGGGCACCCTGAAAATCTCCCAGTGTATGAAGTGAACACGCAAGGTTGGCCAGCGCCGCCCCAAGAGCAACCAAGTTCCCGGTGGTTCTGGACAGTTCCACCGCCTTCTGATTAAACAGGTGCGCCTCCGGGTAACGCTTTAACTGCATGAATTCAGTACCGGACAACTTGCGTTTAAGTGGCGCTGGGTGCGGAGAAAGGTTGATTTAAGAGGCCGAAGTATATTTCGGCCTGTGGGTGATCCCATCTCAGCGCTCTCGCCAGATATTGCCAGCCATACTGGACCACGCTGACTGCGCGACGACCATGCGCTTTGACTGGAATTGGTTTGGACGCATTCATCCAGACGCCCACCCGCAGACAGCACACCCAGGCCAGCGTGACCAGTCCAAACAACCGCTCTAATCGGTCAGCGTGGGTCACCGCTGACCGTTCCAGGTCAAAGCCACGCGACTTCATGCTGCTGAACGTACACTCGATGCTCCAGCGCAATCGGTACACCG
>NZ_JNIV01000146.1 GCF_000701405.1 Deinococcus marmoris DSM 12784
TTCATGGGGCATCGGCAGTGGAGTCGAATTCGATACGTCGCATCATGTTGCCAAATCGCCCTGGGGCAGAGTTGCCCCCGCTTTTTGGTACCCTCTTCTACGGATTCCGTTTGTTTCCTTCTCACTCCATTCGGATTTTCAGGTATTTTCAACACCTTTCAATCGGAGTCCGTATTACAACGTGAAGTGGGATGATCCAGGGCCAAGTCACCCTCTTCCAGCAGAAGCACGAGTGAATTTGCTTTTGGGCATCACTTCAGGGGGCAGCGGCAGCAAGGCTGCGGTTGCGTCCTTCCTGTTTGGCCCGGTACAGGGCGAAATCGGCGGCGCGCAACAGGTCGTTCAAGTTACCTGCGTGCTGCGGAAACGCAGCAACGCCCAACGAGACAGTGACAGACCCGAGACACTGACCCCGGGACGTGACTTGCATCAGCTCCACAGCGTTCCGCACCGCTTCGGCCCGATTAAGGGTCTGTTCGAGGTTGGCGCCTGGCAACAGCAGAGCAAATTCTTCTCCGCCGTACCGGCAGGCCACGTCCTCGCCCCGAATACTTATTTTGAGCACGCTGCCAAGTTCTTGCAGCAGCGCGTCCCCAGCCTCATGACCATACGTGTCATTGAACCGCTTAAAGTGATCGACGTCGAGCATGATGATGCCGATCGGGTCACTGTAGCGGGTGGCCCGGCGCAGTTCACGTTCAAAAGTTTCTTCAAGGTACCGGCGGTTGAAGAGCCCCGTGAGGGGGTCCCGGATGGACTGCTGGCGCAGTGTCTCCCTGAGCCGCAGATTCATAAAGGCCAGCGCCACAGTTTCCGCGACCATCTGGGCTAGGTGTTGGGTGTGGTCCAGAAAGGGACGGCCATCTTCAGACACCAGATGAAACAGACCGACGGTTTCGCTCTGGGCCAGCAGAGGCACACACAACGTCGGGCCACCCGCCGCGTGGGAGCAGCGTAGACCCGAGCCGGCGCTGACGAACGTTCTTCCCCGGCGCAAACCCCAGCATTCTGCGGGGGCAAACACCCTTGAAGGGTTGACTGCGCCATTCCACGTTACGGCTTCTTCCAACACGTTTCTGGAGTTGCCAAAGGCATAAAGTGCGCCAGCAGCGAACGGAAACAGCCGGGGGGCGTGGTGAGCTACCACCTGCTGCGCTTCCTCAAGATTGACGCAGGCTTGAAGCATTTCGCTCATTTCGCTGAGCATCCTCGATTCCGCATTATGCCGTTCAAGCTCGGTCACCTGCAGCTGGAGCTGCAGGCTGAGCGACTGCAGCTCGGCAGTGCGTTCTTCCACCCTGCTCTCAAGTTCATCACGGGCGGATCTCAGGGCCGCTTCAGCGGCTTTGATGTCGCCGATGTCCTCAATAACGGAGATAAAGTACCGCGGACTGCCATCCTCTGTACGCACCAACGAGACCGTGAGGTTGATCCAGATCTGCGCGCCACCTTTGCGGAGATAACGTTTATGCAGCGAGTAGGTGCGGATCTCGCCCCTGAGCAACTGCCCCACAAACGCGAGATCTGCTTCGAGATCGTCCGGGTGGGTGATGTCTTGAAAAGTGAGTTGGACCAGTTCTGCCGGAGTGTAGCCGACGATCTCGCAGAGCTTTTCGTTGACGCTCAACCAGTGTCCATCGAGTTCGATGTGGGCGATACCGACAGCAGCTTGATCGAAGGTGGTGCGGAAACGTTCCTCGCTGTCCCGCAGGGCCTGCTCTGCCTGACGCTGTTCACTGACGTCGCGCACGACTGTGGTGAACAGAAGATGCTCGTCCACGCCCACTTCAGAAGAGCTGATCTCGACTAAAAACGTCTCTCCGTCTGCCCGGACCGCTATGTTCGTGGGCTGCCCCGTTTGGGCGAGAGGAAAGAACTGGTGTAAAGAGGTGCCGATGACGTAGACAGCGTCAATCCTGAACAGGCGTTCGGCGGCCTGATTGAACACCAGAATGCGGTGGTGATGGTCAGTGGTGATGACGGCGTCAGCGAGAGTGGCGAGGACGGCCGACAGCTGGTGTTCGCTGGCGGACACAGACTGGGTCATAAGTTTGGGTACACGGTGAGATCTGAAGCGGAGCCAGTGATCGGAACAAGCTGCGGACTTGGCCTGAGCGGCTCAGGGCGGCCAAACCAGTACCCTTGCAGGTAGTCGCAACCCAAGGTTTGGAGCGTCCTGGCCTGCTGGGCAGTTTCAACCCCCTCAGCGACGGTCACCAGACCAAACGCACCGGCAAGGATCACGACGGCCCGGATCAGCTCCACAGAGCGCTTGCCCTCGGCACCCGGTTCATCGACGTGCTGGGTAAAAAACCGGTCGATCTTGAGCACTTCCACAGGCAGTTGGGCCAGGGCGGACAGGCTGCTGTACCCCATACCGAAATCATCAAGACCGACATGGACGCCAAGATCTCTCAGCTCGCGCAGAACCTCCTGACCGCGCGCCGGATCCAGCAGACTGCTTTCGGTGATTTCGAGCATGATCCGCTGGGGGTCGACACCGGTTTCCCGGAGGATCAGGGCCACCTGCTCTGAGAAATGTGGCTGGGTAAATTCCAGGGGACTGACGTTGACCGCGACCCGCGTGACGCGGCCCTGCGCCACCGCTGTGCAGGCTTCACGGAGCACCCACCGTCCCAGGGGAAGAATCAGGCCAGACGTTTCTGCCAGGGGGATAAAATCCAGCGGGCTGATGACTGTTCCGGCACGGTTCCAGCGGATCAAGGCTTCACAGGCCATGACCGCATGGTCGCGCGCCCGGACAATAGGTTGATAGAGCAATTCAAATTCATCGTGTTCGAGCGCGTGATGAAGGGCCACCAGCAGTTCCATCTCGGCCGGGACAGATTGGTCGTGACGCGGGTGAAAGAACGCGTGTCCGCCGCCTGCCCGTTTGGCGCGGTACATGGCAGTATCGGCCTGTGACAGGAGCGTTTCCAAATCGCTGGCGTCCTCCGGGTACACCGTGAGTCCCAGACTGCTGTGAACAAAGACTTCCCGTCCGCCCAGGTGAAGGGGAGCAGCGAAGGCCTGCGTGATGCGGTCAACAATCAGCTGACTGTCTGCGGGGTTGGCGAGATCGGTGAAGATCAGCGCAAATTCATCACCGCCCATGCGGGCGATGGTGTCACTGGAGGAAACGCACTCCTGGAGGCGCAGGGCGGTGAGCCGCAGCAGTTCGTCGCCTGCAGGGTGTCCGAAGGTGTCATTGACCAGCTTGAAGTGGTCGAGATCCATCAGCCCTATGACGACGCTTTCCCCAGCGTGATCGGCCCGGCGTGTGGCATGCAGCAGCCGCTGCCTGAAATTGGCGCGGTTGGGTAAGCCCGTCAGTGAATCCAGGAGGGCCAGGTCGCCCAACTGCTGCACCGTGATGTGCAGCTTTAGCTGATCCATGACCAGGGCCGCACTATGTTCCAGTACTGCGGCGTCCTCGGGAGTGAACTCCCGGGGGACGCGGTCAATGACGCACACGGCCCCCAGCGGGTGGCCTTCTGGCGTACAGATGGGTGCGCCCGCATAAAAGCGGATGTGCGGCTCACCCGTAACATTGGAAAATTCGGCGACCCGGGGATCCAGGGTGGCGTCGGGAATGACCAGGACGCCGCTTTGCTTGATGGTCAGGTCACAAAAGGCGATACTGCGGGGCATCTCCTCTACCTGGAGACCAAGCCGGGATTTAAACCACTGCCGATCACGGTCAACGAACGTGATGGCAGCCATGGGCATGTGGAGGTACTGGGCAATCAACGTGATAATGCGGTCAAACTGAGGTTCAGGCAGGGTATCAACAATACCGTACCGGTACAGTTCCGCCAGTCGGACCTCTTCAGATGTCTGGTTAATGTGGCCCTCCAATTGACCGGGAGTGAAATGGCGCAGTGGAGAGGGTGGAATGAACATCTGATGAATCTAGGCCCGTACTTATGAACGTAGCCTTACTGTTGTTCTGCCCAGCCTGTATTAATTCAGCGTTCGGGGCGTAGGAAGTGAGTTGTGGGAAAGGCATAGTGGCTGACCAATCTACGCCGCGATAAACATAAAGACGTCCCAAACGCTGTCCCAGGCGGGAGATTCAGGCGACTTGCACTCGTTGACCTTGTCCCGCCGTGTAGGGGTCAAGACCCGATTTCGATATTTTTGTACGCTAACGGATTGACTTGCGATTGTCCCAGTTGAAGGTGTCTGATTGAGTACACGGAAAACATCGTGTTTATCGACCTTTCTACTTGTATCGAATAGCCCCTCCTTTAACTGGGACACGGAACTGCACCCTCCAATCCATCGAAATTCCACCAACTGGAGTTTTACAACGAGGCGTGTGAGGCGGCGTTTTTTTCTTAGCGTACAAAAATTTTAAAATCGGGTCTTGACCCCGTGTAGCCCGGCTGACCATCGAAGCTGGGGGCAAAATTTTGCTGTTACGCAGAACAGGTCAATCGCTCAACGATGGCTTGAAGGGGTTTAGCACGAGACCTCCTACTGACCATTGGCGGCCGTCCTGGGATCAAGCTGCTGTTCGGCTGGGTCAATCAGATGTCGCACTCAGGGCTTAACCTGGCGAAGGCCCGATTTTTGTCCAACTCGGATGAGAGGTCGAGTTTTACTGTCTGACACGCCTGCCGTTAGCAGCGTCGTGGACGACGCTGCTTGCGAAAACCTGTCGCCATTGCTCTGAATATTGCAATAGAGATACGCAATCCAGGAACGCTGATTTCTACGGGACGCCCTCTGGATCGCACAAATGACCGTTTTTGCACGTTTCTAAATTTCGGGGCCAGAAGTTTCTCATGCGATTTGGACAAAATTTCGGCCTTCGCTACGTTAAGCCCTATTTTGGTGATTGGTATCACCCCTTTCTCAACGCAGCCTGGTGCTCAAGTCACGCCTGTCTTTGCGTCGGTCCTGGCTGCCGAAGAAAAGATTTCGCTAGCAACTTGGGGACGCGCAAACAGGTAACCCTGCCCCAGGGAACAGCCGAGTTGCTCAAGCGATCTGCACTCTTCTGGGGTTTCGACTCCCTCGGCAATAACCCCCAGGTTCAGGCTCTTGGCCAGGTCGAGAATCGCTTTGACCACTGGAAAATTCGTTGACGTATCGCTCAAACCAGTGACAAAGGAGCGATCTATTTTCAAGAGATTGATCGGGAGCCGCACCAGGTAACTCAGGCTCGAGAACCCTGTCCCAAAGTCATCAATTGAAATTGATACGCCCAGATGGCGAAGCGCTTGCATTCGTCGCACAGAGGCTCCTGTGTCCTGCATCACCAACCGCTCCGTGAGTTCCAGTTCCAGTTGCTCGCTGGGAAGACCCGTTTCATGGAGGCAGGCGGCCACCATCTCGACGAAGCCAGCGTGTTGGAATTGCACCGACGACACGTTCACCGCGATCCGGACGGGCGGATGCCCCGCTTTGCGCCAGCGCATTCCCTGGCGGCAGGCTTCCATCAAGACCCACTCCCCGATCGGGATGATCAGGCCCGTTTCTTCAGCCAGGGAAATGAAATCCGCCGGGGAGATGACGCCCAGGTGCGGATGATTCCAACGCAGCAAGGCTTCGACCCCGACGATGGTCCAGTCCACCAACTGAACCTGGGGCTGGTAGAGCAACTCGAACTCGTTCATCTCGACGGCTGGGCGCAGGTAGTTGATCATCTCAAAACGGTCGTAGGCGTGCCGACTCATGACGGTTTCGTATATCGCCATGCCCAGCTTGTTGCTCTTGGCGTAATACATCGCCAGATCGGCGTTGCGTTGTAAGGTTTCGGCGTCACGCCCACCTTCCGGGGTCAGACTGATCCCGATTGATGTGGTCAAATAAATTTCCCGCTCTGCTACCACAAAGGGAAGGGCGAAGATGTCGAGGCAGCGCTGCGCCATCTGGACGGCGTTCGCCCGATTGGTGAACGGCAAGACGACCGTGAATTCATCGCCGCCCATTCGCGCCAGAAGTTCACCAGGGCGCATGCACGCCAGAAGGCGCTGAGCGATACTTACGAGCACCTGATCACCTGCCAGATGACCCAGCGAATCGTTCACACCCTTAAAGTCATTGACGTCAATAAACAGCAGTGCCATTGAGCTTTCGGTGGTGAGCGCCACTCGAATGACGTCCTGAAGTTGCTCCCCGAACAGCACCCGATTGGCCAGACCGGTCAATGCATCGTGTTTGGACTGGTAAATCATGTGCTGAGAAAGTAAGTGGTGCTCAATCGCCACGGCGGCGAGGTGACTGGCTTTTTTCAGATCTTGCAGCAACTTCTCTGGAAAGGGACCTGGAACCCTGCCATACAGCGCCATCGTGCCGAGGACGACTTTAGAGCCGTCAATGATAGGAAGGGAAGCGCAGGCACGTAAATCGTTGGTGGTGAGCAGATTGAGGTAGTCCGCGCAGCTGAGATCCTTAGCGATATCCTCGACAACCACCAGTTCGCCGCGCAGGGCGGCTGTCCCACAGATCCCTGCACCTTCGCTAATTTCCAGTCCGTCAACGGCCTGACGAAACTCAGATGGAAGGCTGGGAGCCGCAGAGGTGTAAAGCCGTCCTTTCTGATTGAGCAGGACAGTACAGGCATAAGTAGGCCACTGCCGTTCGAGCATCATGGCGGTCTCCTGCAAAATGACGGTCAGGTCCTGGCCATGCACCGTCATCTCCAGGATGGTGTTGCGGTCAATCTGAGCCTGTTCCTCTATTTTTTTATCGTTGATATTATAGGAGTAAACGGTAAGTCCAGCAGTGTAGGGATAAAGGCGCATTTCGAACCAAGTTCTTGATATTTCGTCGAATAACTCTATGCACGCAGTGCGCTGCTCACGAACCGCCGCATGGAAATGAGGGCACACAAGGGTCTCTAATGGTTCTGGAAGGACAGCCCAGAGGTTCTGACCCTGGAGTTCGCCAGTGGGTTTGCCCAGGAAATCGGCCATCTGAGAATTTAGATACAGCAAACGCCACTCGTGGTCCACCGAGAGGCAGGCTTCCTGAATGCTTTCCAGAATGTTATTGATCAGGGTGGCGTTTTCACGAATCTGCCGTTGGGAATCTTGGAGAACTGTGACGTCCTCATGAATGGCCATCAGGTAGGGGGCACCAACAAAGGACGTCACACGCAGTTGAAACCAGCGTTGTTCATGGGGGGAGTGGCACGGATAAATCTGGAAATACTGCGGGATCTCGCTAGCAATGACCTTGCGTATCCCCTGGACTGCGGCGGCACCATCCGCCGATAAATCTGCTTCACATGCAGCGAAATAGTTGCTGCCCACCACAGCGTGAGCAGGCAGCAAATCATTGTCGCGCCCAAACTGGAGCCAGGCCAGATTCACTGCGACGATCAAGCCGTCGTAATCCAGGACCACCAGGGAAGAAGTAATAGCGTCAAGCGTGGCTTGATGAAACTGAGAAGCTAGAAGGTCACTCATACGTTCCCTCGAAGCGTCAAGGAACGGAGACGCAGCTCTAATCTTTCCTAAACCCAATTATGCGCTTCTTGACCTCTGTAAAACGAAAGCTCAGATGAATCACGTCGTGGACGGCGAATCCTCAAACGTGTGATCCTCGCCGATTAGGGTTGACTCCAAGACCCTTGTACCCTACTACGCCAGGGAAAGATTCGAGACTTTCGGCCCTACCAGACGCAATTGGTTTTCGACGAGGATGGAATGGTGGGTCAGCAAGTGGGCCTCTACGCTCCGGAAATGGATGAACTGCTGGTGCTTGTCCTCGGTCAAGGCAGCGGGGGCAGCAGCACACAGGAGGCTGACTCTGACCCGGTCAAACATTAGGCTTCCGAGGCTGTTTCGGTGTGCCTCACTGCGAGACAACAATCCGATGCATAAGTTTGACAGGAGCTATATTCAACGCTTTCTTAGAGAAATCAAGGCGGCCTGCGGGCCGCTTTTTCTGTTGTGACACGAAGGGTCAGCATAAGGGGAAGGAATCAATCTGGCAAAGGGCAAAATTTTGTCCAAATCGCATGAGAGACTTCTGACCCCGGAATTTAGAAACGTGCGATAACGCCCGATAACGCAACGATTTGGAGAGGTTGATGGAAAGCTGTTTCTGGCGTTGCGAAACTCTATTGCGTAGTGATTGACGCTGGCAACACCTTTTTGCAACTCTGGCGGCCAGAAATTCAGTGTCGGGTTCGCTTTGCTGCGGACAGAGCGAAATGTGATCTGGCTTCCAAGGGCGGATTACTGTTCCAGTGCTAGTCAGACCCCAGACTCAGGAGGGTACCAAAAAGCGGGGGCAACTCTGCCCCAGGGCGATTTGGCAACATGATGCGACGTATCGAATTCGACTCCACTGCCGAT
>NZ_JNIV01000147.1 GCF_000701405.1 Deinococcus marmoris DSM 12784
ATCGCCAGGCAACATGGACAATAATCGGTCGGCGAAAAATTCGTTATAGGCACGGCGTTTTTCGTCTTCCATGCTGAAGACCAGCGGGCTGACCCGCTGGTTCATCAACTGACTGGCTCTGGCTACAGAAACGCTGTGCAGCGCCATATTCCAGTGGAAGTGCAGCGCCTGAGCCTGACGGGACTGGCAATCATTGAGGCCCGCGAATTGCTTGCCGTCCCGGAACGGAAACTCCATCGCAAAACGAACGCGGTAGAGCCTGACAATGGTGGCCGCGTCCATCGTGGGATCCGTACTGAACAGCAATTCGAGGGTCGGCCCCGACTTGCCTGGCCACAGCAGGGCCACCACCCGGACCTCTCGCTTCAGTGCCACGGCATACACCACGGTGGTGTATGCCGTGCAGGTGTCCGTCCACGGCAGCACGTCCCAGCGAGAGAAATCGCTCAAACTTACCTTGCCATCGTATTTTTTGGGGCGCCCACGGCGGCCTGTTTTGGGGCCAGGATAGAGATGCTTGAGGGAGGCGTCCCGGCGGAGCTTTCCGACGAAGGGCAGTTGCCCTTCGTCCACTACAGGGTCAACAAACTTTTTCTTGGCGTAGTAGGCATCACTCACTACAGCCAGCACCTGTTCGCGCATGGCATGAGGCAATTGGGTCAAGGTGTTCAGCATGTCCTGGGCGTAGACATCCGTGCGCGTCTGCTTGCCAGGCAAGTTCGCAGGCGTCTGGCTGATGGACAGCGGGAATGGCTGCTGGGTTTCCAGATCGACCCACGTCACACAAGAGCCTTCCAATCCAGAGAGTGAACGCTGTTGACAGCCGCTCCAGAACTGAGCTATGCCAGGGGTACAGTGGCCATTTTTGTTGATGAAGACAGCGTCAATCCCAAGAATGGATGTTGAACCCAGGCACTCCTGATCTTGCAGCTGCAAGATCAGACGGGTATTCAACTCTACCCATGGCAGGGGTTTCTGGAACCAGGCACGATGGGTTCGCTCAGATGGCCCGCCATAGCGGGTCAGATTGGTGAAATTCAGTCGTCCAGGAACGACCAGCCACAGCACCAGAAGCACCTGAAGATAGGCAGCCTGGGTGGCACGCACTCTGGTTCCAGAAAGCAGAGTCGCTAGAATCTGGATGGGGGTCGTCCGTTGTGTTGCCACACATCAACATGGACGATCCCCACCCCATTCGTCAAAAACCTTCCGGACTACTGTTTCAGATACATCAGCAAAATGTGCGTGACGTTCAGCGCAAAAGGAGAGGGGAAAGACTGGTCTAGGGGTACGGTGGCCCCTCAGTCCTCCAGTTCGTCCTCTTCTGAATCGCCCTCGCCTATCATGGTGATCTCGGTTTCTTCCTCGGTGACTCGGTACGGCCCCTCGCTGGCAATATAGTCGGCGGCCATCTTCAGCGTTTCCTTGACCCACCCGTAATCGTTGCTGATGGTGGCGACGCCGATCACTTCCCAGTCATGGGCATCCAGGCCGTCCAGGCGGGCCACGGTCAGGGGGAAACGCACCTTGAGACGTTCCACCACCGGGCGCACCAGGGCGCGTTTTTCCTTGAGGTTGCTGACCCAGGGCATTTCCAGGCGAACGGTCAGGACACCCACATAACCCAGCGCCACCGCTACAGCATTCCGGCCAGGAAACCCTGACCCCGCACCGCCCGCACCAGATCCATGATGGTCAGTTGCGAGGGATCGTAATGCACCTCGATCTGGCCGTCGTCGGGGGCGGCCTTCGAGACGCCAGGCAGGGCGGACAGGGCGGCGGCAACGGTCTGCCCGGCCTCGCGGGACATGCCGCGCACACCTAACAGGACACGGGTAGCGGGAGTGGTCATATCTGCCATTATGCCCCGCTGTCCTTGCCTGCAATACCGGAAACCTCACCACCCCCAGCGGGGTGTGGGGCGAGATTCAGGCGCACGCCCGGCGAGGTTTCCAGACGGCTGCCCAGGTGCCGCACCGCGTAAGCGCCCACCGTGACAGCTTCCTCGGCCCTCGCAGTGTCCTCCAGACCGGGGGTAAGTGGGAAGTGAACCTCATAGACGGCGGTGTCATAGGCACTCTTGATGGTGGCGTGAAGCAGGCCCTGCGCTGTTTCGGCAGGCGCATCCGGCGACAGGTTCAGCGTCCGCACCAGTACGATGGGTTTGTCGCCCTGCCACACCGACTGCGCGAAGATAAAACCGGCCAGTTGCCCGGCCTCCTCGGCCACAAAGGAATGCTCACTGCGCTCGTAGAACTTCAGGGCGGGAAGGCTGGTGCTGATGCGGCCCTCGCGCTCCCGTTCGGGCAGGGCGTCGAAGGCAGGGTCCAGATGCCGCTGCACGGTCAGATCCAGCGCCTGAAGCGCGCCACTATCCTGTTCGGTAAAAATCCGGTAACGCATGGGAAGAAGTCTAAAGGTCAAAGGGGCTGAGGGCAGTGGGCATTCTCCCGCTCCACCTCGGCCCAGGTGGGCATAGCGTCCTGCGCGCCGGGGCGGGTGCAGGCCAGCGCAGCGGCGATCCCGGCCCAGTGCAACGCCATTTTTAGATCGTCGCCCTGAGAGAGCCGCGCGGTCAACACGCCGCAGAAGGTATCCCCCGCCCCGGTGGTGTCCACGGCGTTGACCGGATGCGCGGGCAGGCGGTACGTCTCCCCCGCCGTCACGGTCAGGCTGCCCTCGCCGCCCAGGGTGACGGTGACTGCTTTCGGCCCACGCTCCAGCAATGAGCGGGCGCTGGCCTCCACTTCCCCGTCTCCGGCCAGCGCGGCAAGTTCGTGTTCGTTGACCAGTAGATGATGAGTGAGGCGCAGCAGTTCAGGAGAGGTTTCGCGGGTGGGCGCGGCGTTGAGCAACACCATCAGACCCGCAGCCGAGGCGCGTCTGGCCGCCTCCAGCGTGATCCTGGGCGGTAGTTCCTGCTGCATCAGCAGATGGGTCAAAGCGCTGAAGTCGGCGGGCAGATGTTGGGGCGTCAACCGTGCATTCGCGCCGCTCGCTACCGTAATGGCATTCTCTCCCGCGTCTGAGACGGTGATCAGGGCCAGTCCGGTGGGGGCGTCCAGGGTCCGCAGGCCGGACAGGTCCACGCCCGCCCGTTTCAGACCCGAGAGGGCCACGTCCTGAAAAGCGTCCCTTCCAACCGCGCCCACCATCGAGACATCTGCGCCCGCCAGCGCCGCCGCCACTGCACCGTTCGCCCCCTTCCCACCCGGCGAGGTCCGCGTATCACCGCCCAGCACCGTTTCGCCGGGGCCAGGAATTCGCGAGGCCCGCACGGTCAGATCGGCGTTGATGCTGCCCACCACCAGCACACTCATTCAGGCTCCAGATCGGAACGTTTCATGGGACGATCATACGGACCAGCCGCTCAGACGCCTTCGGTTTCCGCCGGATATTTCTCCCGCCAGAGCGCCCAGCCCTTATCGGGAAAGGCGCGTTTGGCTTCGGGGGCAAACAGGCTTGCGCCCTCGGTTTCCAGTTCGGGCAGGGGACAGGGCACGATGTCGGTTTCCTGCATGGCGGGGTGATCGGACCACGCCAGCAGGCGGCCCGAACCGCCCCAGGGATCGGCGGTGGCCCACACGATCCGGCCCACCTCCAGCAGCGCGGAGGCCCCGCCGCACATCAGGCAGGGTTCCAGACTGGTGTACAGCGTCAGGTCCTGGGGGTTGTCCAGTTTGCCCGCCTGGAAAAACACGTCCATCTCGGCGTGCGCCACGCTGGCGTCGCCCACCCGCTCGGCAGTCTGGGCCTCGCCCACGCGGTTGCGGCCCCGCGCGATCACCTTGCCGCTGCCGTCCACCAGCACCGCCCCGATGGGTGAACTGCCCTGTGTCAGAGATTCGCGGGCCAGAGCCAGGGCTTCGCGCAGGTGGGCTTCATGTCGGGAGGCATCGGTGGAGGAAGCGGTCATGCAATCAGTCTGCCAGTCAGGGGCCGCCGCCATGTCCAGCACAGGATTCATTCCTTCTGCACCCAATCTTGAGTCGGCACACATCAAGACGCAATGGTGGGAGCGCGGCGGTGGGGGGGATGGCTTGAAGACTGGGCACCCCATCTGTAATAATTAGACCAAGTTCAATTCTTTATCCGCTTCTGGCTGCTGGCTCCGGCTGCCCCAGCATCTGCCAACCCCCCCCATTCTGCCCTTCGCCCCAGCCCCATAGGAGCGCCATGTCCCCTACCCCACCCGCCCCGTCCACCCTGCCCCGCCCCTGGCTCAAGCATTACGAACCCGGCGTGCCACACGACTTCACGCCCAGCGATCTGACGCTGCCTCAACTGCTGGAGCGCGCCGCACAGACCTACCCGGACCGGACGGCGTTGGGGTTCCTGGGCGCAAAGACCTCCTACCGCGAACTGTGGCAGAACGTGCAGAAGTTCGCACTGGCCCTGCAAAAAATGGGCGTGAAGCCGGGGGACCGCGTTTCGGTGATGCTGCCCAACTGCCCGCAGTTCGTGACCGCCTTTTTTGGCACGCTGCTGACCGGGGCGGTGGTGGTCAATACCAGCCCGCTGTACGTGGCCGACGAACTGGAATACCAGCTTAAAGACAGCGGCAGCGAGACCCTGATCCTGCTGGACACCTTCTACCCGCGTTACGCCCAGATTCAGGAGCGGGTGCCCGTTAAGCGCGTGATCGTGACCGGGATTCAGGACGCCCTGCCGTTTCCCAAAAATCTGCTGTACCCCATCAAGGCGCGGCGCGAGGGAACCTGGGTGGATGTACCGGAGGGCGCGCACCTTTTCCAGTATGCCGATCTGCTGAAGTTCCAGCCGCCCACGCCCGCATCCGCGCCCCGGCAGCCCGGCGATCTGGCGCTGCTGCAATACACCGGCGGCACCACTGGCGTTCCCAAGGGCGCGATGCTCAGCCACCGCAACCTGATCGCCAACGCCGAGCAGGGCCGCGTGTGGATGACGGACCTGAAAGACGGTCAGGAGGTCACGCTGGCCGCCATTCCCTTCTTCCACGTCTACGGCATGACCGTGGCCATGAACCTCAGCATCCTGACCGGGGCGACGATGGCGCTGGTGCCGAACGCCCGCGACATCGGCATGGTGCTGAACCAGATCTCGGCGTCGAAGGCCACCCTGTTTCCCGGCGTGCCGACGCTGTACAACGCCATCAACAACAATCCCAACACCCCCAAACACGATCTGACCAGCATCCGCGCGTGCATCAGCGGCAGCGCGCCCCTGCTGCTGGAAACGGCCCGCAAATTCCGCGAGATCACCGGCGGCGCGAATCTGGTGGAGGGCTACGGCCTGACTGAGGCCAGCCCCATCACGCACACCAACCCCATTTTCGGGCGGCAGGAGGAAGGCAGCATCGGCCTGCCCATGCCGGGGGTGGACGCCATCGTGGTGGGCGAGGACGGCCAGATTGTGGGGACCGGCGAGGTGGGCGAGTTGTGGGTGGCGGGACCGAACATCATGCTGGGCTACTGGCAGCGCCCGGACGCCACCGCAAAGACATTGCGTGAACTGCACGGCCTGACGTGGCTGCTGACCGGCGACATGGCCACCGTAGATGAGGACGGCTATTTCCGTATCGTGGACCGCAAGAAGGACCTGATCCTCGTGGGCGGCCACAACGTCTACCCGCGCGAGGTGGACGAGGTGCTGAACGCCCACCCCGCCGTGCTGGAGGCCGCCGCCGTGGGTCTGCCCGACGAATACCGGGGCGAGACGGTCCATGCTGTGGTGCATCTGAAGCCCGGCATGGCGGCCACCGAGGCCGAGATCATCGCGTTCTGCCGCCAGCACCTCAGCTCGTTCAAGGCCCCCCGCAGCGTGGAATTCCGCGACGAGGAACTGCCCAAGACAGCGGCCATGAAAATCCTGCGCCGCCAGTTGGCCGAGGAAGCCAGGGAAGGGCGGGCGGGGCAGCCGGGCTAAACGGCGAACCGAGTCTGAACGGGATCGAGAAAGCCCCCCCGCCCACGTGGATGAGGGGGCTTTTCTTTGCCGAGCGTGCTGAGGACTCTGGTTTCCTCTGCGGATTCTGGTTTTCCCTACCCGTTCGCCAGCGGCGCGTAGGCCGTCGCACCCGCCGCCAGCGGGCTGGGCGCACGGCCTGCCCGGAGTGCGGCAGCCCCCGCCAGAGCGATCATCGCGCCGTTGTCGGTGTTCAGGCCCTTGCCGGGGAAAACGACGTGCAGATGAGTTGACCGGAAGGCTTCGCGTAGAGCTGTGTTGGCGGCCACACCGCCGGAGACCACCACCGTCTGCCTTCCATACGCCTCGGCGGCGCGGCGGGTGGTCTTGACCAGCACATGCACGGCGGCCCTTTGAAAACTGGCAGCCAAATCATCGGGCTTCGTCCCGGCCTTGTGCGCCAGCAGGGCGGCAGTTTTAAGCCCGCTGAAGCTGAACTCGAAGGCTTTCTGCCCTTGCAGGGGCTCCTTGAAAGGGATGGCGTCGGGATTGCCGCGCAACGCCGCCTCGGCAATGGCTGGCCCCCCCGGATAGCCCAGGCCCGCCAGACGGGCAATCTTGTCGAACGCTTCCCCCGCCGCGTCGTCGCGGGTCGCGCCCACCAGGATGTATTTCCCCTCCTCCGGCACGTCAAACAGGTGGGTGTGCCCGCCGCTGACCACCAGGGCCAGATACGGCGCTTGCAGATCGTCCTCGGAGGCGGCGGCGAAAATATGGCCCTCCAGATGGTGCGCGGCGAAGAACGGCACGTCCAGCGCCTGCGCCAGCCCCTTGCCGTACATCAGGCCCACCAGCAGCGCCCCCACCAGACCGGGGCCAGAAGTGGCCGCCACCGCACCGATATCGGACACCTGCAAACCCGCCTCGGCCAGCGCGCCTTCCATCACGCCGTCGATGCGCTCCACATGTTCGCGGCTGGCGAGTTCGGGCATCACGCCTCCGTACTGCGCGTGGACGGCCTGAGTCCAGATCCGGTTGGCGCGTACTGTGGTGCTGCCGCCAGCACTCAGCTCCACGATCCCCACGCCGGTATCGTCGCAGGAGGTGTCGATGCCCAGAATGTATCGCGGTGTGGCCGTCATCGCCGGGGAGTGTAGCAGGGGTGGGGCAGGGCCAGAAGCAGGATTGGGGGCGATCTTCTGACCATGTGACAAATACCCGCTCAATCCGTGATCCTGTCAGAGGCGCGTCAGGGACGTCTGTTTACCCTGGTGGCATGCGGAACATCTTTGGGATTCAACAGGCGAAATGGGGACTTCTGGGCGGACTGTCACTGACACTGGTGGCCTGCGGCGGCGGCGGCCTCCCCACCCCGGAGGCGTCCGATCAGCCCACCGTACAGACCATCAGCGGCAAGGTTTCCGGGTGGCAGGGCGAGGGACGGGTAGCGGTTTCCGGCCTGCCAGACGTGTCTTCCAGCGCCCACACGGACGGCTCGTTCACCCTGACGCTGCCTGACCAGATCGAGGCGGCCAGCCTGACCATGCGCGCCGCCGATGTCGCCCAGAAACTGGAGTGCAGCGGCAGCGTGCAGAGCAGTGCGCCAGACGCCCGCGCCTTCGTGCTGATGTCGCTGGACGTGAAAGACGGCGCTGGAGGGCGGCAGACCAGCGCCATGACCGGCAGCAAACCCGGACTGCTCAGCCGCCGGGTGAATGTCCGGGTGTGGGTATACAGCGACAGCACCACCCAGCTCCGGGGCACCATGGACTGCGCGAAAATTCTGAGCATCCCGCAGATTTCCACGTTGCCGGTCACGGTGGCCGTCAATGCCCAGCCCGGCTGGAACGTCATTGAGCTGAACATCCAGGCCAGCGCCAACGTTCTGGCCCAGGTCAGCGCCTCGGGAACGATGGTCAATTCCACGGCGGGGGGCACACAGGCCACCTTCCGCACCACGCAGGAACTCCAGGCGCAGGTCGCGTTCTAACCCGTCCACATCTGTCAGGAAGCGTGGAGCGCCTAGAAAGGTGTCCACGCTTTCTGCGTTTTCCAGCCCATTGCCGTTTCAGGAGTCACCACAGCTTCTGCCAGGGAGATGATCCATCCAGAGGGCGAACAGCAATGGTTCGGACAGTTTTGACGAAAAGTAGGGGTGGCCCAAAAAACGGGTCTCCGGTAGGGTGAGGTTCTCAAGCCCACACCCAAGGAGACCCAATGACTATTTTACCTGTGCTGCTCACCCTGCTCAATCTCCCCGCTGCCCAACAGCGTTTTTTCCTCCACCTGATGCCGGTGTGGCAGGCCATTCCTGGCCGAATCAATGCCCTGAATCTCAGCCGTTACAGCGGACTCCACGAACGTACCTTCCGCCGATGGTTTCAAAAGGCCCTCCCGTGGAATACGCTCCAATGGA
>NZ_JNIV01000148.1 GCF_000701405.1 Deinococcus marmoris DSM 12784
GACAGCGTGCTGGACAGTCAAATCGTCAAAACCATCACGATAGACCAGGGGCGGGAATTTGTGCTGACCGAGGCTCTCGGTCAGCAGTGGAATGCCTCAACCTATGCCTGCCACGCGCACAGTCCCTGGGAGAAGGGATCTGTGGAGAACACTAACGGGTTGCTGAGACAGTTTTTCCCGAAGGGGACGGACTTTACAGTGATGGAGCTGTCCACAGTGATAGCCGCCCAGCACCTGCTGAACAACAGACCCCGAAAAGTGTTGGGGTATCGCACGCCCCAAGAGGTACACTCGGCCCATCAGAGTGGTGCGCTAGCAACTTGAACTCGCCTCTTTAAGGAAGACGATACAGAACGCACCGTTTCGAGGTCTTTTGGCCGTTCAGAACACGAGGCCAAAGAAGCTATTGGCGAACTCGAAGAACTGGGCTGGCTGCGTATCGAATCTGTCAAAGCCCATCGGGGCCGCCCTCGCAGACAAATCAAAATACATCCGAAGTTTCAAGAAGTTTACGAAGCTAACTATGGAAAGCAGAAGGAGGTGAAAAGAAAATGACCACTTCCTTCTATGGTTCGCCGTATCTCGAAGGTATTAGAGGGCTTTGCGGGCGAATCTTCCTACGACTTGCCTCTGGCGAGATTAAAGAACCGATTACTTCATCCAAAATGAGGCGTCATTTCGCTAATGAGCATAATGAATATCAAGACGCTTTGAGAGAACTCGAGGTTCGCAATTGTATTCGACTTGAGAAGCAAATGAACAAGCGTGGACCTCCCAGTATTTTAGTCAGAATAAATCCACACATATTAACCACGGTAGATTTGAATACTTCTAAGGTCAAGGAGTGATTCAAATGATTGTCCTAACTCAAGAAAAGGCATCATGAATCATAACTTCAAAAGCGATCCATTCTTACATTCGCTTGAGCATGTGGCAAAGCGTGTCGCTATCTTTTTAGCTACTTGTACAATAGAAGAGCCGCTTACCGTAAGCCATGTGAAAATTCAGTTCGGCGTCACGGAGTTTAATATCGATTATGCTCTGGACATGCTTACTCAACGAAACGTCTTATCACTAGAACATACAGGACGTTTTGCAGGTTCTCGCCCTATCATCTACATCCATCTTCATCCGAAGTTCTTGAGTATGAAAGATCAGCTTGATATTGATGCCACGAGTTGCACAGTTAGCTTTGCCACGGCACCACATATTACAAGTCTCTCGATTGAATCCACAGCAACGCTTAAAGCTATTACAGAGGTTGACAGTCCAAAAGGCGTAAACGCATCTAAGATTCTTAAGCAACTCAAAAACAGTGTTTTCGCAGTTGGTGCCGAAAGCATGGATAGGGCTTTACTCGATTTAGATGCTCGATACTGCATCAAAACTGTGGAAGTAACAATGGGCAAGCGCTATTTCTTACATCCACAGCTTAAGAAAGCGTCTCTTTGCGACGAAGAGCAGTCTGAGGAAAAAGAAGAAGTACCTTCTAAAGAAGTGAGTGTAATTACGCCCACTGAAGAAATGCTAAAAGAGCCACGTCAAAAGCGGTCAAATCATCCACAGCTAGTACATTTGTCAGCCGATGCTCAGTATCTATTAGAAAGAGCTGAACGATATAAAAGTTACATTAGACGTAATAAGTCTATTACTCTTTCTATGCTGATTGGCGGTAGTATTATGCCTAAAGAAGATGCTTTAGCAGGACTAAAAGAGCTTAGAGAAAACGGCTTGATCAATAGCACCTTACAACGTAATGATTCATCTAGTACAAAAGTTCAAACCGTATTTAGTCTTGACGTACTAGATCTTATAAAACTTCTTCAAATTGCGCGTGGTATTACTAAAAGGCTTAAGAGTGAAATCAAAAAAGAAGAGGGGCTGCAAAAGTCGGACAACGCACAAAGACGTTTACGTCTCGATTCCTTATCCTAAATCCACGCTCCTTTATCCACATATCGGCCAGACTCACAACCTGGCCGATTCTCCATGCCGATCAATGCCCAGTGTGGAAATACACTCCAGATCCCTCGCCCCTACCTTCTCCGCGCTGGGTTGTGTGACCAGGGCCAGTCCAGACCTTCACACGATGGCCCAGAACGCGCAGGGAATGTGTCCGGCATATTTCCAGCTACCGATTCGCCCGCTGCGCTGTGGTGGGTCCCACAGATCGTTAATCCGTCCTGTATAGGGTCAAATTAGATCATGTTGACTAGCACGAACCAAACGGAATTCTTCGATTACACCGAGCTTATTACTAAAGATGCTGAAGAAACTGAGATCGTCCAATGGGCATGGCATCGTCTTGCACAATTATTCATTGACGGGCGGTTTCAGGATGGGGCGTCTATGCGGGATGTGCGCTTGATGGTCCTTGATGCCAAGCCTTTTACTTCAAAGCACTACGACGCTGCTGTGGAGCTAGGCACCGCAGCGGAGTTGTTCACCATCGAGACAGACGCCCAGCCGCAGAAGCCGGGGCGTGATCGGAAGGTGTTCCGCGCTGGTGTGACTCTCCGTAATTTCAGGGCCGATCAGCAGAGCTTGGTGGATCAGGTCCACAGGGTCATGCTGGACACGGCACGGCGTGAAAAAGAGGCAATCGCCAAAGCGATGAAACTCTAGAGCGCCGAGTCTTCAAAGGTCAGCAGCTCTCCCACAGTCAGACCGAAGACGTGGGCGATGCGGACCAGCGTTGTATACCTCACGTCAATTTTGGCCTTCTCGATTTTGTTGGGGTAGGCGCGGTTCATCCCGGCAAGGTGAGCGAAGGTATCTTGGCTCCACTTCCGCTCCTCGCGTAATTGCTTGATGCGCTGGCCTAACTTTTCGAGCCGCTCTTGGCGTTGTGAGTCATCGAGCGGGCCGGAAACGGTCATCCCTTGAGCGTGTGCTTTTCGCGCTCGGTGGTGTCGTCTGATAGAGCGTCGTCAGATATGGCGATATACAGTGCCTCAGCAGCGTGCTGCACGGAGGTTTTTTATGTTTGGGAGCATTGTCATCATCGCTGGTCTTGTGCTCGGAATTCTGGCACTCATCGGGTTAGTCCGGGGAGTCACGCCTCTCCTCAAGCTCAGGGGACGCCCTCTTGCTGGCGGTCTCTTGCTGGGGAGCATTGTAATTATGGGGTTGGGAGGCCAACTTCTGCCCAACAGCGATGTGACACTGACATTCACGCCCGCAGCCGCACAGGTGGAACTGAACGGAGAGGTTTACACGCAGTCGCCTGTGAAGGTCAAGCTCACTGACTCCAGCTACACCGTAAAGGCCAGTGCAGGCGGCTACCATGCTCAGTCGGTAGAGTGGGATACTGGCAAGCAGAAGGCTTTGCGTGTTGAGTTGAAAAAATTCACGGCGGCTGAGCTTGCTGCCCAGCGAGCAGCAGAGGCACGCAAGGCGAAAGAAGCAGCAGCGGCACAAGCACGGAGAGATGAAGAGGCCGCAGCCAGACGAGCGACAGCACAAGCGGCAGCCGAGGCCAGAGCCGCTCAAGCCGCCCGTGCAGACAAAGAGCTGAACGTGGGAACATTTGTAGTCATGTGCCAGGATGCTGTCAAGGACAAACTCAAATCACCGTCTACGGCTAAATTCGCCAGCTCAGCGACAAAAATCGGCAGCGTCCAGTCCAACGAGAACGGGAACAAGTCATGGGCAGGCTGGGTGGACAGCCAGAACAGCTTCGGAGCCATGCTCAGAACAAACTTTGTCTGCTCTTACAAGCTTGAAAGCCAGAAGCTAGAGGCCATCCTTTTATAAAGGACCTTCGCAGTGCAGTGGGCAGCAAAAAGCACCGCCTGAACTTTGACTCAGGCGGTGCTTTTTATAGATTTTAGAAACTAGGCAACGGCGGTGAGTAATCACCATCTTCTCTTTCGTCTTGGTCTTCTTCCTCATCTTTACCAGAAAAGTCAGGTAGCTCCATTTCATACAAGTCTGCCGCTTCCTTACCTTTAGGTGTCAATACTCTATCTCCATTGGGAAGTTTCTCGGCATAGCCACCAGCTTCTAACTGGCGGATAAGATAACGGATAGTTTCCATATTCTTCCCACGATATCCGCTGTCCTTCTTGATAATTTCTTCAATGTCTCTAGCTTCCTGCAACGGCTGGCCAAGTGTCTTGAAGGCTCTCAAGGCGGCCTTCAAGTTTTTTGTAACAGTTACGGTACTGTCATTACTTTGCTTTTTGTGCAGTCGAGTGACTGGCTTCGTGCCTGCGCTGGTGCCGTTTGGCCGACCAAAGTCAGATTCGGTCTGCGCTCTGTGGGCGTCAAGTACAGCTTTAACGGCTGCCACAACGGCAGCGGTATCAATGGTGTCTGGAAAGCGGGAGAAGTAGATTTCTAGGTCGTCTTGCTTCAGGGAGATTTCGAGCATTCCATTTCCTCCTTAAATTGACGACCTCGGACCCACCGTGTTAGAGTGGCTCCGAGGTTATCGTGGTGCTGGTGACGGGACTCGAACCCGCAATTCCCTGGCAGGAGGCAGTTTGGGAAACCACAGCGTTTACCAATTTCGCCACACCAGCACATCCTCTACCTTGACCCTTTCGGTTCCCCCGAAGGGGTTCTTTCTTTGAGCCGACGCAAGCGTACCACGCCCCTAAGGCGAGTGCAAGGGGCTATCGCTCATGGCCTGACTTACGGCTCTTGCGTAACGCCTAGTACTAGCCACCGTGACCGCGAGTAGATTTTTCTAGACCCTGGATCACTCGGTTTGTCAAGTATGACTTGCACTGTCTTATGGTGCCCTCGTGTTACTTCTCTGAGTCTCAATGACTCCATAATTAGTGGCTGCACCACACATTTTTCAAGAGATTGACGTAAGCCTCAAGCCCATGAGTGACCGCGTGTGTTGTGAGGTGTACTTGAGTCAGCGGGCTTGATACTGTTGCCCCTATGGGAACAACAGGAGTCTACAAGAACAACACCGGGTTTCGTTGGCATCTCACCTACGAGGGCAACCGATACAACGGCACAGCTCTCACAGCGAAAGAGGCAGAACTGGCCCGCGCTCAGAAGTTGGCCGAACTCAGTCGCGGGTTGGTTGCTCAGCCCACACAGATCACCTTTGGTGAGCAACTGGAGACGTGGCTGCAAGACAAGGACCGATCACGGGCCAGGCGCACCAGCCTCGGCTACCGCTACAGCGCCACCAAGTACATCAGCGACAGATTCAAGGCACTCAAGCTCAAGGACCTTCGCCCCAGCCATGTCCGGCAACTCTACGTCGATCTGCAAGACCGAGGCGTGACCGAAGCCCATACCCTCCGCCTCACCCACGCGGTGGTGCATGGCGTGTTGGAAATGGCGTTCAAAGACGAGTTGATGGTCCGTAACCCAGCGCGAGGGCAGAAACCACAGGTGACGAGCAAGGACACCGAGAACGATGACCTTCAAGTCTTCAGCCCCTCTGAAGCAGCCCGCTTCGCTGCCGCGTGTGATGTCCACAGTTGGGGCATGGTTTTCAAGTTCATGTTGCTGACGGGTGTACGCCGGGGTGAAGCTTGTGGCTTGGCCTGGACCAACGTATTTCTGGATGCCAAATTGCCATATGTCCGTATCGAGCAAGCACTGCACTGCGCGGGCAAGGAGAAGCTGCTGACGCGCCCCAAGACGAAGACCAGCCGCCGTACCCTCTATCTGTCGCCCGACGCTGTGGCGGTGCTTCTGGAAGCCAAGCGCAGGCAGTCGGAGATTCGTCAGCGACTAGGTGACAAGTCCTTCCAGAATGACTTCGTTTTTACCAGCTCCAAGAACGCGGATTCGCTCGGCCCGGATAACCTGAAGAATCACATGAACTCGATCTGTAAGGCAGCGGACGTACCACGCATCCGTATCCATGATCTTCGGCACACGTTCGCCTCGCTGTCGCTCAGAGTGGGTGTCCGGGTTGAAGTGCTGTCGCGCCAGTTGGGTCACGCCTCGCCCATGATGACCCTGAACGTGTACCGCCACATCTACCACGAGGAGATGCAGCAGAACGCCATTCCAGCGTCTGTGTTGTTCGGTCAGACTGGGTGAAAATACTGCTCAGCAGCTCGTGACTCTCTAGAGGCTGCCAAGAACCCTATGCAAAAAGCGGCTTGAGATTGTTGCAGAGCAGAACGCAAGCAGCCAAGACATGGAATCCGATCAGCGTGGACGACAGCCGTTCCAGGTCCCGTCCCAAACGGCGAAACCGTGACATCCACGCGAAGGACCGCTCCACCACCCACCGTTTCGGCACCAGGATAAAGCCCTGGGCGGCCTCCGGACGTTTGACCACCACCAGTTCCACACCGGTCTCGGCAGCATCCAGAGCGGTCTGTTTGCCTGTGTACCCCTGGTCAGCGAACGCCATCTCCACGGTTGCGCCCGTAGCTGCCTGCACCTCCAAGCACAGGTCTTTGACCTGTGCCCGATCCTGCTCGTTGGCGGGTGTGGTCAGCACGGCCAGGAAATGCCCCAACGTATCCACCGCCAGATGCACCTTCGTCCCCTTGCGTTTCTTGGCACCATCAAAGCCTGCGCGGTGTCCACTTTCAGGCGTGCTTTGAAGGGTCCGGCTGTCGATGATGATCGCGGTGGGCTCACCGTTCCTCGATTTTTCGACACGGGCCAGAAAACGCAGATCGTGTGCAGCATTTAAAAAGCACCCCGCTTCAAACCAGCGGTGCGCCTGTTGGCGCACCGTCTCCGCAGGTGGAAAGTCGTTTGGGAGGTAAGCCCACTGCGCACCCGTGCGGGCCACCCACAGCAGCGCATTGAGAACGTCTCGGATGGAATATTTCCGCTGTCTGGCATCTTTGGGGCTGAGCAGGAGATACGGGAGCAGAAACAGGTACGTATCGTTGTCTACGTCGCTGGGGTAGCCTCGTCGGGTCATCCACCCATTCTGCTCATTCCAGAGTGATGCATACCAACTTCAAACGTGTTCTTGGCAGCCTCTAGAGAAAATCCGTTCTAAACTAGAGGCAATGAGTGAGCTTTCCGACGAATTTTTAGCGGTTGCTGATCAGCTATCCGCTCTTCACACCCAATATATTTCATCAGGGGCATTTGAAACTGCTCGGGAGTTTGAAGCTGCCGCCAACCTAGTCGGTAAAGCTCATAGTGGTTCTTGGTGGGGTTATCACGCCCGCGTTTACTACCAAGCCTACGAGCCACCGCCAGCGAGAGCTACATTCAGTTTTGAATGGGGTCTGATGGGCGGGGCGTGGGAGGCATCAAGCGGAGACTGGCATCAATACTCTTTTGACGAAACATATGACTATATTACGAATCTAGTTGGCAAAGAACAAATTGGAATCGCTCAATCGATGTATGAATCGCTTGTAGATAATATTCCTAAAATTAAGGATGAACTTCTATCTCTTTTTAGTGCGGGTACAACAAGTGGAGATGCATATCTAATCAAACTACAAGGAGAATTAGAAGGAATTGAGCTAGTCACCAAATCAAATTATGTGAATAGCATGACGCCTAGAGGCAACATGATGTCGCGCGATACAACCGCTTTAACGGCTGGTATACAACTACCACCCCACGTAGGTGCGGCTGCTGAAGCAATAAAGTTCAAATCACTTGAGTATGTATGTAGACGCATGACTGAAATTTCAAATAGTGCAGCAAAGCACCTTCAAAGATTTTCGGGGGCACTCATGACGGCAAAGTCAAAGAAAGATTGCGTTTTCATTGGACATGGTAGGTCTCAAGCTTGGTTAGCACTTCGAGATTTTATCAAGGATCGTTTAAATGTTGATTTTGAAGAATTTAATCGTGCACCCACCGCAGGCATGACAACAACAGAACGTCTTCAAGAAATGCTGGCCGTATCTACATTTGCCTTCTTGGTTATGACGGCAGAAGATGAAACAGCAGAAGGACTTGTGCAAGCTAGGATGAACGTAGCCCACGAAGCCGGATTGTTTCAAGGAAAGTTAGGGTCTGACCTTACGCGGCAGAGTTTTGAAAATTCTCGGATTGCTGCCTCAGCCTTTGTAATTCCTCGTATGAAGTTTTAAGAGCGGCGATATACATCTTTGTTCGCATCGCAAAGTGATTTTCCTTGCGGATGATTTTCAATTTTTCCAGCTTGATATGTCCGTAGAATGAACAGAGAATGTGTTTGATCTGACATGCAGGTGTACTGGCAGGCGACTTCCCAAGAGAGGCATTTTGCTTGAGTGATTTGTGAAATTCTTCTACGGGCCATCGTTTCTGATAGATCGC
>NZ_JNIV01000149.1 GCF_000701405.1 Deinococcus marmoris DSM 12784
CGCGGGTCCAGATCATCATGTGTTGCTGGTCGAAGATGGCGCGGGCTTCCATGTCCCTCCTGTGGAGGGACATCCCCCAGGCATTGAAACCATCACGCTCCCGCCCTATTCACCAGAACTGCAACCCGTGGAACGGGCGTGGAATTTGACCGACAGACCACTTGCGAACCGCTGTTTTGATTCTCTAGATGAGCTTCAGGATGTGCTGGGCCGCCAATGTGCCTGGCTTGAAACTCAGCCTGACCTGATCACCCAACACACCTTATTTCACTGGTGGCCGCTCTGCACAAATTAATCGGAATTCGTATTACAGGGGCTTAACACGCCGCACCGCACGATGGGAAGCGAACGTTCCAGGTATAGCCACTCCCCGCCCTCTTCCCCCGGAGGTACTCCCATGACCCAGAATGCCAGTTCCGCCCTTTCCAGCATGCTGCAGACCCACCCGCAGATCGACAAATCACCCTTCGATCTGGCCGCCCTGACCGGGTGCATCGAAGCCTGCTTCGAGTGCGCGCAGGTCTGCACGTCCTGCGCCGACGCCTGTCTGGGCGAGACCGAACATGCTGGGCACCTGACCCACTGCATCCGTCTCAACCTGGACTGCGCCGACATCTGCACCACCACTGGACGCGTGCTGGTGCGCCAGACCCAACCCGAAATGGCCGTGATCCGCGCCCAGCTTCAGGCGTGTCTGGCCGCCTGCAAAGCCTGCGGCGATGAGTGCCAGGGCCACGCCGAGAAGATGGACATGAAGCACTGCGCCATCTGCGCCGAGTCCTGCCGCCGCTGTGAGCAGGCGTGCCATAAGCTGCTGGACGGCCTGAGCGCCTGAACCCCAAGAAGTTCACCGCCGCCTGCCAGAGAACATGCGCTGGTAGGCGGTTTTTCCTGTCAAGGAGTCCGCTATGAACGAATCCATGAACCGTCCGCCTGCGTCTCAAGATTCCGGCAAAAAACCGATGACCAAGATGGGCGGCAGTTATGGCCGCTTTGCGGCCATGATCGCCACGTCCACCGTGATCATGTACGGCCTGATGTACCTGAACACCTCCCAGCTTGACCACGTGTACTACAGCCAGACCCGCATGTGGATGGCGCTGTATATGGGCGCGGTGATGGCCGTGATCATGCTCGGCTACATGCTGAACATGTACAAGAACAGTCGGGTGAATTTGGGCATCGTGCTGGGCAGCATCGCGGTGTTTGCCGGGGCGCTGTGGCTGGTCCGTTCACAGGCCACGGTGGGGGACGTGGCGTGGATGAAGGCCATGATTCCGCACCACTCCATCGCCATCCTGACCAGTGAACGGGCCAACATCGAGGACCCCCGCGTGCGCGAACTGGCCGACGGCATCATCGAAGCCCAGCGCCGGGAAATTGCCGAGATGAAGGCGCTGATCGCGGACCTGGAAGGGAAAGAGTAAATCACCCAGGTCCCTTCCGCAGTCATGATGGGCGGATTACCGCCCATCTCCTTTCCGCAGCCACCCTGCCTGTGTCAGCTCTTTGCCCAGTTCAGAGCCAGACCAGGAAAGCACGCCCAGGTGTCAGGGCACTCACCACAGTGGGGATTCGGAGTTCAACACCTCAGGCATTAGCGCACATCGCTCGGCGGTCACCGAATCCCTTCACGCCAGCAGTTCAATCAGGTACAGAGCGATAAAGCCCAGGAAAAACGCGCTGGTGATCCACGGCGTTTCCTTGACCTCGTGGGCCTCCACCAGCAGTTCTTCGGTCACCAGGTACAGCAGCGCCGCCGCGCCGAACGACAGCACGATTTCCAGCCCCAGCCCCGACAGACCCTGAAGCAGGGTGCCGCCCAGCGTGGCCCCCACGATCACCAGCAGGCTCAGGCCGCTCACGGTCAGGATGCTCTGTCTCCTGGACACTCCACGTTGTCCCAGGCTCGCCGCCACCGACAGCCCCAGGAACAACAGTTCCAGGGTCAGTGCCACCACCAGCAGCGTGCCCACCCGCTCACCCGCGGCGAAGCCCACGCCGATCAGGAGGCCGTCGATCAGAATGTCGATGCCCACCGCCGCCAGCAGCCCGGTGGCGGCGCGCGGTGTGGCCTAGCCGTCAGCCTCCTCCGTTGCCGCTTCAGCCTCTTCGGGAGCCAGCCGCTCGACCAGCGCCCACACGGCCAGCATCACGCCCACGCCCAGCACGAAGCCGATCACCACGCCCAGCACCTGTCCACCCGCCGTGATCTCAGGCAGCAGTTCCCCGGCCACAGCGGCAAAGACGACACCAGCCGCCAGATGCTGCACGAAGCTGCGGACGCGCGGACTGGGCGGGCGGAAACTCGCCACCACGCCGCCCAGAATGGTGGCCAACACTGGAATCAGCGTGAGCAGCAGGATCTGGCTCAGGGCGATCATGGCCCGACGCTAGAGAAGGCCAGGGGCAGGCGGATCAGATCACGCTGTTCTTTTCTTGGCCTTCTCCTGTCCGGCCCAGGAGAAGGTCTCCGGGCTGGAAGTCTTTTAATGGACATGCGTCACCAGTAGAGTCAGCGTAAAGACGCTGCCCTGCGGACTTGAACTCACCGTCAGACTGCCGCCCATGCGGGCGGCCAGACCCCGCGCGATGGTCAGCCCCACCCCGCTGCCGTCGCCGCGTGTACGCGCTGGGTCAACGCGGTAAAAGCGCTCAAAGATCCGGTCCAGGTGTTCTGGGGGAATTCCCCCCCCTGTGTCCATCACCGTAAACAGCACGTCGCCACCCCGGTGCTCGGCGCCCAGGGTGACGTGGCCCCCGCGTGGCGTGTGCCGCAGGGCGTTGCCCAGCAGGTTCGCGAGAATCTGCGAGGCCCGCTCGAAGTCCGCCGTGATCAGGGGCAGCCCTGTGGCTCCAGCCCGAACCAGCGCCACACCGCGTTCCTCGTAGGCTCCGGCAAAGCGCTCGTAAGCGTCCAGTAACAGGGCGCTGGGCGCAAAGTCGCTGGAATGCAACTCCACCGCGCCGGCTTCCACCCGCGACACCACACTCAGGTCCTGGGCCAGCCGTTCCATCGCCGCTGTCTCGCGCAGGATGGCACCCGAGACGGCTTCTGGGGCCATCACGCCGTCCTTCATGGCCTCGGCGTAGCCGCGCAGCGCCGACAGCGGCGTCCGCACTTCATGGGCCACGTTGGAGATCAGCTCCACCCGGCCCTGTTCCACCTGCTGGAGCGCGGCGGCCATCCGGTTGAAGTGCCGAGCCACATCGGTCAGTTCATCCCGGCCTTCTTCCGGCAACCTGCGCTCATAATTTCCTGTGGCGATGGCGTGGCTGCCGTCGCGCAGCAGTTCCACCGATTTCACTACCCGCCGCGCTGAGAACAGCGCGGTCAGCGCAGCCACCACCAGGGCCAGCGGCAGTGAGGCCAGCAGCGCTGCATTCAGGGTGCTGCGCACGCCGCGTTCCAGATCTGGGCGCAGGGACGCGCCGTCCGGGCCGATCAACGTGATCATCTGCTCGACGTGGTGGCGAATGAACGCCGAGGCCAGGGTCTCGCTGATCAGCAGCACCGCGCCCAGCGCAACGCAGATCACCAGCAGGTGAGACAGGAACAGACGGGCATACAGCTTCAGACGATCTCACCTCCCTCCTCGGCCTCCATGAAGCGGTAGCCCACCCCACGCACGGTCTCGATATAGCGGGGCGCCTCGGCGTCGTCGCCCAGCTTGCGGCGCAGCGCCGTGACATGCACGTCCACCACCCGCGCGGTGCTGGGAAAATCGTGGCCCCAGACCCGCTCCAGCAGGCGTTCGCGGGTCCAGACCAGCCCCGGATGCTGGGCGAAGGTGCCCAGCAGGTCATATTCCAGCTTGGACAGCTCCAGCGGCTGGCCCGCCAGGGTGGCGCGGCGGGTGCGCAGGTCCAGCTCCAGTTCGCCGCTGCGGATCTCGTGACGGACCCCTGCGCGCCGCAGCAGGGCGCGCACCCGGGCCATGACCTCGCGCGGACTGAACGGCTTGACCACGTAGTCGTCCACGCCCAGGTCCAGGCTGCGGAGCTTGTCCTCCTCCTCGCCGCGTGCAGTCAGCATCAGCAGGGGAAGGTCAAGGCCCGCCGCCCGGGCCTCGCGGGCCAGGTCCAGACCGCTGACGCCGGGCAGCATCCAGTCCAGAATCGCCAGGTCTGCACGTGGCAGCCATTCACGGGCCTGGTGGCCGTCGGATGCCTGCCAGACCTCGTACCCCTCGCCGCTCAAGTAGGCGTGCAGGATTTCGAGGATGGCGGGGTCATCGTCGACGATCAGGACATTGGGCAAGGGACAGACCTCGTGGAGAAAGAGACGAACACCCCTGAGGATGTCCGTCCAGGCTTGGGTCAGCTTACTTCAGCAGCCACAGCTGGAAATCGTAGATTTCCTGCGCCTGCGCCCGGGCGATGTCACGCGACAGTTTCAGGATGTCTTTGTTCTGCGACTGCATCAGGGCCATGTTCGCCATCATCAGGGCGCTGCCATGGTGGGGCACCATCCCCTTGACGAAAGCCCTGTCCTTGTCGGTGGGCCCGGATTTCCGAATATCCCCCACCATGCCCGTCATCATGCCTTTCATGCCCGCGGCCATCTTGCTGTCCACGCCGCCATAGCTTTTGAGCAGGGTATTCATCTGGGCAATCTCGGTGTTCTGGTCTTTGATGATGGTGGTGGCCCAGGTCTTGACCTGCGCGTTCTTGGTGGTCTTCAGGATCTCGCGGCTCATCTCGACTGCTGCCTGATGGTGGGGAATCATCATCGACAGGAAGGACCGGTCGAAGGCCTTGCCGCTCAGCTTGTCCAGGCCGCCCATCATGCCCATCATGTCGGATACCTGCATGCCGCTGCCCATGCCCATCTGGCCGTGATCCATGCCGCCGTGGTTCATGCCCTTCTGTGCAAAGGCGAGGGTACCCAGGGTGGTGATGGTGAATGCTACTGCGAGTGTCTTTTTCATGTCGTCTACCTCTGCCAGCAAGGCTACTGACACGGTGTTAAGTTCCTGTAAAGCGCCCGGCCTGGGAAAGCCGCAACCTTGATGCCGTGGATTCCTGTCCTCTCCCGTCTGGAGGCCCATCGCCGAACCACATCTGCCTCCGAGCAGCAAGGCCGTCTGGAGCGCCAGGCACCAAGGCCGATCTTCCAGGTGTACTGCACATCGGTGATGCGGCACGGGCAGCCGCCAGGCTGCGGCATACTGCCCGAACGTGACGTGGCACCCGGCCTCCAGCAAGCTCACTCCCAAAAAATTGTCTCCCCTCTTAGGAATTGCCATGATGCTCTCGCCCCGCCAACTTACCCAGGCGACAACCGTGATGCAGCGGCGCCGCGTCCGCCCCACGCCGCGTGTACCGGGATTGCGTCCGCACGTACGCCTGAAATCACAGCCCGGCTGCGGCATCATTGGGATCACGTGACCCCATATCCTGATGTTTCAACACCATCACCTGTGAAAATTCACCCCGGAGTACGACGCCCAGCGCATGGAGCAACATTTCCTGGAACGGGGATGGACCACCACCTCCAGAACCCTGAAGGTCAGCGGAGCCATGCTGGACCAGCCTCCGTGCTACGTCAAAACCTTTGAAATCTGCTTTTACCTGTTCGGGGAAGAGGCTGGGCCTGACACGCTGGTTGTTGCCAGCGAGATCTAGGCTGAGTGCAGCGCAGATGTGGATGCCCCCGGCGGGTGGTGACATGCTGGCTGTGAATCTCAAGCCAGCATGTCATTGGCCCCTGCGTGTAGCAGGGGCTTTTTCTGTTGCATAGCGCAGCATGTCAGTGGGGCTTGCGCAGCTGAGAATGTCATCGTTCTTGGCGACAGGTTCTCGCCCTGACTCCCCCGGTGGCCTGAACGCGTTGCCAGGCCAGGAAGTCACCGGGTCGCGTCTTCTGCGCACGGTGGGGTGCACCATCCAATTGTAGATTTTCCTGCTACAGATCGATGGTGCCCGGGCGAAGTGTCTTGACCCGGTTGAAGGCCGCAGCGCGCCGCTGGCGGGTGGGGGCCATGCCTTCTCAAGGCCGCACGTCGTGCCACCCCATCAGCTCAGGGTGAGCCTGTCGTTCACCTCGTGCTGATGTGACCCCGGTAGACGTAGCTTCCGTCAGCCACGATGTCCTTGAAGTCGAGACGTCCGGTGGCACCGGCGAAGCCCCCGGTTCCGCTGCCCGCCACCAGGGGGTGCTGGCAACGTCCAAAGATTTCCGTGCCGTCCGGAGCGAACTTACCCTCGAATTTGTAGGTTGTCGTGAACACGCCGACGGGCCCGCCATTCAGGCGGCCGACGAAGACCTCCCGGCCGGTTTCCAGATAGATACCGCTCGGTGTCGTCTTGAAAGAGTCGATCTCCGTGTACCAGCAGCCTTGCAAGCTGCCACTCAGAAGCAGCGGCGGGTAGTCCGTAAAGCCGCTATAGCCGGCAGGCTGCGTCGGGCAAGTTGGCGCGTTCACGAAGACCGCGGTCCCCGAGATCTGGATGTTCTTGACGCCCAGGGCGCTCAGGGCAGAGGGAGCCGGCTGAACTGCAAGTTCGGTGGTTCCACAGGCGGTGAGCGCGCTCAGGGTAAGGGCCGCAGCAATGGCGCGGGTGTTCATGGGTGATCTCCTGTGGACCTGCGTGGCAGGCCATCCGCCGAAAGCACTGGCTTTCGACGGGTCGGGCACCGGCGCCGCCGACGCCGGGCTGGTGCAGGGCAAGGCGGACAGAGCAGCCGTCAGAATCGCATTCGCACTCAAGAATTCACCAAAACCCTCTCTCCTGAACCCGGAGAGAGGGGTGAGTGATCAGAAGGTTACTTTTCAGACCGTTCCTGTCCGATGATCATCGCCTGCACGGCGTAGCTGTACCCCGTGGCGAGATTGCTCAGGGTCAGGGTGCCCATCTGGCGCACGGCCTGGGTCTTGACGCTGCGCGAGACTTTCAGACCGATGACGCCCGCAGCGTGCGAAGGGCGCAGACTGACAGTGACATTGCCCGGCAGGTCTCCCACCGTCAGCACCATCGTCCGGGCATCACCCAGCGCCATCATCACTTCAGCGGGCAGCGCGACGCCCTGCCAGGCGCATTCGGTGCTCAGGTGATCGTAGCCCAGACCGTCTCCCGTTCTGGAATTGGCCACCACCGTGGCCAGTGGCATCGTCGCTGCGACGCCCATATTCATTGCATTCAGGGCGGTCAGGGTCAGCAGGACGCACAACATCTTTTTCATGGCGGTTCTCCTTGACAGGTAGAAAGAGTGCGGGGAAAGGTGGGGAGACAGACAGCGGACGTTGACGATCCAGGGAGGCGGTGGCGCGTCTGTGTGCCGGGCCTTGCGGGGCATGACGTCCACCGCTTGGTTGGAGACAGCGGGGTGCAGGGACCTCCAGTCCAGGCGAACACCTCTGCGCCGGCTCCTGGCTCCGCTGACCCCGGCTTCACCGGGATCAAGGCGTGGCCAGGAGTTCGTTCCAGCGCACCTGGCCGTCCATCTCCGCTGCCGAGAACGCGTTGTCCGCCGCCTGCCATCCCGAGAACGCCACGACGGTGGTCTGGCGCTGCGGGTGGTACCACACCCCAGTCATGACGGCGTCCGCGCCCAGGTGCGAACGCCTGGAGACGTACCCTGCCTGGCTCAGCATGGTCCCCAGGGCCTGCATGCGCTGCTCGCACTCGGCGAGCTTCAGCCCCGTTGCGGACATGGCGGTCAACTGGTTACCGAGGGTCTCAGCGGGGGCAGCCTGTCTCCCCAGCGCCCCGGGTGCGCCCAGCAGCCCCAGGGTGAGTAGCGCGACGGACAGGCGGCGGGCCAACGGGTGGACTGTAGGCATGATGCGTTCTCCTGTGCAGGGCAGACCTGCCGCCGCGCCTCTCGTTCCAGACGGAACCAGGGACGGCGTGAAGAGAGACGGGTGAACGATGCCGCAGACCTGGGGAGCCGGGTGCCCGGCTCCTGCCTGATCTCAGCGCTGGGCTGATGTCCCCAGGGTGCGCGTTTCCAGTTCAAAACACATCGGGAGAAGTAAGTACGGCGCGGGCAGGTGACCCTGGCAGAATGATGTAGACCCCCCCCCATTCGGAAGCGGGATGTCGCAAGGAAAAAGCCAGCAGACATCTGGCT
>NZ_JNIV01000150.1 GCF_000701405.1 Deinococcus marmoris DSM 12784
ATTCGCCTGATGCTCCGTCGCCTCGACCCATCCGTCGAACCTTTATAAACACGCTCTTAGTTCGACTTTGCCCATTTTTTCAGGCGGTGCTGAGGGAAACCTCAGCACCGCCTGACACCATTTGGAGATGTTCAAAGCCCCGAAATGGTTCACCGATGTTATCGCCCCCTTTGCCGAGATGTTTACCCGGCCCACCTGGATCAACGCTCAAACGCTGCTCGTCGGGTCTATCCTCGCCCCCCACAAACGCACCGTTTCTGCCCTCCTGACTTTACTTGGCCTGAGCGACGAAGCCGGATTTGCCAGGTTCCATCGCTTCCTCAGTCGGGCCAATTGGTCCCCACTTCAGGGCAGTCGACTGCTCCTGGGTCAATTGCTGGCGGCCTTCGTACCCGATGGACCACTGCTGATCGGGTTGGATGACACCCTTGAACGGCGTAGAGGGAAGAAAATCGCCGCTAGAGGTATTTACCGCGATCCTGTCCGATCCAGTCATGGTCATTTTGTGAAAGCCAGCGGTCTCCGCTGGCTGAGCCTGATGCTCTTGGCTCCCATTCCACAAGCAGGGCGGGTGTGGGCTTTACCATTCCTGACCGCTCTGGTTCCGTCATCGCGCTACTCACAAGCCCAGGGCAAGCGGCACCGGACGTTGACCGATATGGCGTATGGCCTGCTTCGCCTGGTGCAGCGTTGGCTTCCAGAACGCAAAATCATCGTCCTGGCCGATGGTGGATTCGCTGTTCAGGAATGGCTCGCTCGTCTGCGAAGCGCCCAGCCCATCACAGTCATCACCCGACTTCGGCTGGACGCGGCACTGTACGATCTCCCGCCCCCACGGACATCAGGACAGATTGGGCGGCCCCGCTTGCGGGGCGCTCGTCAACCCAGTTTGGCGGCACGCCTCCATACCCCCGATATCGGCTGGATCAAGACCAGGATTCAGCATTGGTACGGAGAATTGGGCCGTGAGGTGGAGTGGTGCAGTGGGACGGCACTGTGGTACCACAGCGCCAGGAAGTCCGTCTATGGCCGCTGGGTCATGGTGCGTGATCCCTTAGACCGCTTTCAAACGCAGGTGCTGTTCTGTACTGATTCTGAAATTAGTGCAGACGACATCCTGAATTGGTTTCCAATGCGCTGGCAGGTGGAAGTCACCTTCGAGGAAAGTCGCGCCCATCTGGGCGTTGAGACCGGTCGAGGTTGGGCTGCCCCCACTATTGCCAGAACCACGCCACTGCTCTTGGGATTGTTCTCCATCGTGACGCTGCTCGCGCAGCGTCTCTGGTCGCAGGGCAGTGTGGAGATCAGGGCTTCCGCCTGGTACAGCAAGACCCTACCGACGTTTTCAGATGCCCTGGCGACAGTCAGGCGGGTGTTGTGGCGTCTACCGACTTTTGCGGTGTCCCGGTCGAGCCAAGACACCGTAAAAGTCCCACGACAGGTGTTCGAGCGCATGTCAGACGCGTTGTGTTACGCAGCCTGAGTTCCAAAATGGGCAAAGTCGAACTTAGAGAAATCAAGGCGGCCTCTGGGCCGCCTTTTCTGTTGTTGTAATGGGTGTGGCCACCCCGCTCACTGCGGAACGACGCGACGAGCACGGGCTGATTTATTGGTGACTTCAGAGCACAGGCCACAGCAGTGAAGACTTCACCTGAAAAGCTGTGCCAGTTGGGCTTCGTGTGGACAATCTCAGCCCTCTGCTCTTTTGACGAGGGCAACGATCCTGGCCTCGGTGTCAGGGGTCCACTCCATCAATGCGAAGGCCGTGGGCCACAGGGCACCATCATCAAGCTTCGCCTCGTCGCTGAAGCCCAACGTCGCGTACCTCGTCTTGAATTTGCATGCCCCCTGGAAAAAGCAGACCACCTTGCCTTCTCGGGCGTAGGCGGGCATGCCGTACCACAGCTTTGGCTGCAGGTCAGGTGCGCAGGACGTCATCAGGACATGCAGCCGCTCGCCCAGGACGCGGTCCGGTTCTGGCATCTCCGCCAGCTTCGCGAGCACCTCGCTTTCCCCGTCCGCTCTGGCTGCACGCGGGCTGCGGCGAGCGGCCCCCTTCAGCTCCCTGGCCCGCTCTTTCATTGCGGCCCGTTCCTCGTCCGTGAAGCCTTCGGATGTTTTCGCTTTGCTGGTCACTGCTGTGCGCTTGACGGGCTTCGCAGGTTGGTCAGAGGTCTTTGCCGTCATCAGGTCCACTCCTCTTTGGGAAAGCGACGTTGGCCGTGAAACCGTCACGGGCGTGTGGTGCTGGCATCTTCTGTGCAGACTCCGGAGGTCATCGCCGGGCGGCTCAGCGCCGCTCCTGAATCCGGATCAGGTTGCCCGCAGGATCACGGAAGGCGCAGTCGCGAACACCGTATGCCTGCTCCGTCGGCTCCTGAACGACCTCGGCGTCGCTGGCCTGTAACCGATCAAACGTCCCGTCCAGATCGTCGGTGGCCAGGTTGATGCTGGCATAACTGCCCTTGGCCATCATCTCGGCGATGGTGCGGCGCTCGGCGTCGGTCAGACCCGGATCCATGGCAGGTGGGTGCAGCACGATGGACGTGCCGGGTTGGCCCACCGGACCAACCGTGATCCAGTGCATGCCGCGGTACTCGACACTGTCACGGACCTCAAAGCCGAGGGTGTCGCGGTAGAACGCCAGCGAGGCGTCTGGACTGGTATGCGGCAGGAACGTCTGATGAATGGTGAGGTTCATGCTGTCATCCTAGGTTCGCCTGGTGTTCAGTGCTTCTCGATTCCTGATCGGACGGGTGACCTGCTTGGCCACACAGGGCGGGATGCCCGCCGTCGCGCCCGCCGCGTGCTGACGGTAGAGACTGGGCGGCATTCCCACCAGCTCGGTGAAGCGGGTGCTGAAGGTGCCCAGTGACGAACAGCCGACCTCGAAACAGACCTGGGTGACGCCCATGTCACCATGACGCAGCAGCGTCATGGCGCGCTCAATGCGCCGTGTCATCAGGTAGCTGTACGGGGACTCGCCGTAGGCCAGCCGGAACTGTCGGCTGAGGTGTCCCGCCGACATGTTTGCGCCTTCGGCCAGGGCCTCGACATTCAGCGGCTGCGCGTATTCCCGGTCAATTCGGTCACGCACACGCCGCAGCCGCGCGAGATCGCGCAGGTGTTGCAGCGTTGCGGCGGAATTGTCCATGGTGCTTCAGGATAAGCCCGTTCGGCAGGTGGCTGCCCTACGTTGCCTCTTTCGGCGGCCTGACGGTTTCCCCACGCGAGGCCAGAAGCACCTGGGCTACGTGCTGAGCCATGTGGTGGCGTGGGCGTGCGCCGAGGGGCTGAGGCAGCCCACGATGGCTGGAGCCTGCTGCACCAGTGCGTTGTTCTCAATGGCCTCGATCATGAACAGCGCAAAGTCGGTCCGGCGCGTGAGGTTGCTTGCCAGCACGGCGTCCCCGACATGCTGGCTCCACACGGGCAGGCCCTGACTCTCCCCTTCCTCCAGATCGCTGCCCCGCACCACGGTCCAGCGCGTGGAGCTGGCGAAGATCTGCCGACAGGCTTCTACCTGATCGTTCAGATCGCCGAAGCGGGTGAGCCGTCCCAGGAAGCCGAAGACTTTCACGATGGCCCTGAGTTTCAGGGAGTAGACGTCCTGCCCGTCGCGGGTGATGTGCCATCCACACGAGAAGATCAGGTGCGCTCCCGCTGGCGCATGGGTCAGGACGGCCTGCACGGTTCCCGAGGCGTACTGGCGCATTCCGTAAGGCACCAGAACAGTCAGCACGGCGTCACAGCCTGCCACGGCTTCCTGAATCACGCGGGGATCATCGTTGGAACCGGGGACGATGCGGACGCGCGAACCGAAGTGGGCCAGCTTACTCACGCTCTGTTCCCGACATACGCCCACCACCTCGTAACCACGGTCCAGAGCGTGCTGGATCAAATATTGCCCAAGTTTGCCCGAAGCGCCAATGATGCAGATTTTCCTGCGTGTCTCCATCGCATCCGATAGGCGTTGGACCAGAACACCGTGGTCTGTTGAGTTTAGCGGTTGTCGCGTTCCATCCTGTGAAAGAACCGGGGCTTTGCTGCTCTGCATAAAGTTGACCTCCCTGAGTGATGTCAGTGGACTTGCCGACTGGTCTACCTGGCCTTACGCCGTAAGGTATGACTTACACTGTAAACCTGTCAAGTAGGAAAGCAGCCATCAAGTCAGGCCCCCACGCTGCAAACTGGAGAGGAAATGCCCACCCCACAGCCCAAATCCACTGTTCGCCGCTCACCCCTCAGCCGGGAAGAGGTCCTGCGCGTTGCCGCCATGCTCGCCGACGAGGGCGGAATCTCAGGGCTAACCATGCGGAAACTGGCTGAAAAGCTGGGGATACAGGCCATGTCGCTGTACCACCACGTCGCCCATAAAGATGAATTGCTGGACGCGATGGTGGATGCTGTGTTCAGCAAGATCGGAATTGTTCCAGACGACGTGCACTGGAAAACGGCAATGCGCCAGCGGGCCGTCGCGACCCGCCAGGTCCTGTTACAACATGCCTGGGCGCTGGGCCTGATGGAGTCGCGGGCCAACCCTGGCCCCGCCACTCTGAAGCGCCATGACGCCGTGATCGGCTGCTTGCGCCATGCAGGTTTCCCGGTAGCGCTGGCTGCCCACGCCTTTTCGCTCCTTGACAGTTACATTTACGGGTTTGTCCTGCAAGAACTGAATCTTCCCTTCCAGAACCCAGAGGAACTGGAGACAGTA
Organism: Deinococcus marmoris DSM 12784; assembly: GCF_000701405.1. Taxonomy (GTDB): domain Bacteria; phylum Deinococcota; class Deinococci; order Deinococcales; family Deinococcaceae; genus Deinococcus; species Deinococcus marmoris. The sequence goes on from NZ_JNIV01000150.1 coordinate 4,715, forward strand.
TCTGAAACCATCTTTCAGGACATGCCTGCTGACGCCTACCCACACCTGATGGAACTGGTCACGGAACACGTCCTGAAGCCGGGCTACGCCTACGCCGATGAGTTCATGTTCGGACTGGATTTGATTCTTGGTGGTCTGGAGCAGGCCATCGGGGCACACCTGCAGACAGAATCGTAAAGTCTGTAGAGATGGGCAGGATTTTCAGAACGGCGACGGATGTGTGGACTCTCACGGTAACTGTTTCGCTGTCCTGAGCAGTGCATTTTCTCCGGCGGACGCGTGTTGGCACGGCGCAGTTCCTCGACACGCACAGCGGGTGATGGATGGATCAGCGCCGCCCGGATTGTGCGTAGGAGACACAGTCCGGCGCTCTCTCGAAGTGTTCAGGAATGGAGCGGGATCCGTCTGACCCCCGCTTTAGGCCACCTGGCCCATGCGCCTGCTGCGGCAAACCGGGTACGTTGGCTTCATGCTGCCCGCCATCGCACGCAAATCGGTCACAGGCGTGTTGCCGTCCCTGCTGGCCCACTTTGAAATGTCTGGCGCACAGGCGCTGGGCGGCTTCGAGAGCGCCGTGTTCGCCACCCCGCAGCGGGTCCTAAAGCTGACCCACACCCTGCGCCGTGAGCAGGCGTTTATCGAGTCCGAACTGCATTTCACCCGTTACCTGGCTGAACATGGTCTTCCCGTCGCCCGCCCCCTGTCGTCATCGGCTGGACACTGGGTCGAGGCGTCCCCTGACCCGGAGGGCGGAAGCTGGCTGGCTTACGCGTTCGCTCGGCTCCCCGGTCATCCGCTGCGGGCTGAACACCTGACGCCCACCGTGATTCGAGCCTGGGGGCGGCTAACGGGACAACTACATGTGCTGTCCCGACACTATCTCTCAGATCCACAGTTGCCCCGGCGTCGGCCCTGGCACACCGAACCCGTGCTGGATCTTCGGCGTTTGCCTCCTGGCCTGGACGAACAGCGGCGGCGCGGTCAGGCATTGATTGAGCGGGTGGGGGCGTGGCCGCGAACGTCAGAGAACTACGGCCTGATCCAGTCGGACTTGCACGGCGACAATCTCCACTGGGACGGTCAGACCCTGTATGCCTTTGATTTCGACGACTGCGAGTCCCACTTCTTTCTGAATGATCTGGCGGTGAGCCTGCACAGCGTGGCCCGGTTGGTTCCCCCTGGAGAGGACGCAGCGGCCTTCTGTCAGCGTTTTCTGGAGGTGTACCTGCCCGCTTACCAGGAGGTCTGTCCATTGCCCCCAGAGTGGCGGGAAGCGGTGGCCGATCTGCTGCGCCTGCGCGACGTGCTGATGCTGGGTGTGCTGGCCGAAGCCTGGGGCATCGGCACGCCGCATGAAACGCTTGAAGAGGAGGGAGACCTGGAAATCTTCGAGCGCTACGCCCGCCGGGTGGGCCGGGGCGAACCCATCTGCAACATTGACTGGGCAGGCCTATAAACTGCGCCTGGACGTGCATCAACACCTGGCCAAAGGACGGTGACGCCGAATAGGACTTTCGCGGGGTTGAGCACGATAGCAGGTCTATCACTTGTGTCAGACACGGCAAACGCCCATGCTGGCGGCATGCCGACGACGGGTGAGTTGCTCAACCCTCTGGCCCTGTGCGGCAGGGTAGAAGATGCCGCGCGCCGCGAAGTGCTGATGCGCGGCGTCCTAGGTCACCTGTCCTCTGATGGTCCTGATCCTGAGTCCGAGGCCGATCCTGCCTGGGAAGATGTCTCTGCCCTGCTGGTGCCGCGCACACCACCCGCCCGAGCCGAGGCTCCGTGGGTCCGTCCGGCAGCCAAGCCGGGCCTAAGGTTATTTGCTGCCGATCAGAGCGCTGACCTGGAGTGTGGTGAATTTGTGGAATGGTCTTGGCCGCTGGGCGGTACAGACCAGCCTGTGCTGGGCGTGGTGGAGCTGCAGGAGCCGCTGATGATCCGGGTCCACCGCTCGTTTTACGCTGACGCGGGCCGCCCTGTCCCCGCCTTTCTGCGGGCTTACGACGGTTTGCTGCTGCTGGGACTCAAAGAGGGACGTGCCCGCCACCTGGTCCAGCGCGTCGACTCGCTTGCGCTGCTGGACATCGTGGTGTCGAGTTATCAGCGACGCGCCGAGCTGCGCCATCCCGCGGCGTATGTGGAATCCCTGATCAAAACGCTGGAGTTGGCGTCGGCGATGCCGGCTTCAGCGGAGTGACGGAACGGTAAACCTGAACCGGCGTGTCCCCTTTTTGTTCTGCTGGATGTGACCAGCGTCGGTGGGGAAGTTGAGATTACTTCCCCAGTGCGGTGAGCATGAAGTTCAAGTAGCCGCGACGGCCGCCCTGTTTCGTCCAGAAGTTCACGGACTTGCGGATTCTGGCCAGACAGCTCAGCAGCGTCGGCAGATCGATCGTGTCCATGACTTTTTCAGGACGCCCCAACATCATTTCCGTCGTCTCCAGCACCGCATCAAACACCGACAATGCCAGCCCTTTGACGCGTGGAGGCGTCACCACCTTGCCCTGTTCCTCAGCCCTGTAGCGTGAGATCAGGGCACCCAACCCTTCCTCGACCTGAAAGTCGAGCAGTTCCGGGTGCTCCCGGTACACCTCGATCACCGGGAGTTCGATATTCATCAGCACATCTCCGTACAGGTCTTCAATCGCCACGCGATCAGGCTACACGGTGAGTGGCGCTCTCCATAGGAAAAAGTTTCCAGCAGCCAGCGTTGTACCCCGGTAGTCACACCCTGAAGATAAGCCGCACCGCCGCCTGCACCGGGGCATATTCCTCCGGAGTCAAGAGGCCCAGGTAACGGGACACCCGCGAAGCGTCGAGGGCGCGCGTCTGGTCGATCAGCACGACGCTGGGCACCCGCAGCCCACCGGCCCCGGCCGGCAGCACGGGATAGAGACCAGGTGCCGCCGTCACCCAGGCATGCCCCCGGAAGGTTGTCACCGGGGCGAGCATCAGCACCGGGAAGCGGGGGCGCCCGGCATTCGTGGGCAGCCCTACCAGAACCGCAGGCCGCGGTCCCTCCTGTTCATGCCCGCTGGGATCGTGTTCAGGGAAGTCGGCCACGAACACTGCTCCGGGCGTGAGGGCCGCCGTCACTCGCTCCCGATGAGGAGCTCGCCGTCTGGTCCCACGCGTACCG
>NZ_JNIV01000151.1 GCF_000701405.1 Deinococcus marmoris DSM 12784
ACCTGCGGGCCTGAAGCTCGAGAGAAGACGCCTGGCATATCTAAACCGGAGATCAAGAACTTCAGTACCGGACAACTTGGATTTAAGCTTCACTGGCACGCGAAAAAGCCTTTGCTCGTCGCTTGGATGACGTTTGAGAGAACGTTGTATCCATCGTGCCGCCTCCTGACAGAGCCGACAAGCGCTTGAGATCAGAAGCTGTTCTCAGCGCATTTCTTGTCCCAGACGGGATCGTTGCTCATATCAAGCTTTCTGCCGATCTGGACGACGAAAAAGTGAAGTTGTCCAGTACTGAAATCAAGAACAGATGTGCTGTTTCGGCTTAGGGTGTCATGCGAGGTGACGCTATGGAATATCGTCGATTGGGCCAATCTGGTTTGCAGGTCAGTGCGCTTTCCTTTGGTGCTTGGGTAACGTTTGGCACGCAATTAGATGCGAACGGTGCCCTGGAACTCATGTCCGCTGCCTATGACCACGGGTGTAACTTCTTTGACAATGCCGAGGCGTACGCTCAAGGCCAGGCGGAAACCATCATGGGCCAGGCCCTGGCCAAGGCAGGCTGGCGGCGCGATAGCTACATCGTTTCAAGCAAAGTCTTCGGCGGAGCGGTTAAAAACCCAGCTCCAACTCAGCGGGGACTTTCACGCAAGCACATTTACGAGGCGTGCTACCAGGCCATCGAACGCCTTCAGTGCGGGTACCTGGATTTGTACTTTTGTCACCGCCCAGACCGCGCCACCCCCATTGAAGAAACGGTGCGGGCCATGACCGAGTTGATCCAGCGCGGTGACGTTCTGTACTGGGGAACGAGTGAGTGGTCGGCGCAGGAATTGATGGAAGCTTACGCCGTCGCCCGCCAGTACAACCTGATTCCCCCGACCATGGAGCAGCCGCAATACAACATGCTCACCCGCTACCGGGTCGAGGTCGAATACAGCCGCTTGTACCGCACGGACACGCTCGGCTTGGGCACCACGGTCTGGTCGCCGCTGGCGAGCGGTCTTCTGACCGGCAAGTACAACGATGTGGTTCCGAATGACACCCGCGTCAACCTGCCCGGTTACGAATGGTTGAAAGCCAGGCTCGAGAGTGAAGAAGGCCAAACCAACTTGATTAAAATTCGGGGCCTGGCCAAGATTGCCGACGACTTGGGCACGACCTTGCCGAAGCTCGCCCTGGCGTGGTGCGCCAAGAATCCAAATGTGAGCACGGTGATTACTGGTGCCTCCAAGGTCACGCAAGTGGTGGAGAATTTTTCTGCGCTTGAGTTGCTTCCCCAGCTCACCGACGAGGTGATGGCGGCCATTGATGCGTCACTGGGCAACAAAGAAACCCGCTTATATGGTTCGAGCGAGTAGAACCAAACTCGGGTATGAACAATGTAAGGTTGTGTCGGCTCGACTTGACCTGCGATGGTTGTGGCAAGTTATTCTAGTAGGGTGGCGCGGTGTTGAGCAGTCAGAAGCTTCCCGGATACCGATTCCCTCGTGAAGTCATCGGATACGTCGTGTGGCTGTATCACCGATTCACGCTGAGTGACCAGGATGGTGAAGAACTCTTGCATGACGTGGGGCTGCCGGAGGCCGGGGAACTGGTGCCGCTCCAGGACAGTGGAAAGCGCCGAGGATTGTTCATCAACACCGCGCCGAAGAAGCTGGAGGCCATGAAGGATCGCCATGCCCGGACCACCGTGAACGTGAGCTAGCAAATTGAACTCGCCCTATGACGCTGAGACGCACGAGGTCCGCATCGCTCTGCCAGACAAGCTGGACGGCGCGCTGTTCGGGGAAGGCGACTACACTCTGGAAGTCCTGCGGGGCAAGACCAGCCGGGTCAGGCTGCGCGAGCATGACGCGGAAGCCGTGGAAGGCCAGCGGCAAGCGGACGCCGAGCGCGAGCTGGAGCTAGGGGAGAGCGCCCCGGCTTAACTTCTGGGCGGTGAGACACCTGCAAGAGCAATCTTTTATGCTGAGGCACATGAAACTTTCCAAATGGGGCGCATTCGCCTGTGGACTCATGCTGCTGGGTGCTGGAACCGCTGCGGGCGGGCGTGTCGGGGAGACCAGGGTGTTCTACAGCGATATCCCCGTGCTGCGGTGGGTCGGGATCGTCGAGGGGGATGGCCAGTCCGTCGAGACGATGATGGGGTTCTTCTGCCGCAATGGCAAATTCACCGCCATATTGACGACCGAGACCACCCTCCTGAGCAGCGCCCAGCATGCCCTTCAAAATGCCACTGGGCGTGCGCCCAACGTGACGTACCAGGTGGATGCCCAGCAGCCCAAGACGCTGCCCTCCCAGCCTGTGGTGGATGCTGGCAGCCGTGACCCGGATCTCACCAAACTGGCCTTTGACGCGGCCCGCGACGCCATCTTGCTCGAAGCCTTCACCAACGCCACCACACAGGTGTTCATGCGCGTGCTTCGGACCGAGGCCGCTCCTCTGGAGTACACCTTCCAAGTGGCCGGGTTTAAACAAGCCGTACAGGCCGTGAACGCCTGCAAGGGGTAGCCGCCAGGACAAGGCAGCTCACCAGCCTGCTGCCACTCACGCCTCTCTTGATGGCCCTTTACTCGGGCATCCGATGCATGGATTTGACAGGGGCTGAATACCGCCCTATATTGAAGGAATCAAAGCGGCCTTGCAGGCCGCTTTTTCCATGTCTGGTCCGGCTCCCCATCCCCTGGACCCTAGGTGAGCGCCCTTGCCCTGGCGGCGCTGAGCGAAATGGGGAATCAGGTCTGAGACTGATCGTCCATGACCAGGGGCTTGCCGTCCCTGTCCACCAGTACGGTCAGGCCACCCCCCGTCCCGATCCACTGATACAGGTAGCAGACGCCTGTTTCCCGGTCACGCAGAACGCGGGTGACTTCGGTCAGGCTTTTCTCTTCGTGGACGGTTTCAAAACGCTTGGTCTTGGCCATAGTTCAAGCGTACTTCACCTGAAGTCCGGCTCGGTGCGCCAGGACGTGACTGGCGGTTTCGGGGCATGAGGACAGGTCTCAGAGCCAACCCGCTGCCGTATCCTGACCCCATGCGCCTGCCTGAATCGACTCCCACCGAACTGGCGAACCTGCTGGCCCGCGCTTACGCCGCCGATCACGGAAATGGCGACGATGGCCCCAGCGCTGCTGAGCGCACCGCTCTGGCGGACTACCTGGGATGCCATAAAGACGTACGCGCCGCCGCGCTTGCCGTGTGGTGTGAGGAACTGGACGGCGTGACCGAGAATGAGGCCGAATACTGGCTGGACGTGGAGTTCGTGGAGCCGTGCCATGAAGAGCGGGCCGTCTAAAGCGGAATGCAACGGGGCAGGTCTGAGCGGCGTGTCGGCCCTTTCTAGCCAGCGCCTACTTGCTGATCAGCAATCAGGCGCAACGCTATGGTGGCGACATGCGTGAGACCGCCTCTGGTCTAGTTGCAAGGGTTTTTCAAATCTCTGGCCGAGGCTGGGTGCTTGAGGTTCCTGCTGCCTCACTTGAAGGAGCGGTCTTCATAGGCGACTTGATCACCTGCGCGGCCACTGAAACACGCCGCACCGTGACTGTGAAAGATCTGGTGGTCCCGCGCAAACAGGGACAATCATGTGTCGCCGTTGTCGTGGGAGAGGTGCGAGAAGCTCTTGTTCGATCATGGCTTGGCCAAACTGTTGTTTTTACGCGGCCCGATCCTGAGTAGCTTTCTCTGATCTAGGGGTGATCGACTGGAGCCACGGCACACCTGCCACCGATCCGCTATGGAATGACGCTCTCGAACAGCGTGCCCCGGCGATCCTCCGTAACGCCCCGGAACAGTTCGGGGAACAGGCTGGGCATCCCCTTGCGGGCGCAACGCAGGTGGTATTCGATATGGGCGTGGTAGCGCTGGGAAGGTAGCACCAGCAGATTGGCCGGATCGTTGTTGGTGCTGTCGCCGCCCTCGTGGTGGACGATCTCGCCAGGGGCCAGGGGACGGGCCAGCATCTGCTCGGCCAGAACGCGGTGCAGCGAGCGGGCCTTGCCCGCCTTTTTGTCGCGTGTCTTCCGGTAGACCTTGCGCTCCCTCACCCCCGAACCTCCCGGCCCACTGTTCCACCCTTCTCCGTGTCCAAGCCAGAATACGCCGCCCTACAGGGCAGGCACCGCCAGTCTGCCGCGCTGGCCCAGCTTCCCAGAGGCAGCTCACTCAGCCGCCGGACTTCCATGGTTACGGCTCGGCCCTGCACCTTTGCCTCCCCGTGCACGATCAATGCGCGGGCGTCACGGAGCAGGACGCTGTGGGCTTCCCACAGCGTCGACAAGTTACTTGTGCCCAAAGCCGCACAACCCGGACTGGGTACCAAGTCAACCGCCTGCGCGAATGACGGCGTCAGCTACAGCACGACGTTCATGATCTTGACCAGTATCCCAATGGCCCAGAAGATCCCCACCAAGAACAGCACAAAAGACCACTGTTTCTGGTCGGCCAGCCAGTTCTGCCGGGCCTGATAGAAAAAGACGCCCGGGATCACCAGGCCGATCAGGGTGACCATGACCACACTCGCCCACAGGAACTGTTCAGACAGGACGAAGCTCACGCCAAGAACTAGGGCGTAGAGAATGCCCAGCACATGGACGGGCCTGAGGTGTCGCCGCATGCCTCCTTTGTACCATTACGCTCCGCACCAAGTGATGCCCGGTGAGCAGGTGACGCGTGAGTGCCATCGACATCTCGTTCTGAAGGCGAACATCGGCCTGTATTTAAAGGCGTGCCTGCCCATTTCCCCGCCATCGCACGGTGTTTTGACCTCCAGCGCCAACCTGACTGCAAATTCGGTGGCACATTAAAGTTCCCCTGCGCGCCGTGCACCAGGTGTGCCCTTCAGAGACGGCATTGCGGGAGCAATGGAACGGAGGGTCGGGGGATGTGCGCATTGATCACTGGTCCGTCCCGGACATTGACTCGGGGGCGTGACCCTGGGCGGCTCTGATCCTGTTTTGGATGACAGAGCCCAGTCTTCCGTTCCATTGCTACTGCGTTGCCGTAGCCCCACCAAGTTGCTGAATGCGCCAGCGCAGCAGGCGCTGCAACAAGATGGGGTAGACGTGCAAAGGGACCGCCAGCACCAGCAATCCGCTGACCACATCTGGCCGCGAAGACCACAGCGCAATGGCGATCAGGCAGGTCATCAGGAGCGCCCAGGCGTGGCCCAGTTCGGAACGCCAGGTTTCCTCGGTCAGCCTGGCAAGTTCCCCTCGCTTTCCGCTATAACCCCTGGCCTTCTGGATCATCCGGTTCCATCCGATCAGATCAAGAATCCGCTTGAAGGCCAGGACCCCTAGCCTCCGGGACCACCTGGACTCATTTGGCCCCACGTTGAGGGTGAGAGGTCCAACGGCCCTGGGGAGAACCTGCGGGACAATCTTGACCGCGACGATCATCAGGAGCCAGTGAAGAAGCCAGGCGAAAGAAAACGCTGGAACCGCAGCGACAGGCAGAAACAGACTCGTCCAGAGCGCGAGCGCCACCGTCAGGCCACTGGCCAGTCCCCATTTGATCATTTGACCTCGGCGCGCTGAGTATCGGGCGTGGAGTGGCGGTTGGCATAGAGAAGGCGACCCGGAGGTCGCCTTTGATGTCGCACAGAATAGCGCGGTATGCGCCCGGTGTCCAATTTATGCGCTGGGTGCGTCCTTCAGGTACTGATAGACGGTCTCCCAGCTGATGCCGAAAGCCCTGGCGAGGCTGGCCTTCGACTCGCCCTGCTCTGCACGCTGCTGCAGATCACTGATCTGGGTCATGGTCAGGGTCTTTTTGCGCCTTGTGCACGCCCGCCTTCTACGCTGCTTCGATGCCCTCGCGCTGGCGCTCACGGATCAGGGCGCGCTCGAACTCGGCGAAGGCCCCCATCACACTGAGCAGCAGCTTGGACATCGCCGAGTCTTCCCCGGTGAAGGTCAGGCCTTCCTTGATGAATTCGACGCGCACGCCTTTGTCCGTCAACCCGTTGACCAGGGCGCGCAGGTCATCGAGGTTGCGGGTGAGGCGGTCCATGCTGTGGACTACCACGGTGTCCCCCCCTCGCGGGCGTGACCCAGCAGGGCCGTCAGCTGGGGGCGATGGGCGTGGCCGCCGCTGACCTTGTCGGTGAAGACCTTGTCGAAGCTCAGGCCGTCCAGGTGGCGAACGGTGTTCTGGTCCTCTGAAAAAACGCGGGTGTAGCCGAGGCGGTGGCCTCTGTAGGAGTCCTGCATGACCGAGAGCCACCCCGTCAGCCCCGCTGGACGAGGAGCCGCCGCCTCTCTGAGGACATGTCACAGCACCCGCATGCGCGCTCAACGCCGAATATGCCCTCCTGCATCGCAAGAGGTCAATCGTGGCCCACCAAGACCTGCGCGAACAGGAATCGAATGTATGAATTTGACAGCGGCTGAATACCGCCCTATAATTTAAAAAATAAAAGCGGCCTCTGGGCCGCTTTTTCCATGGCACATCAGACGGAATCAGGCCGTCATCTGGCCGCTGGCCGGTGTCCTGGAACCGATAACCCCACCACATCGGGCAGTGCGGCAGCCGCAGCAGCGACACGCGCATTGGACGTGTGCGCATAGATCGTCGTGGTCTGAATCGACTCATGCCCCAGCAGCACGCGGATCTCGTCGAGCGTCCGGCCCGACTCGATCAGTGCCGTGGCAAAGGTGTGCCGCAATTTATGGGGCGAGACTTTCGCCACGTCCAACCCGGCACGGCGGGCGGCAGCGTCCAGCATGGCCCCGATGCTCCGGCGCTGCATCTGCTGGCCGGAGCGTTTGACGCTCAGGGGAGACCACACCCACGGGCTGACCGGATTCCCATGCATCCGCCGCAACCGCAGCCAACGGGTCAACGCACTCCGGGCCGTCTCAGACAGCGGCACGCGCCGTTCCTTATCGCCCTTGCCGATCACGCGCACGGCGATGGGCTGCCCGTCCTGAACCTCGATCTGATCGAACTTGAGATCCAGCATCTCGGAGATCCGCAGGCCCGTGCCGTACAGAAACGCCACGATGCACCAGTTGCGTTCGCCTCGGGCCGGACTCCGGTCATTCCAGACGGCGTCCAACAGCCGGGCCACATCCGTCAGCTCCAGCGCGCCGGGCAGGCGCCGGGGCAGTTTCGGGCGGCGCAGCTCGGCAGGGCCGAGTTGCAGGTCAGGCACGCGCTGAATGTCCCGGAGAAACACCCAGAAACTGCGCCAGGACGAAACCAGCCGGTGGTTCCGGCGGGGCGCGGGTTTGCTGTGGGCCAGGTAAGTGCGTAAGTCCGCAGCGCTGATCTGAGACCACTCCCGTACACGCTGGGCCTCGGGCAGCTCGGGCCGGTCCAGCCAGGTGCGCAAGAGGCGCAGATCCTTGAGGTACTCCTTGACGGTGGCAGGACTGAGACCTTCTTCGGTGGTGAGGTAGTGGACCCACGCTTGCATCTGATCGGTTTGATTCTGGGCAACCATTTGGAACTCTCCATTGCTCTGCTCCGTGAAGAGCTGAGACTTGGCAGTACTTTACCGAAAAGGTAACTACTCAGCAGGGGGACTTGCGGAGTGGAATCAGATAGAGTAGGCGCATCAAGAACGCTCTTTGCCCCAATTGCCTGATCCTTCAAGCTCGCCTTGACGAGCTTGAACTGCGATTGCTGACCCTGGAAGCTCGCCTTGCCGCCACAAGCCGAACTTCTAGCCAACCGCCCAGCCAGGACAAACCGTGGGTCCCCAAGAGTGAGCGCCAGAAGAGCAACCGCTCTTCTGGCGGGCAACGTGGCCATCCCGGCAAGACGCTCAAAATGAGTGAGCATCCTGATGAAATCAGGACGCTCCCGGTCACTGGGCAGTGCGGCTGTGGGCAGCCCTGGGAC
>NZ_JNIV01000152.1 GCF_000701405.1 Deinococcus marmoris DSM 12784
TCTCCTTGGGTGTGGGCTTGAGAACCTCACCCTACCGGAGACCCGTTTTTTGGGCCACCCCTACTTTTCGTCAAAACTGTCCGAACCATTGTTTCATTGGCATGCGAAATGGATCGCGTCAGGCTCCGGTTTACCAGCATCTCAAGGCCGCTCCCGCAACACAGGACGAGGTTTAGCAACAACTCCTCACCGCGCCTGAGAAACTTCCGGACGTGGTCCTTCGTCTTTTGCACCCGGTCAAGCCGCGAACCTCCTGCGGACTTATGCTGAAGGCTCAGATGGACGTTCCCTTGACAGTGCTGGGCCAGCGACTCCGTGCCTTGACCGCACGGCGGGTTGGTCTGGCCGCGTATCTGTGGGGCGAGGCCGGCATCGGCAAGTCCTACACCAACCGCGCGCTGCTGCAGGAAACGCCGTACCGCAGCGTGACGCTTGCGGCCCGATTGCCCCTGCCTGAACTGATCCGCGCCCTGCCGCGCCCGGTCCGGTTGCGCGACTGGACGAGGGCGGCGTTGGAGGGTCTGGAACTGGGCCGGGCCGTCACCATGCCAGCAGCCGACATTCTGGCCGCCCTGCTGGGCCAGCTCGCGCCCTTCGTCCTGTGTCTTGAGGATCTCCACGAAGCGGACGACGCCCGCATCCAACTGAATGCTCAACTGGCCGCCGCCGTGGCCAGGACACGCGGAGCCGCCCTGCTGGTGAGCAGCCGCCTGCCGCCGCCCGAGGACTGGCCAGACGGTGCGCTGGTTCTGGCCCTGGAGCGCCTTTCACCCCAGGCCAGCGCTGCCATGTTGACTGCCGAGGCCGGGGCTGAGTTGCCCGCCGGGGCGTTGGCCTGGATGGACGAGCGGGCGCGCGGCAATCCGCTGTTCACGCTGGAATACTTCCGGCTGCTGGCGCGGCAGGGTCACCTGTGGAACAGCGGGGACCGCTGGCGCTGGCGCGTTCCGCAGGGCGAGTCACTGCCGGGAACGGTGGAGGCGGTCATCGGGCGCAGCTTGCAAGACGCGGGCGAGGCACCGCTGGAGGCCATGCTGGACGCCCTGGCCCTGTTGCCTGGAGCCGGGGAACCGCTGCTGGCCGACTGCGCGGGCCTGTCCGTGACTGAGGCCGTGCAGGCGCTGAGACAGCTTGAACGGCTGGGCATCGTCACCGGGGGGCAGTTCGTTCACCCGCTGTACCGCGAGGTCTTCCGGCAGGGCCGCTCCGCTGGGCAGCGTCTGGCGGCGGCGCGGCGGGCCGTGCGGGCGCTGGAAGGGCAACCGGGCCACGCCGCCGCCTTTGCCGAGGAAGCGCAGTTGCCCGCCGAACAGGCGCTGGCCCTGTACGCACACGCGGCAGATGCGGCGACGGGGCCGGGCGAGGTGGCCCGCTTCCAGGCGCTGGCCGCCCGCCACGCCGCAGGCGAGGAACGCGCCCGGCTGGCCCTGACAGCGGCGTCAGTCCTCCAGAACAGCGATCTGGGCGAGGCTGGGCGGCTGTGTGACCTGGCCCTGGCGGCCAGCCCGGACGACCCGGCGGTGCGCCTCCGGGCCGCTGAACTTCAGGCGCAGCGGGGGCTGCTGGACCCAGCGCTGGCCCTGCTGGATAGTTTCGCGGGCCAGCCCGAGGCGTGGCAGCACCAGCTCTCGGTTCGGCTGCTGGGCGGCGACACGGCGGGGGCGCTGGCGCTGTGGCGCGAACATCCTACGGCGCAGGAGGGGAGCAGCGTCAAACTGATCAGCCGGGTGGTGGGCGCGCTGGTGCTGGGCGGGCAGCCTGCTGAGGCCCAGGTGCTGGCCGGGGCCACCCTGTCCAGAGCGGTGACCCCCGAGGAACGCGCCGCCCTGCTCAACTCGCTTGCCAATGCCCATTATTATCAGGGGCAACTGACCCAGGCGCACGAGGTCTGGGCCGAGCTGATTGCCCTGAGCCAGCAGCACGGCTTCCGGCGGCAACGGGCGGCGGCGCTGGTCAACCGCTCCCAGGCGCGGCTGCGCGCAGGCGAGGCCGATGCGGCCAGGCCAGACATTGAGGAAGCGGCAGGCGAGCTGCTGGCGGTGGGCGATCTGCGCGCCTACGCCCACTCGCTGGTCATGCTGGGCGATCTGTTGATCCACCAGACCCACTTTGAACAGGCCGAGGAGCGGCTTCAGGAGGCGGTGTCCGTGCTGGACGCCCAGCTCTCGCCCATCTTGGTCAACGCCGAGCTGGCGCTGGGCAGCCTGTACGCCGAGTGGCCCACGCCGCACGCCCCGTACCTGGCGCTGCGCCACTCCCGCAACGCGGCGACCCTGGCCAAACAACTGGGCAATCCGCCGCTGCGAAGCACCAGTCTGGCCCTGCTCTCGCAGGCCGAGGGCCTGAACGCACAGCCAGACGCGGCCCTGGCCACCGCCGACGAGGCCCTGGCGCTGGCCGAAACCCTGCCCCAGCCCCTCTTGCGCGTCAGCGCCCTGAATTCGCGCGGCCTGGCCCTGCGCGCCCTGGAGCGGCGGGAAGAGGCCGCCAGCGCCTTTCAGACGGCTTTGGAAGCGGCCAGTGCCGCCGAATTCCACGAGGCCGCGTGGCAATGTCGTCTGGAGCTGGCCCGCGAACGACACGACCCTGATGCGGCGCGGGCCTGCCTGGACTGGTTTACCGCCCAGCATCTGCCACTGAACATGGCCGCCGTGACGCGCGCCTTTCCAGAGTTGCGGCCAGAACGGGCGCAAGGTTCAGCAGTGGCGCAGACAGACGCCTCTCCTCTGGTTTTGCGCCTGGAGGTGCTGGGCGAAATGCGCTTTGGCCCTCCCGGCGCATCATCCGCAGTGCGGGGCCGCAAACGCCGCGAGCTGCTGGCCTGCCTGCTTGACAGCCGCCTGCGGGGCCGCCCGGACGCGGCGCGCCTGACACTCACTGACGCACTCTATCCAGGCACAGAGGAAAGTCAGGCGGCCTCGGCCCTCAAGGAACTGGTTCACCAGACCCGCGCCGCGCTGGGAACAGGCGTCATTCAGACCACCGAGAGAGGCTACGCACTGGGCGAGGTGCAATCCGACGCCGAGCTGTTCTTGCAGGCTGGTGACACGGCCCTGTGGCACGGCCCCTATCTGGCAGGCGAGGAAGCGGAACCCGGCGGCCCGATGGCCGACACGCTATACGGTGCGCTGCTCGCCCGCGCTGGGGCGCTGTGCACGGAACACCCCGCCGAGGCTGCCCGGGTGGGCCGCTTACTGTGCGGGGCCAGTCCCTATGACCGGGCCACCCTGGCGCTGACCCTGCGGGCACTGCGGGCCGCTGGTAACCACCGCAGCCTGGGCCGCTTCTACGCTGCCGCGCGGCAGGGGTTTGCAGAGCTGGGCGAAGCGCTGCCCGAAGACTGGGCGGCCTTTTTGGAAACGCACTTTCTAGAAACGCAGGGCGCACAGGCAAACGCCCCGGCCTGAATCCCGCCTGGTTCCGATAAACAAACGAGATGTCAGCGCACACCAGTCACCCAAATTCCAACTGAATCCTCAGAAAAGCGCCGAGCAATCCGCCTCCATTTCTGGCACTGGTCTTTTTCACTCCTCGCTCCGCCCAGAGAATCAGGCTTGTTGAGCCTCATTTTCAGTGATTGGAATCAGCTTCCTTGTCGTGAGGGGCGGCTTTCACGCTGCCCGTCTTTTCTCGGCGCAGCCCGCTGAACGCCCCCTTCTGCCAGCCTCCCGACCCAAGCTGGGCGGCGCAACCTCCCCTTTTGCTGACCGGCGTATCACCGGGGCCGGTTCAGGCTGTAGGAACAAGGAGGGGGGAAGGACACAACCACGGAACAGTCGGCTCCGGCATTCACCAGCCTTGGCCACTTCGGAAGCTCAGGTCACTCCTGGCCCTTTCCGGCGCGGCCTCTTCAATCCCGGGGGGGAAGACATCATGTTTAGAACAGCTCTGCTGCTGTGCGCCGCTGGCGTGGTGGCATCCAGCGCCACATCGGCCCTGGCCCAATCGCCACAGTTCTACCGCCTGCAACTTAAATCGGACGGGCGGTACCTGGACGCCGACCACTGCGCCTCGCCCGTCACCCTGAATCCGGGGTCCAGTTTCGCAGGCGGCGCGTGTGAGCTGTGGCGACTCGTTCCAGCGGGCAGCGGTTATTACCGGCTGCAACTCAAGGCCAACAAACAGTACCTGGACGCGGCGTACTGCTCCACGCCCATCAGCCTCAATCCCGGCTCCACCTACGCGGGCGGCGCGTGCCAACTCTGGAAGTTCGTGCCGAACGGCGACGGCTACTCCCGGCTGCAACTCAAGATCAATGGGCAGTATCTGGACGCGGTGAACTGCACGGCGACACTGGGCCTGAATCCCGGTTCCGCGTATGCAGACGGCGCGTGCCAGCTCTGGCGCCTGGTTCCCGAATCGGTGCGGATCGACTGAACGCGCCCGCCTGATTCCCCGGCTCCCCCCATCTCCATTCAGGAGGCTTTCTCGTGGACTCCAGCAGCGAACCCCCAGACGACCCCGCTGGCAGTCTGGATTCAGCCACCACCTCTGCGCCCACCGCCGCCGTGCGCTACCGCCTGTGTCCCCGCTGCGCGCGGGCGGTGCCGACCACTTCTGGCGAGCGCTACTGCGCCAACGACGGCACGCGGCTGCTGGACGCCTGCCCGCAGTGCCACGCGCCCATTACCTCGCCGTATGCCCGCTACTGCGTGCGCTGCGGCACGGACCTTAAACACCCTTCTTAAGCCCCGGAGCATCCAGACCCCAAGGAGAACACCATGCCCAAGTCCAAGCTGCCTCCCGTCCTGATTCTGCTGACCCTGGCCCTGGCCGCCTGCGGTTCCTCCGGCGGCGGCGGAAATCCTCCACCAGACAACGCCCAGGCCGCCTTTTTCAAGGCCCAGCCTGAATTCGGCGGCGCGGCACCCGCGAATATTGAGACCGTGACGCCCGCACAGTTCATGGAAGCCGTCAAGAATGGCGGTAAGGTCATCACCGAGCAAGACCTTGCCAAAGAACAGGCCGCCCAGGAAAAGCAGGACGCGCAGGACGACGCCGATGCCCGCGCGTACATCAAGCAGTACCCGGAGTTCAGCGCCATTCTGAATCCCCCGGCGGCGGACGCCATCAATGCTGATGGAGACCGGCTGGTCAGCGTGCCCACGGCAGGCGGCCCCAAGACGGTCACGTTGATGGGAGGCGCGTTCGGCAAAGCTGTGCTGGCGACGCACGCCCGCACCTTTCCCAGCCAGGTCAATCAGTACAACCTGTACAGCACGCTGTACACCGATCTGGACATCACCCTCAAGAAATTGAACAACACCGTGCAGCAGTTCGGCCTGCCTGCCCCGGACGAGGTCAAGAGCTACAGCGCCGACAGGTTGCTGATTCTGAACAAGAAGGCCAGCGACGTGATCCGCGAGTACGGAGCCGAGATTTACAACATCGCATACCTGCTCGATCCGGCCAATGCCGAAACAGGATCAAAAGACCAGCTTGACCGCACGCAGAAGGGAGCCTGCCAGGTGCCCGCCACCGTGGGCCTCTACAAGAACTTCGACTGGCCGCTGAAAGACCTGACAACCACCGTCAAGGATCAGGGGCAACGCGGCACCTGCTGGGCCTTTGCCACCGTGGCCGCCCTGGAAGCCGAGATTGCCCGGCGGGATCACAAGTTGGTCAACCTCTCGGAAGAGGATTACGCGGGCCACCGTTTTCTGGAGTGGGCACCCCGCAAGTTCGGCGAGGGCGGCGATCCCATCGGCATTGCCCAGAAAGCGAGCGCAGCCAATTACACCTTCGCCTACGAGTCACAGTGGCAGTACAACAAGAGCCTGAGCCGGATTGCCGACGCCAAAAAGCAGACCTACAGCCAGTCTTGCAACAACTACCACGACCGCACCGTGAATTACGGCCCCTGTTCCAATACCACCGATCAGAGTGACTGGTACGTGACGCTGGTAGGCGGCAAGCTGTACATGCTGCGGCGGCTGCCCAATACGGGCGCGGGCAGCAGCTACCGCATGGGCTTTCCTACCGATTTCTGGGACCAGAGCGACCTGGACCGCAGCATGGTCATCTTGCTGCTGCGCTCGGTGTTGGGCCACGCCACCACCCTGACCCTGGACATGCGCTACGTGGCCCCCGACGCCAACGGCTACGCGCCGAACAAGAGCATGAACAAGCTGCCAAATGGCAATGCCGATTTCCAACTGACCCACGTGATGACCGTCACTGGCTTTATCTCCAGCCAGAACCTTCAGAAGAAGCTGCCCAACCAGCCGGTGGCCGACGACTTCGGGTACTTCATCGTCAAGAACTCGTGGGGCGACTGCTGGGGCGATCAGGGCTACGTGTACCTGCCGTGGACGTGGGTGAAGACCTTCACCGGGCAGGCCAGCACCGGGATCCTGCCGCAGTAAGCAGGAGTGTGGGCGGGATGTTTGGCGCTCGCCCGCCTTCATTCCAATCAAAAGACGGTTGATGTGACGCGATATCGCCGGCAGTTCATCTCTCTTCTCATCGGTTTGGCCCTCCTGCTCAGCGCCTGCGGGGGCGGCGAGGGCAGCGTGAACAGCACCAGCGGGTTTGGCGTGAAGGGCGAAGGCCCGATTGCCATAAAGGCCGTGGGCAACGCGGTGCAAACGCCAGGCTTCGGCGGCTGGGCCAAGAGCATGGTGATCGTGGACGTGACCAAGCCCGCCGGACAGCAAATCGCGCGCTGCTACAACTCGCAGCTCACGGGGGCGGCCATGAACACCGTTCCTTGCAGTTATTTGCTGGAGAGCAGTGTTGGACAGTGGCGCGTGATCTTCGGCTTTGACACCCGGAGTCCCTTCGCTGCCGCCACCCAGACAGATGATCGGAGCAAATGTTTCGTATCTTCCTGCGATATTCCCAGAATTTCAGGCGTCACTTACGAAAACGACTCGGTCATTGTGGTCGCGCGTAAGTCGAGTGATTCTTATCTTTCCGGTCTTGATTTGGGTTTCACGCTGATCCTCTACTGAGGACAGGACACTTCAGGAGAAAACCATGTCAAAACGAACGGTATTCGCCCTCCTCGCTCTCGCCCTCACGCCCGCCGCCGTTGCCCAGAGTTATTCGCTGGTGGTCAATGGGCAACCTGCCCCGGCCAGGGCCATCGTCGTGAACGGACAGACGTATGTGCCGCTCTCGACCCTCAAAACATTGGGGATTCCCAGCAGCCTGACAGGCAGCACACTCACACTGGGCAGCGCAGCCCCGTCCACCTCGCCTGGCGGCGCGAATCAACGGGCCTCGCTGGAGGGCTGTATTGGGGAAACACTGTTCAACGGCGTGTGGCGCATGACCGTCAGAAAGATCGTGCCGATTGGAGCTGATGTTGGGCTGGGGCCGGGCTGGGGCGTGACCGTGGAATTGAGAAACGGCACAGCCACCAAGCTCAACCTTCACGACACGGGTCTGGAAGCCATCGAGCTGGTCGGCGTGGACGGCAATACCTTCCAGTTCCAGGAACGCGCGGCAGACGAGCCGTTGATTTATAAAGACGTGACCCAGGCGGGTGGGATCACCTATCAACTTAAGTTCCAGGTGCAAGATGCCCGTATGCCAGCGGCCAGTGTTCCCGCAGCCACAAAGCTGGTGGTCACGCTGAACCCCCAGAAAATGACGGCGGGTTACCTGCGGGCTGCCAGGGTGGCCTACACCACGCCCATGCCCAGCTTCCGGGTGCGCCTGGACTGTTCAAAATAAATTCTGTGCCCTGACAGACGAGGGTAGGGCCACAGGACAGCGTGGAGTAGCCAAAAAGAGGGCCGGGCTGGTATCTGGAGTGTGTGAAGACAACCAAAGCCGCCCGGCCCGCTCAA
>NZ_JNIV01000153.1 GCF_000701405.1 Deinococcus marmoris DSM 12784
GGCGTGGCCAGGAGTTCGTTCCAGCGCACCTGGCCGTCCATCTCCGCTGCCGAGAACGCGTTGTCCGCCGCCTGCCATCCCGAGAACGCCACGACGGTGGTCTGGCGCTGCGGGTGGTACCACACCCCAGTCATGACGGCGTCCGCGCCCAGGTGCGAACGCCTGGAGACGTACCCTGCCTGGCTCAGCATGGTCCCCAGGGCCTGCATGCGCTGCTCGCACTCGGCGAGCTTCAGCCCCGTTGCGGACATGGCGGTCAACTGGTTACCGAGGGTCTCAGCGGGGGCAGCCTGTCTCCCCAGCGCCCCGGGTGCGCCCAGCAGCCCCAGGGTGAGTAGCGCGACGGACAGGCGGCGGGCCAACGGGTGGACTGTAGGCATGATGCGTTCTCCTGTGCAGGGCAGACCTGCCGCCGCGCCTCTCGTTCCAGACGGAACCAGGGACGGCGTGAAGAGAGACGGGTGAACGATGCCGCAGACCTGGGGAGCCGGGTGCCCGGCTCCTGCCTGATCTCAGCGCTGGGCTGATGTCCCCAGGGTGCGCGTTTCCAGTTCAAAACACATCGGGAGAAGTAAGTACGGCGCGGGCAGGTGACCCTGGCAGAATGATGTAGACCCCCCCCCATTCGGAAGCGGGATGTCGCAAGGAAAAAGCCAGCAGACATCTGGCTACAGCAGGCTCTTTCTGTGCCTTGACGCTGGCGTGTTCAGCCCTGAGGCCAGATGGGGATCTTTACGGGGAGTCCGACCTGGATTCTGCTCCTGCAGCCAGTCCATGCTCCATGGCCCAGCG
The DNA here is from genome assembly GCF_000701405.1 of Deinococcus marmoris DSM 12784. Lineage (GTDB taxonomy): Bacteria > Deinococcota > Deinococci > Deinococcales > Deinococcaceae > Deinococcus > Deinococcus marmoris. The sequence continues at coordinate 793 of NZ_JNIV01000153.1, forward strand.
GGTCAGTTCCACGCGGTTGTGCAGGCCCAACTTGCCCAGCAGGTTCGCTACATGTTTGCTGGCGGTGCCGGGGCTGATGTTCAGCCGTTGCGCGACCTTGCGATCCGGATGGCCCTGGGTGACCAGGGTTAGTACCTCCAGTTCGCGGGGCGTCAATTCAGGATGGGTGGCCGTCGAGATCGGCGCCAGGGCCAGCCGATCAGCCAGTTCCACGATGTCCGGGATTTGGAGCTGGGTGCCGGTGGTCCAGGCCTGCTGGAAGCCGGCCTCGCCCAGCTCTTCGCGGGCACGGACAAAGTTCAGCCGCATGCGTCGATCCGGCGCGCCCTGTGAGCGTTCCCCGACGGGATCGTTCACGAAGGCCGTGAACTGCACCAGGATGGCCCAGTCGCGTTGCTCGGCCGCCAGGAAGATTAGGCCCCAGCGCAGGACATCGTTGACCATGCCCCACAGGCCCTTGTCCACCGCCTCGCGCAGGCTGGCCAGCAGCACCGTTTGGGCTTCAGGCAACCGGTGGAGAGACACCAGCAGGTGACCCACCAGCGCACCGTAACTATGGGAGCTGGCCTGACCCCCGACTTCCATGAAGTGCTGGCGGGCCAATTGGACGGACTCCAGCGCTTGCGCATACTGTTCCAGCTCCAGCAAATCATGGCACGCTGCCAGGCAGACATTGACCTGGAGCATCTGCTGCTCGCGGGTCGGGATGTTGTCACCCACCCGCTCACGCAGCTCGCGGATGGTCCGTTGTGTGATCTCCCAGGCCCGTTTCCCCTGGCCGGCGTCACGCACCGCCGCTGCCAGTTGGAGGCTGGCTCTGGCCTCCCCCTCCACGTCGCCCAGCTCCCGGTACAGCGCCATGATCTCACCGAGCCGCACCTCGCAGACCTGAAACTGCCCTGCGTAGTCCAGGCTGTGCGCGCTGGTTTCCAGCGCCCTGAGCAGGGTGCCCCGGTCCTCTGGCGGGGGCAGGGCCAGCACCCGGTCCACCAGCGGCGCCTCCTGCACGTGTAATCCGAGGGCAGCCCATAGTCCACCGACCGCCCCCAGGAAGCGGTAGGCCAGATCCGAGCGCCGCCGCTCCACCGTCCAGATCAGACCGGCCCGAATATTCGGGTAATGCGGCAGATCCGACTCAAAGCTGTTTAGCCCTTCACGCTGCAATCGGCGCTGATACTCCTCGGCCAGGTTCAGAAAGTGCCGCGCGTGTCGCTCGCACCACACGGCCTCTTGCGGGTGACCCTCCAGGTGTTCCAGGGCCAGTTCCTTTAAGGGTTGAAGCATCTTCCACAGCGTGTCTGGCATGTCCAGCCGCTGCAGCAGGCTCTGTTCCAGCAGCACTTCGGCCCGCTCCAGCACTTCAGACGATCCCCAGACCTCGGCCAGCGCCTGTGGGGTAAACGGACCTGCGAACACCGCGCAGCATTCGAACACCGCCCGGTCTGTGTCGTCCAGCAGGTCATAGCTCCACTGCACGGTGGCCCGCAGGGACTGCAGCCGTTCGGGCCGGTCCCGGAAGTCGGCTTTGAGCACATCCAGGGGATGATCCAGCTGGGTCAGCAGGTCTCCCAGCGCGTAGCTGCGGGTGCGCATGGCCGCCAGTTCCAGGGCCAGCGGCATGCCCTCCAGCACCTCGCACAGCCGCGTGACCTGGACGGCGTTGGTTTCGCTCAGCACGAAGGTGGGATTCAGGGCGTGGACGCGGGCGACGAACAGCTGCACCGCGCCGCTTGCAGCGGCGCTCTGGGCACTGCGGGGCAGGGCCAGCGGCGAGACCGGGTACTCGGTCTCGTCGTGCAGCCGCAGCGCCGCCCGGCTGGTCACCACCAGTTGCAGAGCATTGGTACAGGCCAGCACATCAGCCAGTGCTGGGGCAGCGGGCAACAGCTGCTCGAAGTTGTCCAGAATCAGCAGGGTGGGGCGGCGGGCCGCGAAGTCCTGAAGCTGCCGTAGTGGTATGCCCCTGAGGTCACTGTCGGGCAAAGACGCCGCAATGAGGCCCATCACCTGCTCCGGTTCGCGCACGGCGCTGAGATCAACGAACTGCACGTGATCGAACTGGGGCGCACTCTGTTGCCGCAACGCGTGGGCCAGGTGCAGGACCAGGGCGGTCTTGCCGATCCCACCGGGACCGCGCAGCGTGAGCAGCCGCACTCCACCCTGGAGCAGCTTGAGCAATTGGCGCAGGTCATGCTCGCGGCCATACAGCGGGGCGAGCGCACCCGGCGGTGACCCCGGCAGGTGGTTCATAGATCAGTGTAGACCCCGGTGGCAGGCTGTTGTGGCTGGACTGGACCGGGCGACTGGGAAGCCAGTGCCGACGTCGAGAACTGCTGCAGCGGGCGCAGCCGTGCTCCCACAGGCTGACTCCGGGGCCGCTCCCGCACATCACCGGTCATGTCAGGAGTCATGCTCCGGGCATGGGGCGGCAGAACTTGCCGCCCCACACTTGTCTTGCACCGTGCTTCCACGAGCGCATCGTGTGGTGTGGCACAGGCACTGCTGGATTACGGCATGAGGCATGGACGTGACGCGGTACCCGACCTCCATCAAGCTCGCTCCCAAAAAAATTGTCTCCCCTCTCAGGAATCGCCATCAGCCTGTGCGGATCGTTGCATTATCGCCCGTTTTCACACGACTGTTGAACACTCCGATTCCCACATGGACGCGCCTTTCCGTCAAGCCTCAGCCTTTCCCTTCAAGCACCCTCACTGGCGCGCTTCACCTGGTCTCGCCAGATCTGTTCAGGTCACCCACCCACTGCCGGACCTGCGCCGTCACCCCCTCAGCATCGGTGTCTGTCATGCCGTGCGGAGCGGCGGCCAACTCCACCACCTGAACATGGGGCCGGTGACAACTCACCCGGCGCAACGCACTCACAGGCACCACTGGATCGCGAGCGCCGCCGAGGAACAGCACCGGGCGCGCGACAAGCGCCAGGTCCGGGAGCGCGCTCTGGTGCTCAATCGCGCGGGCAAGCTGGTAGCAGCGCCAGATCCCGGCCCGGAGATACGCACTCAGGCAAAGCGGCCAGAAGCCCAGTCGTTCCCGGGGGATGTCCCGCAGCAACCGCCACACTTGCTTGAGCAGGCTGGGATTCTCGGGAAGACCCGTCGGTGCCACCGCGATCAATGGTCCGGTGAGCTGGGGATAACGCACGGCAAGCTGGAGGACCACCTCCCCCCCAAGCGAGTGGCCCAGGAGGACCGGACGCCTGATCTGCTGCGTCTCCAACCACAGGGCAAGGTGATCGGTGAGCTGCTCCACGCTCACCGCATCGTTCCAGCGCCCCTGAGAGAGACCCTGGCCTGGCGGGTCATAGAGCCAGACGGTGTAATGCTGGGCCAGCAGGTGGGCCAGTCGGAGGTACATCCACGAAGCGCAGCCCAGTCCTGGAACGATCACGGCCGTGACCGGGTGACCGCGCCCGTACACCCGGGCGTGGGTGCGCAGACCACGCACCTCGCAGTACACCGCCTGGCCCTTTGGTCCTGCCTGAGTACGCTTAGCCACGCAGCGGCCCCTGCCCGACTTCAGGCGGAGCGAGCTTCTGGATACCAGAGCTGCAAGCAGGGATCTTTGTACCCAAAGACCCTGTACCCCCAGATTCTTTCAAGCTGGAAGACTCTGCCGGGCAGCTTCTGGACCCTTCATTCGATCACGATTTTCGTGGGATCGAAATCTATCTCAGGAAACTGCGGGTTCATGTCGTTCAGGGTCTCCAGCAGGATCTGCGTGATCAGGTCATTTCTGAACCACTTGTGATCGGCGGGAATGATGTACCAGGGGGCCGTGGGCGTACTGGTGGCGCTGAGCGTGTCCTCGTAGGCCTTGGTGTAATCGTCCCAGAGGGCACGTTCACTCAGGTCATTTTCACTGAACTTCCACTGCTTTCTTGGTTTGTCCAGCCGGTCCTGGAAGCGGCGCTTCTGCTCGTCCTTGCTGATGGTCAGGTGGAACTTCAGAATCCGGGTGCCACGGTTTTGCAGGGAGACCTCAAAGGCACGAATCTCGTCGTACCGGCGTTGGATCTCCTGTTTGTCCACTTCACCGTGGACCCGTGTGACCAGCACATCCTCATAGTACGAACGGTTAAAAACCCCGATCATTCCAGCCGCTGGCGTATGCGCGTGAACCCGCCAGAGAAAGTCATGGCTCAGCTCCAGAGGAGTGGGTTCTTTGAACGCGGTGACATTGACGCCCTGTGGGTTCAGTCCAGTGAACACGTGCTTGATCGTTCCGTCCTTGCCGCCAGCGTCGCGGGTCTGCAACACGACGAGCAGACTCTGCTGTTCCTCGGCGTACAGCCGCTCCTGAAGCTTGACCAACTGAAGCTTCAACTGGGGTCTGCGGACTTTGACCTCCTCTTTGCTGACGCCCTTGGTGCCGTCGGTGGTGTAGTCCTTGAGACTTAACTTCTTTCCTTCACGAACCTGATAGGCCTCAATCTTCATCGGCGCAGGGTAACACCAGCACTGATCGGGCTTTCTAGCGGAGAAGTTCATCAACCCACAGCGCTGGCAGCCAGGAGCGTCCAGATGCGGTTGTGGCGATCACTGCGCCTGCCACTACCACCTGGATTTTTGGCCCGTGCTCAAGAGCGCAGGGCTGGCCTTCAACGGTATTCATCCACCAGGCCAGGGGCGAGCACTTCTTTCCAGGTCAGGTCTCCAGGTCCTTCAGGGCCGCTGGCGTGAAATACCGGACTGCTCCCGGCAGGACCCTGGCCTTCAGGACCTCAACGTCTCCTTCCAGGGTCTCCCCGTCGTACTGCGCTGGTAAAGCCTGACTGGCCTGCACACTGACCTCTGTGGCCTCAAAGGTTTCCAAGCTGTTGCCGAGGTCATCGTTCCCCAGATTCAGTTTGGCCCGGAGACTGCCCAGCAGTGTCGGCAGCAGACTCACGATGCTGTTGCCTTTCAGCACGATGACCGTCAGCTTTCCGTCCACCGGACTGACATCACCGGTGATCGGCACCCGGTAATTGGCCATTCCGAAATTGGCAATCATCACGCCCATCCCATCGACTTCAACGTCTTTGCCGTCCAGTGTCAGCTTGAAATGGGTCTGCTTCGGGTGGAGCTGCTTGAGCGCGCTCGCCACGTAGGCTGCCACCCCCAGACGGTCTTTGGTGTGTTCACTGTCACGGATCATGGCCGCATCAAGCCCGATTCCAGCCAGCATGGCAAAGCCATGCACCTCGCCGTTCACCTCCAACTCAGCCAGGTCCAGCGTCCTGGTCTGGCCGGACAGGAACAGATCGGCCAACTCGCGCGGGTCCGTGGGCAGATCAAGGTTCTGTGCAATCAGGTTCGCCGTTCCTGCTGGGTACGGCAGATAAGCCTTCTGGGAGGTGCGGGCCGCGTAGGCCAGGCTGCTGACCGTTCCGTCACCGCCCGCGCCAATCAGGGCGTCGAAAGCTTCCAGACCTTTGACGTTATCTTCTGGCGTGCTCTCTGGTGTGGTCTCACGGACCTCGACGCGCACCTGGGCGTCTCTGAGGTACTGGGTGAACTCTTCGATGCCGCTTTCTCCCTGACCGCTCTTGGGATTGACGATGATCAGCGCGCTCTTAAAAGGGGTAGAAGGTTCCAGGGTCATGTGGACCAGTACAGCACGGGATTTTGGCACGCCCCTTGGGCAACAGTTGAGGTCCAGGGCTACCCTCATGGCAGTCTTAAATCGGAGAAGCAGCGGCAGCCTCAATTTCAACCTTTCGCGGATCAGCTCAATGCCTGGTGGGTCACGAGCGCCAGGAGCAAAGCAAGGGGCGGACGCTGGCAGGAGATCAGGAGCACGACGCCAGTGAGATGCAGGCAGCACGGGCGAGCGCGTCGCCCTGACCTGGGCAAAGAGAGTTCAACGCTGAAAGCTTTCAAATGATCACCAAAATCTGATTTGATTTTTCATCCGATTTATAAAGCAAAATGAACGTTTCGGCGTTTCTCAACCTCCATATTGAGAACCATGGTTCTGACGTTCATCCATGATTTAACTGACCGTCTGGCGTGCGATTTTATAAATAAAAGTTATAACAAAGCACACAATTTGAGCCACGCCTGCGTTTAACTTTCCACCACACGCACCAGACAGACCGGTTGATCTGCATGAGCAGGCCGCCCCATGATCGAAGTGCGAGCGGTAGAAGGTGGTCCCCTATGAAGAAAGCGCTGCTCTTATCCATGCTCCTGTCCGTCACCCCTGTCGCTCTGGCACAGGACACCTCCACGAGCACCACCACAGACACCACCACCACCACGCCCCTTGATCCCAATGGGGACGGCGTCGTCGACACCAACAACAATGGCCGCGCCGATACCCGCGAGTTCCCCTGGGGGCTGCTGGGCTTGCTGGGTCTGGCCGGGTTGGCGGGCCTCAATCGCCGTACAGTCACGGCCACGCCAGTCCATGTGGATACCAACCGCGTCTAATCTCTGAGATGCTGAAGCGCTCGCCCTGAATGAATTCAGGGCGAGCGCTCTGGGTGTGGTCTGCCAGTGGGCCACCCTGCAAGACGCCAGTCCTGTCAACCTCCATCCGTATCGCGTTGCGTTTTGACGCCTTCACACATTTTTCAACTGCTTTGCGCCGCTTCCATTTAGGTTCGGATTTTCAGTACCGGACAACTTGAGTTCAGGCGGTGCTGAGCGCAGGAAAAGGGTGACTCAGGAGGCCAAAGTAGGCTTCGGCCTGTGGGCGATCCCATCTCAGCGCTCTCGCCAGATATTGCCAGCCATACTGGTACACGCTTGTTGCGCGGCGACCATGAGCCTTGATCAGAATCGGTTTGCACGCGTTCATCCAGACGCCCACCCTCAAACAGCACACCCAGGCCAGCGTGACCAGTCCAAATAACCGCTCCAGTCGGTCAGCGTGGGTCACCGCTGACCGTTCCAGGTCGAAGCCCCGCGACTTCATGCTGCTGAACG